>NZ_JBANEL010000003.1:0-280467 GCF_040187735.1 Comamonas sp. w2-DMI | reverse complement strand
CCCCAGTCGGCGGGCGGCTGCTGCAGGCCCTGCGCCGCGGCCCCGCCGGGCCGGGGCTGGGGCGTCGGGTTCGTCGGGCCCGCATTCCCCGCCGGGGTGGGCGATGGAGGCGGCACCGGTGTTGATGCCGGCGCGGGTGCCGGTGTTGGCGCCGCGCCGGCGACGGGGCCGGCGCTGCGCGGTGTCGGCGGGCGCCTGGCTGGCACGGTGCAGCAGCACCAGGGGCGCCACCGCGGCCACATGGCGCGCGCCGATGTCCTCACTGCCTTCCCAGGCGGCCAGGGCGCGCGCCGCGCGCAGCATCACGAGATCGGCGCGCAGGCCGTCCACCCGGGCGTCTATGCACTGCTGCGCGACCTCGCCGTGCACGGCATCGCTCCACGGCAGCTGGCCGGCATCGGCGCAGCGCAGCCGCGCCTGCCGCAGGCGCTCGGCCAAGCGCGCCTGCTCGGCCGCGTGGGCCTGCGCAAAGCCCGCGGGGTCGAGGTCGAAGCGCAGCCGCGCCTTGACGATGGCGCTGCGCAGCTGCGGGTCCTGCGCATTGGCCAGTTGCACGCACAGGCCCAGCCGGTCGAGCAGCTGCGGGCGCAGCATGCCCTCCTCGGGGTTCATGGTGCCGATCAGCACGAAGCGCGCCGCGTGGCTGTGCGAGATGCCGTCGCGCTCCACGCGGTTCACACCCGAGGCGGCCACGTCCAGCAGCACATCGACGATGGCGTCGGGCAGCAGGTTGATCTCGTCGACGTAGAGCACGCCACCGTGCGCCCGGGCCAGCAGGCCGGGCGCAAAGGCCACCTCGCTGCCGGCCAGGGCCTTGGCCAGGTCGAGGCTGCCCACCACATGCTCGATGGACGCGCCCAGCGGCAGCGTGACGAAGGGCGCGGGCGCCAGCACCTCGGCCAGCGCGCGCGCGGCCGTGGACTTGGCCGTGCCGCGCGGGCCCTGGACCAGCACGCCGCCCAGCGCCGGCTCGATGGCCGCCAGCAGCAGCGCCTGCACCAGCTGCGGCTGGCCCTGGATCGCCGATAAAGGGAATGTCGGTGTCATTGCTGCGCTCGTCCTTCCATGAATTCCTCCTGCTCCAGCATCTGCGCCAGCAGCGCCTCGTGCAGCGCGCCGGGCTGCTCCCACATGCCGCGGTCGATGGCCTCGAGCAGCCGGTGCACGATGTCGCCCAGGGCCTGGGGATTGTGCGCGCGCAGGAAGCGGCGCACGGCCTCGTCCTGCACATAGGCCTCGGCCACCAGCGCGTAGTGCGTGTCGGACACCAGCTGCGTGGTGGCGTCGAAGCCGAACAGGTAGTCCACCGTGGCCGCCATCTCGAACGCGCCTTTGTAGCCGTGGCGCATGGCGCCGGCGATCCACTTGGGGTTGGTGACGCGGGCGCGCACCACGCGGCCGATCTCCTCGGCCAGCGAACGGATCTTCGCCGACTGCGGGTTGCCATGGTCGCCATGGTAGACCGCGGGCTCGGCACCACCGAGGTGGCGCACGGCGGCCACCATGCCGCCCTGGTGCTGGTAGTACTCGCTGGAGTCGAGCAGGTCGTGCTCGCGGCTGTCCTGGTTCTGCAGCACCACGTCCAGCCCCTGCAGGCGCTGTTCGAGCGCCTGGCGCGCGGGCACGCCGTCGGCCTGCCGGCCGTAGGCGAACGCGCCCCAGTGCAGGTAGTGGCGCGCAAAGTCGCCGGCATCGCTCCACTGGCCCGAGCGCAGCAGCGTGTGCATGCTGGCGCCATAGCTGCCCGCGGGCGCGCCGAATACGCGCCACAGCGCCTGCTCGCGGGCCCGGGCCGGGTCCATGCCCTGCCCGGCCCACGCGGCGGCATCGCGCAGCACCCGGGCGCGGATGGGGTTGTCGTCGGCGTCCTCGTCCTGCTCGGCCACGGCGCGCACGGCGGCGTCGAACATCTGCACCACGCCCGGAAACGCATCGCGGAAGAAGCCGCTGATGCGCAGCGTCACGTCCACGCGCGGGCGGCGCAGGCCCACGGCGGGGATGACCTCGAAGTCCACCACGCGCTGGCTGCCCGGCGCCCACTGGGGGCGCACGCCGATCAGCGCAAAGGCCTGGGCGATGTCGTCGCCGCCGGTGCGCATGGTGGCCGTGCCCCAGACCGAGATGCCGATGGCCGCCGGGTACTCGCCATGCTCCTGCAGGTAGCGCGCCATCAGCCGGTCGCAGGACTGCTGGCCCAGCGCCCAGGCGGTCTGCGTGGGGATGGCGCGCGTGTCCACGGTGTAGAAGTTGCGCCCCGTGGGCAGGGTGTCGCAGCGCCCCCGCGAAGGCGAGCCGCTGGGCCCCGGCGGCACGAAGCGGCCCTGCAGCGCGCGCGAGAACTGGCGCAGCTCCTCGCCGCCGCAGGCATCAAGCGCGGGCGCGATCTGCGCATGGATGCGCGCCAGCGCCTGCCGGGTCTGCGGCCAGTCCTGGGCGGTTTCTGGCCGTCCCAGCACGCGCAGCGCGAGCAGCTCCAGCCGCTCGCGCGTGTCGCCGCCGTGGCGCCAGGTGCTGGCGTCGATCTGCGCCAGCACCGGCGGGCGCGGGCCCGTCCAGGGCGCGGCGGCATCCATGTCCAGCGGGTTCCAGTCGCAGTCCGGCAGCAGGTCGGCGGCCAGCGCGTTCAGCAGGCCCTGCTCGCCCGCCGCGGGGTAGCGCGCCAGCGCCAGCAGGGTGCTGTCGCGCAGCGCGCCCTCGGGCGAGCGGCCGAAGATGTGCAGGCCGTCGCGGATCTGGGTTTCCTTGAGCTCGCACAGGTAGGCGTCGATGCGCTCCAGGATCTGCTCGTCCGGCGCGCGCCCGGCATCCACGCCCAGCTCGCGCAGCAGGTCCTGGCCGCGGGCGGTGTCGATGATCTGGCGGCGCAGCATCGCGGCGCGGCGCTGGTCCACCAGCAGCGCGTCGTAGTACTCGTCCACCAGCCGCTCCAGCTCCTGCAGGGGGCCGTGGTTCTCGGCGCGCGTGAGCGGCGGCATCAGGTGGTCGATGATCACCGCCTGGCTGCGGCGCTTGGCCTGCGCGCCCTCGCCGGGGTCGTTGACGATGAAGGGGTAGACATGCGGCAGCGGCCCCAGGATGGCATCGGGCCAGCACTGCTGCGACAGCGCCAGGCTCTTGCCCGGCAGCCATTCGAGGTTGCCGTGCTTGCCCACGTGCACCACGGCGTCGACGGCGAAGGCGTCGCGCAGCCAGAAATAGAACGCCAGGTAGTGGTGCGGCGGCACCAGCTCGGCATCGTGGTATTGGGCATAGTCGTTACGGCCGTCGAGTGAGCGTGCCGGTTGGATGCCGACGAAGACGTTGCCCAGCTGCAGCCCGGCCACCATGAACCAGCCCTCGCGCAGCATGGGGTCCTGCTCGGGCGCGCCCCATCGGGCGGTGACCGCCTCGGCCATGCCCTCGGGCAGTTGCGCGAGGCGCTGGCGGTAGGCCTGCAGCGAATAGCCCTGGCGGGCAGCGCGCAGCGGCCATTGAGCGGGGTCGTTGGCAATGCCTTGCTGCAGCCGCTCCATCAGCGCCTGGCCATCGGCGGGGCGCTCGCCCGCATCGCCCAGATCCCAGCCGTCGCGCTCCAGTTGCGCCAGCAGTGCGATCACCGAGGCGGGCGTGTCCAGCCCCACGCCGCTGCCCAGGCGCGCCTCGCTGCCCGGGTAGTTGGCCAGCACCAGCGCGGCGCGCTTGACCGCCGCGGGCTTGCTGCGCAGCAGGCACCAGCGCCGGGCCAGCTCGGCAATCCATTGCACGCGGTCGGGCTCGGCCTGGTAGGCGACCACGTCGGTCTGCGTCAGCTCGCAGCGGTGGGCCAGGCCCTTGAAGCTCATGGCGCGCGTCATGATGCGGCCGTCCATCTCGGGCAGCACCACCTGCATGGCGATGTCGCGCGGGCGCAGGCCCTGGGTATCGGCCAGCCAGTCGTCGCGGTTGGCGCCGCTGGCGATCACCTGCAGCACCGGGATGTCGCCGGCCAGCGCATCGGCCTCCGCGCCGCCGCGCGCATGCTCGCCCAGCGCGGCAAAGGCCGTGGTGTTGAGGATGAGCTGCACGCCCTGCGCCGCGCACAGCGCGCGCAGCGTCTGCAGGCACAGCGCGTCCTTCAGCGACTCGAGCGCCAGCGGCAGCGGGTTCAGGCCCTCGGCCAGCAGCGCCTCGGCCAGGGCATCGAAGGCCTCGGTATTGGCCGCCAGCAGGTGCGAGCGGTAGAACACCAGCATGACCACCGGCGCGCCCGGCTGCCAGCGCGCCTGCAGGTCGTCCAGGCCCGGGATGCGGCCCGAGGCCGGATCCATCCAGGCCAGCGGCACATGCACGGCCACGGGCGGCAGCACGCGCACCGGCGCGCCTTCCACGCTGCGGCCCAACCCCCAGGCCGCGCCCATGCGCAGGAATTCGCGCGCATTGGCCAGGCCGCCGGCGCGCAGGTACTGCCACAGCGCGCGGCTGTGCTCGGGCGCCAGCGTGCCCTTGGCCAGCAGCTCGGCATCCTCCTGGCTGTCGCCCGAAAACATGGCCAGCTGCTGGCCGCGCCGCTGCGCGAGCTTGCGCAGCTGCTCGATGCCATAGGGCCAGGCCGATTCGGCGCCCAGGTGGTCGACGATGACCAGCCGGGCATGCTGCAGCACCTCGTCGATGTACAGGTCCAGCGATGCGCTCTGGCGCAGGTGCAGCAGGTTGGCCAGGCGCAGCGTGGGGGCGTCGGGCTCGGCCTGCTGCCAGAGCCGGTAGGCATCGGCCAGCAGCGACAGCGTGGTGTCGGCCGAGCTGAGCACCACCATCTCGGCGGGCGTCTGGTCGAGCCGGGTGATGATGCTGTCGTCTTCGACAAAGCCGCCAGGGCGGGTGCTGAGCAGGTGCATGATTCAGAAAATAGAGCAGCTTGCGCTTGGTGGATAAGGGCTGGAGGCTGATTTCATCTCAAGCCTCTGCCGCCGCCAGCGCCGTGCGCAGCCGCTCCGCATCCAGGCCCTGGCCGATGAACACCAGGCGCGTGGCCGGGGCTTCGCCGGCCGTCCAGGCGCGGTCGAAGTAGGCGTCGAAGCGCCGCCCCACGCCCTGCACCAGCAGCCGCATCTTCTTGCCCGGCAGCGCGGCGAAGCCCTTGACGCGCAGCACCGCGTGCTGCTGCACGATGGCCTGCAGCGCCTGCAGCAGGCGCTCGCGGTCCACCGCGCCCAGGTCGATGTGCAGCGCGTCGAAGGCGTCGTGGTCATGGTCCTCGTCGTGGTCGTGGTGGGAGTGCCGCTCGTCGATATGGGCCTCGGCCGCGCGCTGCTGGCCCAGCAGCACGGACAGCGGCACGCGGCCCTGCTCGGCCTCGACCATCTTGACCTCGGCCGGCACCTCGCCCGCGACCAGCGCGCGCACCCGGGCCAGTTCGGCGGGCGAAACCAGATCGACCTTGGACAGCACGACCAGGTCGGCGGCCGAGAGCTGGTCCTCGAACAGCTCGTGCAGGCTGGCCTCGTGGTCGAGGTTGGGATCGGCCTGGCGCTGCTCGTCGACGGCATGCGGATCGTGAGCGAACTGGCCAGCGGCGGTGGCCGGCGTATCGACCACGGTGACCACCGAGTCCACCGTGAAGGCACTGGCGATCTCGGGCCACTGGAAGGCCTGCACCAGCGGCTTGGGCAGGGCCAGGCCGCTGGTCTCGATCAGCAGCACGTCGATGTCGGCGCGGCGCTCGGCCAGCGCCTGCATCACCGGAAAGAACTCCTCCTGCACGGTGCAGCACATGCAGCCATTGGCCAGTTCGTAGATGCGGCCTTCGGGCGCGTCGGCGCCGCCCTCCTCCCGGCAGCCGATGGCGCAGGTCCGGAGGATCTCGCCGTCTATGCCCAGCTCGCCGAACTCGTTGACGATGACGGCCACGCGCAGCCCCTTGGCTTCTTGCAGGATGTGGCGCATCAGCGTGGTCTTGCCGCTGCCCAGAAAGCCGGTAACGATGGTGGCGGGGATCTTGGTGGTTTGCATGGATCAATCTCCGGAAGGGTAAGCAGGAATTCGAAAAGGGGCCAGGATTTGCGGCCCGTGGACGCGCAGCTGCGCGTCCACGCGGCCATGCAGCACATGCTCGGCGAGCACGCGCCCGATGTCGGCCTCGGCCAGCGGCCCGTACCAGACACCGTCGGGATAGACGATCATCAGCGGGCCATGGTTGCAAGGGTACTGGCACTGGGTCTGCAGCGGCATGACCTGCTTCTTGAGGCCAGGCGTGTCATGCACCGCCTGCGCCAGCCGCGGCCACAGTTGCACCGAGCCCCTGGCCGCGCAGCGCGGCCCCACGCACCACAGCACATGGTGCCGGTGCTCGGGCACGCCGGACCAGCCGGCGGGATCGCGCTCCCAGGCCTCTTCGCCCACCACGGCAGGCACGTCGGGCGCCTCAAGCGATTGCAGCACCGCATGGGCCAGCAGGTCGGCCAGCCGTGGCGCCTGCAGCAACGGTTCGGCAAAGACCAGGCGCGGACCGTGCATGTGCGCTGCGCGCCCGGCACGCCAGCGCATGACGAGCTTGTGCAGCCAGCGCCGCAGCGAAGGCTCGTCAGGCACCATCACGGGCACGATGACCACGGTCTGCGCGGTGGCACAGGCATCCAGCGCCTGGGGTAGCGCTGGCTCGCGGCGATCCACGAAAGCGGGTTGCACGCGCAGCGGCGCCATGCCCTGGTCGGCCATGGCGGCCTGCACGCGCGCGGCCAGTTGCGCCAGCTCGGCGCCCCCCGCGGCGCAGGCGGCGCCCCGGCTCAGCAAAATGACGGCCAGCGACATTTCCGGGGTCAGGGCGGCGGTCAATGCACCACCTCCTTGCTGAATTGCACCGGCGCGACCGTGATGTGCCGCTCGGGGTGCAGGGCCGCAGCCAGCCTCTGCGCGGTCTCCACATTGCGCGGGCCCGGCGTGGCCTCGGCATAGCTCATGACGAAAAACCGGCGCTGCCGGATGGCGCTCACCGCCTCGAGCTCCTTTTTCTGCAGCAGAAAGTCGATCTTGCCCCGGGCATTGGGCGTGCCGTAGTCCACGATGACGATCCACTCGGGATCGCGCTGCACCACATCCTCCCAGTTGCCCTGGGGCCAGTTGCTTGGCAGGTCGGCAAAGATGTTGACCGCCCCGGCCTCGTCCAGCATGGCCTGGGGCATGCCGAAGCGGCCTGCGGTCGTGGGGATTCTCTCGCCGCTGTCATACACGAATACCCGCGGGCGTTGCGCCACGCCGTGCATCTGCTGCCGCAGCTGCGCGATGGACGCGCGCAGTCCGTCGATGCGTGGACGGACCTGCCGCTCCACACCGAAGATGCCGGCGACGTTCTCCATGTCCTTCAACGCATCGTCCAGCGCCACGCGTTCGCGCTGCTGCACGCGGATGCAGGACTCGGACAGCACATAGGAGTCGATGCCATGGTCGGCCAGCCGCTGCGGGGTGACGCCGCCCGGGCGAAAGCCATAGCTCCAGCCCCCGAAGACAAAGTCCGCCTGCAGGCCGAGCAGCGCTTCCATCTCCAGGCCCTGGGCCGACAGATCGGGCACGCGCTCCAGCCAGGCAGCAAGCTGCGGGCTGGCGGCCTTTTGCGACGGAATGCCCGCGTAGCCGGCCAGCCGGTCGCCCAGGCCCAGGAACAGGAACATCTCGGCGATGTTCACGTCATAGGTCACGGCGCGCTGCGGCACGCGGTCATACCGGGTGGGCTGGCCGCAGACGTCGACGACCACGGCAGGTTCATGCCGCAGGACAGGCACTGCGGCAGATTGCGACGGTGCAGGCGCCTGCCGCTCGGAGCAGGCTACCGCCAGCAGGGCCAGCGGCACAATGCAGGCGGTGAGCAGGTTCGCGCGCATTGCCATCAGAAGTGCATCCGGGCCGTCAGTTCCACGCTGCGGCGCGCACCCAGAAACCACTGCGTGTTGTACGCGGAGGTGGCGTAGACACGCTGGGTCAGGTTGCGGCCGATCAGGCTCAGCGTGGTCCTGGGGTTCACGTTCCAGCTCAGCACCGCATCCACCACCGTGTAGCCGGGCATGCGCTCGGAATTGGCTTCATCGGCAAAGCGGCCGCCCACATGTCGCAGCCCCAGCGATCCGCGCCAGTCGTCGATGCGGTAGTGCCCCCACAGGTTGGCCGTCACACGCGGTACATTGGCCGGGCGGTTGCCCGCGCGGTTGACGGTGCCGCGCATCAGTTCGTCGTACCTGGCATGGGTATAGGCGGCATTGGCCTCCAGGCGGAAAGCCTTGTTCACGCTGAAGGCGCCTGCCAGCTCCAGGCCACGCGACGATTGCCTGCCGCCCTGGATGGACTGGGCCGGGTTGCCGGGGTCGCTGGTGACGATGTCGTTCTTGACGATGTGGAACAGCGCAGCCGTCCACTCGCCGCGCCCTTCGGGCAATTGCTGCTTGAAGCCGACCTCCTGCTGGCGCCCCTTGCTCAAGGTGTAGCCGGTGGACGACCTGGACAGGGACAGCAGGCTGGTGACCGGATCATGGCCGGTGCTGACCTGGGCATAGACGCTGGAGCGCTGCGTCAGTTGCCGCGTAAGGCCCAGGCGCCATGAGGTAGCGTTCAGCGCCTTGTCGAGCGCGGCGCCGCTGACCAGATCCAGCCGCGAGAATTCATACCAGTCGCGGCGGATGCCGCCCATCAGCAGCCACTGGTCGCCGATCTTCCACGCATCCTCGATGAACAGCGCGTTCTGCCTGAGCTGCGAGCTGGTGCGGGGCAGATAGGGATCGGTGCTGTCCCAGTAGCCATTGACCGGATTGAAGGCCGACACGGTGGAGCCGCCGGTATAGGGCGAATTGCTGTAGCTGCGGAAATTGGCCTGCGAGGCATCCCAACCCATGGCGATCTGGTGGTTGGCGGGCTTGAACTCCAGCGCCATGCGATTGCCGTTTTGCTGGACTGCGTGGCCGATCTCCAGATAGTCGTAGCGATCCACCGTGCCTGCGCCGGGGTTGTAGCCATAGCCCTCGATGTTCTTCCAGTGGCGATCGGCGCTGAAGTGGTAGAGCGCGTTGCGTACGGTGATCAGGTCGTTCACCCGCCACTCGGCCCCGGCCTTGAAGCGGCGATCCTGGAAGTGGAGGTCGCTGTCGCTCACGTTGTAGTTCATGTTGCGCAGTTCGCGCACCACGCGTCCATCCACCGTCGGCGTGCCGAAGTAGCGCGACGGAGCCTGGTTGCTGATGTCCGCCGTCAGATCGACGGTCACATCGCTGCGCGGTGTCCAGCGCAACGCACTCATCAGCTTGCCGCTTTGGGAGTTGTCGAGCGGGCGCTCGCCATCGGAGCGCTCGCCATAGGCGTCCAGGCGGTAGCTCAGCGTATCGCCGATGGCGCCGGTGCTGCCCAGGCCTGCACGTACCGTGCCACGGCTGCCGGCGCCCAGCAGCAGCTCGGCCGAGCGCTCGCGTTCGGGCTGCTTGCGCACGGCATTGACGGTGGCGCCCATGGTGCCGCTGCCATACATCAGCGATGCCGGGCCGCGCAGGACGTCAAGGCGTTCGTACCCCCAGCTGCTGTCGGGATAAGCGATGGTGCCGGCCGCCACGCCCAGCATGATGCCGTCCTCGGCCACGCCCACCGAATTCGGGCCCGCAAAACCGCGGCTGGAGAACGACAGGCCGCCATTGCCCGGCTCGCTGGATGCCGACAGGCCCACGGTACGCGTCGCGGCTTCCACCACGCCATGGTCCGCACGCTCGGCCATCTGCACGGCCGATACACCGCTGACGCTGGCGGGCAGTTCCAGGACCCGCACATCCACATGCGCTGCAGATAGGGCCCGGCGGTCCGTTTCCAGCGGGGCGTCGGCCTGCCGGGTTTCCTGCACCGTCACTTCGGGCAGGGTCTGTTGCGCCAGCGCGGCGGCCGGCCACAGCAGGGCCAGTTGCAGCGCAGTGCCGCGGGCACGCAGGACAGACGGAGGATGGAAAAGGGAAGAGGCAAACGCCGGAAAGCGTGTTGATGTGTTGCGCATTTCGACAAAAGGCTGAAACCGCCTGATGGGAAAGCTGCGCAGGCAACGGCCTTGCCGCGGGCGGCAAAGTCTGTTGCATTCCGGCTGCCATCCGCACCCCGCAGACAGTTGTAGCAAGCACCGACGCATGCGCCGGCACAGGAAGTCATCGGCGGGCCGGTCTCCGGGCTCGCAGGCGATCCATCGCTGAATCCACATCCCGCCTTCCCGGGGGCTCAGGCATTCGCGAAGCGAAAGAAGAGCCGGTCCAGTGGCTGCAAGCGCCTGCGGCGTCTTGCTGGGGGTGCTTTCCTGCATACCGTTGCGGGGGCAGCCAAGGCATGCGGTCATGGGCGACCGGACCTTGTTCCCGTTTCACTCGCTCCAAGAAGCGAGCACCTGCCGAAACGAAGCGCCCTTGCGGGCGCGGGCAGATTCTAGCAGCCGGCCGGACTGCAGCGATCCACACGCCAGCGGCAGCCAGGGCGTCCAGCGGCGGGCCGCCGTGGCAGTTGGCGCTCTTTCGCCTGCATATGAGAAAAGGGCTTGCATGATGGCTCCTGCAAGCCCTTTGTCCTGGTATTGACGGAGTGCTTTGCCCGGGCCGCAAAGCATGGTTGGGCAGAGCGCTTCTCAGCGCCCTTGGTCCCTCGCCCTGGAGCGCTTCAGAAAACTTCCCAGTTCTCCTCTTCCTTTCCGGCTGCCTGTGCAACGCTTCGCACGGGCTCGGAAACGCTGGCGGGGCGGCGCAGCACAGCCTGTGCTGCAGAGGCGGGGTTTGGCGGCGTGCGCATGGGCTTTGCAGGTACCTTCGCCCGGTCGCGAGAAGGCGCAATGGCTGCGGTTGGCGGTTGCTCGTCTGCAGACAGCTTGAATACCGCCACGGCCTGTACCAGCGATTGCGCCTGGCCATTGAGGCTGCTGGCAGCGGCAGCCATCTCCTCCACCAGCGCGGCGTTCTGCTGCGTGGTCTGGTCCATCTGGGTGACGGCCTCGCCGATCTGGGCCATGCCGGTGCTCTGCTCATGGCTGGCGGCACTGATTTCACCCATGATGTCGGTTACGCGGCGGATGGCCGTGACGACTTCCGCCATGGTATCCCCCGCCTTGCCGACCAGTTGCGAACCCCGCTCCACGCGTTCCACGCTGGTATTGATGAGCTGCTTGATTTCCTTGGCTGCCTCGGCGCTGCGCTGGGCGAGGGCGCGCACCTCGCCGGCCACCACGGCAAAGCCACGGCCCTGCTCGCCGGCACGGGCCGCTTCGACGGCGGCATTCAGGGCCAGGATATTCGTCTGGAAGGCAATGCCGTCGATCACACCGATGATGTCGGCAATCCGGTGGCTGCTGTCATCGATGCTCTTCATGGTCTCGACCACTTCAGCCACGACCTCGCCGCCTTGCGCCGCCACGGACGAGGCATTCACGGCCATCTGGTTGGCCTGGCGTGCATTGTCGGCGTTCTGCTTGACCGTGGAGCCCAGCTGCTCCATGGAGGCAGCAGTTTCCTCCAGCGCGCTGGCCTGCTCTTCGGTACGGCCGGACAGGTCGTTGTTGCCCTCGGCAATCTGGGTGCTGGCCGATGCCACGCCCTGGGCATTGCCGCGCACGGCGGTCACCGTCTTCACCAGGCTCTGCTGCATGCGCTGCAAAGCGGCCAGCAAAAGACCCATCTCGTCCTTGGATTGCACTTCGATCCGACCGCTCAAGTCGCCATTGGCCACGCGGTCCGCGACCGCCACGGCCTGGGCCAGGGGACGCGAGATAGAACGAATGATGCCAAGCGCCAGAAAGATGGCCAACGCAAGGGCCACGGCACCGGTGATCAGGACATTTCGCCACAGGCCGTGGGCCGCAGCTTCCGCTTCCTGGCTGGCCAGTTCCGAGGCCTTGGTCTGGAGATCCAGCAATTCACGGATCGTGCCCTGGTATTCGAGCTGGGCCGGGCGCAGCCGGTTTTCCAGCAGTGCCTGTGCTTCCTCCCGCCGGTCCTGTTCCAGCAGGGCGAGGAACTCGTCGCCCGACCTGATGAACACCGTGCGCCGCTGCTTCAGTTGCTGCAGCAAGGCCTTGCCTTGCTCGGAACGAATGAGCTGGTCCACGGCGTCGATCTCCGCCACGACTTCGCTGCGGGTTTTCTGGATGACTGCACGTGCGGATTTCTGGATTTTTTCGGTAGTGAACAGCGCGAGATTGCGAAACTGGATGGCCTGCTCATTTGCCCCGTCCGTGATGTTGTTCAGCATCCGGATGATGGGAATACGCCTCTGGGTGATTTCGCCAAGTGCCGAGCGCTGAGCAGACGAGCCATGAAGCGCGACACCGCCCAGCACTACCAGAAGCAGCATCATGACCATGAATGAGATGGCCAGCCTTGTGGAAATTTTCAGTTGATTCATCTCTGTCCCTCGTGGATGGTTGACTGTTTGTGCTGCAACAAGAACTGTGAAGATTTTTATTGTTATTTTGCAAAGTGTAACTTCATTGTTACTAACGAAGATCTCACTTCGCTTTTGTTGCCAGGACATCAGTTCCAGAGGCGGCCATTGCGCACTTCAATTGGGTTCGTGAAGCTCCCACACCGGCTCGTAAATTTGCTGATCGCCGCCAGATACAAGCGATTGCACCGAAAAACCACTCGCATGCGGATTAAGTGAATGCAATCCCTGGATTGCAAACAATTGTCATCGCCCAATACCATCTTCGTGAAACGGGCTTTATCTGCAAATAGTGCAGTCGTAATGCCGGGAATGCGTTGCATTTCCGAATTCGGAAGCAACGCATGGCCTGCAGGCAGGCATTTCAAATGGAGCACGACTCATGCGCATACCATGAAAAAGTGGCCTCCGGGGGCCACTTTGCTTTGCGTTCACTTTGCTCATCTGATTTCAAATTGCGCGCGATCCTTGTCCTTGATCCAGGCGGGCGGCTTGCCGCGCCCCGTCCAGGTCTGCCCGGTTGCAGGATCACGGTACTTTGGAGCCACAGCCGTTGTCGAACGTTTCTTGCCGGAGGGGAAAACGTCTTCCGGGGTCAGGCCAAAGGTTGCAACCAGCGCCTGGATCTTCTGTACCGCATTGGCCACCTCTTCCTTGCGGGCGGCAGCAATCTGCTGCTCCAAAGCTTCGCGCTGCGCCAGCAGTTCCTGATATGAGGCTGTACGTGTGTTCATTTACGCTCCTTGGCTAGTGAGAAGATAGGAATCCGAACCCATATTCAATATCTATTTTCTTTGTAAAAAGCATACAAGCATATTGTTTCATGGAGTAATTCTTGGTATCAGAAAAATTTTCCGCAGCCAATATAGCTTCTTCTGAACATGGAATCCCCGGAAAGAGAGATAGGCAAGGGTTCACCCAAACTCCAATAGGCGTCCCTCGCTATGTAAATGCCCTCCTCTTCCTGCTGGTTCCCGGCGCTGCCCACGCTATCCCATGGCGTAGCCACAGAAGCGATAGGTATTTCATGGGGTGCAGTCGAAACTGAGGTTTCTCTCGCTCACTCTGGGCAAACCACAGCAGATCCTTTACTGCCGAACTGTTTCAAGCACAATATGTAACAAAGTGATCAGAGATGCCGAGCAGGCATTTGCAGTCCGGATTCTTCCACCACGGCCAATATCCGGGGTCCTGCTGATGCAGGCAGCATGGCTTTCTGATTCCCACACCGGCTCGCGACTGCGACGGTATTGTGGCTCCATCAGAAACCGGAATGAAAACCGGCCGTCTGCATTGCCACTCTCCCATGGGCAATATGCGGCTACGGCAATCCGCTGAGTCAGGGTCGGGTTTCTTTGGAGCCAGCCGCCGCGCAAGTGTATGGATACGGCAATGCCTTAGTGGTCGTACCGTGCCATGGATATGGCCAGCTGGGGAGCTTGCCAGTCATAAGCTGGATCGAGCACATTGCGGCTCCGGTCCATTCCTGCCCAGCTCAATCCCATCAGGTCAGCCAGTACCCAACCGCTCCAGTCGGCGCGAAAAGGACGCCGTGCCAGTTCGTGGTCAAAAGGCTTTCCGTGGCGCCAGAGCAGCGTGGGAATCCGGTAGCCGGCCATCGTGCCGGGGCTGTGGCCCGCGTGATCGATATCGTGGCCGACTTCCTGGCCATGATCGGACAGGAACATCCAGGCTGCATGCCCATGCTGCGGCGCATGCAGCCGCGCCAGGCGCAAGGTCTGGGCCACCACCGAATCGTGGTATCGGATGGCCCGGTCATAGGTACGGCGCATGGAGCGCAGCCAGGCCGGGCGCTGTTCGCTCAGCATTTCCGCATCCACGGCATCTGGAGCATCGGGAAAAGGCCGCATCGCTTCCGGAATCCGCAGATGGTAGTGCGGGTGCGCTCCCAGAAGATGAACCACGATCAGCTTGTGGGACGCCTTGTCCTGCAATGCCGCATCGAGATCGTCCAGAAGCTCCCCGTCCAGGCTCGATGAAGACCGTCCCGGTTCACGGTTGTTCATCGCCACGAAGTCGGCCAATCGGGCATGCTGCTGGTCGATGGCAATGTCGTCATGGTTGCTCAGCCACCAGACCCGGTAGCCTGCAGCGCGCGCCAAGGCCAGCAGGTGATGGGTGTCGCGTACCGGATCGTCCTGGTCGCGTGCACCGAAACTGAAAATCCCGCTCAGGGAGGCCACCGTGCTGGGCTCCACAGACCATGCATGGCGCAAGACCAGCAGGTGATCGCGCTCTGATTGCCGCAAGGCCTGCAGCTCGGGCGTGGTATCACGCGGATAGCCGTATAGGCTCATGTTGTCGCGGTTCACACTGTCGGTCAGAACCAGTACCACCGTGGAAGGCGCTGCCAGGGTGATGCGCGCTGCAGCCGAATGTGCGTTGGCAAGCAGCGCGCCGCGTTGCTCCCGCTGGTCGGACCAGGAATGCTGCAATGCTTGTACCGACTGTACCCAGGCCGGCCAGAACAGCAGCGGATGGTGGCGCCGCCAGGGCTTGCTGGCCAAGCCCACCAGGCACACCAGTGCGAGCAGCACCATGGCCCAGCGCCCAGCCCTTCCCACCGCTGCCCCGTGACGGTTGCATGTCGCGGCCAGCCATGTGGCAGCAACCCATGCCAGAAGCAACGCCAGGCCGGCCACGAGCAGACCGTTCTTCTGTGAAGACACATATTCGGCAATTTCGCGGGGAGTCGTATTGGCCACCGCAGCCAGAACCAGCGAGCTGTCAGGCAAGGCGCGATAGCCGGCCTGGAGAAAGGCCCGCACTGCACCGTCCACCAGAAAAAGCCCCATGGTGCCACTCACGACAATCAAGCGGCATATGCGCCAGCAACGGCTCTTCAGCGGGAAACGCAAGCAAAGCAAGGCAGGCAGCGCCAAGACCGCAAGCTGTGCGACGCGGTGTCCTTCATGTCCTGCAGCAATGCCGGCCAGCAGCAAGACTGACAGCAGCGCCGCCGCAACGGCCGGCGATGGCTGCAAGGCAGAAAACCGAATGTGCATGGGAAGGGAAAGAGGAAGAAAGCGAATCCGGTCAGCCCGCCCTGAAGGGGGAGATCCGCAATTCGCAAGGGTTACCAGAATTGTTCTTGAGGCCGCAAGCACGGCAGGCCCTTGGCGGGCCGGATCTGGTTATTGTGTTTTTTCAGGCTGCCTGACAGCGGGTCGCAGTCTAGCGTCCCTGGCCATCCCCGGGCAATGGAAATAGCCCTAGCCGCGACGTGCGGCCTCGATCGTCGCGATGTCGATCTTCGTCATCTGCATCATGGCTTCGAAAGCCCTCTTGGCGGCGGCAGGATCGGGATCGGCGATCGCCTCGGACAGGATGCGCGGCGTGATCTGCCAGGACAGCCCCCATTTGTCCTTGCACCAGCCACACGCGCTTTCCTGCCCGCCGTTGTCCACGATGGCATTCCACAGCCTGTCCGTCTCGTCCTGATCCTCGGTTGCGACCTGGAACGAGAACGCCTCGCTGTGCTTGAACGCCGGGCCGCCGTTCAAGCCAAGACAGGGAATGCCCATGACAGTGAATTCGACCGTCAGCACATCCCCCTGCTTGCCGGCGGGATAGTCGCCCGGCGCACGGTGGATGGCCTTCACGGCACTGTCAGGGAACGTCTTCGCATAGAACTGCGCGGCCTCCAGGGCCGTGCCGTCGTACCAGAGACAAATCGTATTCTTGCTGGTCACTTTCGTTCTCCCTTCATGGCAAGTGGATGCACAGCGCAATGCCGTGCGCTGCGCGATCCATTGTCATGTTTTCCCCCGCGAAGGCCTTGAGAAAAGATACTGGCGCATCCGGGTCAATAGGCCGGTGGCCTCCCAAGATCCCCTCCACCGAAAGCCTGGCAGCGAGGGATCAATCCGGCTGGCGCCGCTTGCGGAATGCAAGCCAGGCCGCCACGACGGTGAAACCTGCAACCAGCGAAACCACGATCCAGAAGCCGTGCGGATGCTCGGCCAGCGGGATGCCTCCGACATTCATGCCGAACAGCCCCGCAAGAATATTGATGGGCAGCGCCAGCACGGTCACGACGGTCAGCACGAACAGACTGTTGCTGTTGTCCTCGTTCACCGCCGCCGCCACTTCTTCCTGCAGCAGCTTGATGCGGTCCTGCAAGGTCTGCATATCGCGCAGCATGAGCGAGAACTCCTCGCTGGCGGCCGCCAGTCCCCTGCGGTCGTCCTCGCCCATCCAGTGCGGAGGCTGCTGCAGCAGGCGGAAAAGTGCCGCCGGCTCCGGGGCCAGCAGACGCTGCAGCCGCACCAGCAGCCGCCGCAAGCTCCCCAGGCGGGCCCGTGGATGGTGGTAGCGCTGCGCCAGGACGGCGTCCTCAATATCGTCCACGCGCACCGTGGTCTCGCGCACCACCTTGACCAGAACATCCGCCTGCGTTCGCATCAGATGCTCCAGCAGCTCTGCGGTGCTTGCCGGGCTGTCGCCCTCGCGCACTGCGGCGCGCAGCGCATCCACCGTGCGCAGCGGCTGCGTGCGCGCGGTGATGACCAGGTGCTCGTCAAGGCAGATCCACAACGTCGCAATGTCGGCAGAATCGAAGTTGAATTCGAAATTCACATCGTTGAGCACGGCCACCAGCGAATCGTCGGCCCGTTCGATCCGCGTGGAAGTGAGTCCTTCCCGCAAGGCCGCATAGAAGACAGGAGGCAGCGCCGCGTGGCGCTGCAGCCAGCGCAGGGACTGGGTGTTGGCCAAGTTGAAATGCAGCCATAGAAAATCCCGGCGCCCGCCGGCCTGTATCGGGCCACTGTCCGATCCGGCAGATGCGCTCTTGCCGGATGATGCAAGCCACGCGGCGGCGGACTGGGCCGTCATGGCCTGCGCGGGCTGCTGGGGTTCGCAGAAGAAGCGCCAACCGCAGATCAGCCCTGCGTCATCAGCAGCCAGTGGCGCAGAGGCAACCGCATCACTCATGGCCCAGCCCCGCCCCCGCAAGCACGAGACGCCTCAATGAAAGTGGATGACACGCAAACTGCCCCGCACAGAACAAAGGAGCCATTGTTTGCGGCCAGCGTGTCAAAAAGATGACAGGCATACCCCCCATACCATGGGTCTGCTTGCGCCGAAGGTGCCTTCAATAGGTCTGCGGAACAATCATGTCCTGCGGCACAGGATGGCGGATGTAATCGGCATTGCGCACGCGCTCCGGCAGCCTCACCTCGGGGCGCGCCACCTCCTCGTAGGGAAACTGCGACAGCAGATGGCTGATGCAATTGAGCCTGGCCTGCTTCTTGTTGTCGGCGGGAACCACCCACCAAGGAGCTTCCGGAATATGCGTCTGGTCGAGCATGGCTTCCTTGGCGCGCGTGTAGTCTTCCCAGCGGCGGCGCGATTCCAGGTCCATGGGGCTGAGTTTCCACTGCTTGAGCGGATCATGGATGCGCCCCAGGAAGCGCAGGTGCTGCTCCTCGTCGGTGATGGAGAACCAGTACTTGATCAGCTTGATGCCCGAACGCACCAGCATGCGCTCGAACTCCGGTACCGAACGAAAGAACTCCTCATAGTCTTCGTCCGAACAAAAGCCCATGACCCGCTCCACGCCGGCGCGGTTGTACCAGCTGCGGTCGAACAGCACCATTTCCCCTGCCGCCGGCAGGTGTGCGGCATAGCGCTGGAAGTACCACTGCGTGCGCTCCCTGTCGTTCGGAGCCGGCAACGCCACCACGCGGCACACGCGCGGATTCAGCCGCTGGGTGATCCGCTTGATGACCCCGCCCTTGCCTGCCGCATCACGGCCTTCGAAGATGATGACCGCCTTTTGCTTGGTGCAAGCCACCCAGTCCTGCAGCTTGACCAGTTCGCCCTGGAGCCGGAACAGCTCCTTGAAATAGGACACGCGCTGCGCATGGCTTTCGCGGCTGGCCTTCACGTCGCCATCGAATCCGGCCAGTTCATAGGTGCGATCTTCGATTTCCAGTTCCAGCTCTTCGTCCAGGCTGTCCAGCAGATCGTTCTCGATGCGACGGACCAGTTCCTCGCGGTCTTCGAAACTCATGGCATCACTTTCTTCACAATTGCCGGCAGCCTAGCCGGCACTGGTGAATATTTGATGACGCACCGTTGCCTGTCAAAGCAGCATGAAGGCGGCAATGGCGACGGCCGTGGGCCCCAGCGCGCCCAGCAGCAATCCTGCAGCGCCAACGGTTTCATCGGCAAATCCGCGCTTGAGCAGGGCCACGCCCGCGGGATTGGGGGCATTGGCAATCACGGTCAGCCCGCCACCGGCCACGGCGCCAGCCACCAGCATGTACTTGGACTGCTCGGGAATATCCGCAATCAGGGAGCCAAGATAGGTCAGGGCTGCATTGTCCGTGATGGCCGTCAAGCCGACTGCGCCAATGAACAGGGCCAGCGGCTGCAGCCCCGAGACAATGGGCTGCAGCCACCATTGCTGCATGCCGCCCAGCACCACCAGGCCGGCCAGGAAGAAGCCCACCAGCAGCGCCTCCTTGATGATGAGCGGGCTCTGGTGCCTGTCATAGGCCTGCGTGAAGCCCAGGAACAGCAGGAACAGCCCCAGGAAAGCCACCGGGTGGTGCGCCAGCAGCACCACGGCCGCCAGCAGGACCAGATGCACCAGGACCACCGGCAGCGGCACGCGCTCGGTGGAGGACAGGTCTTCATTGCCGGGCAATGCGGGGCGCAGGTGGTTGCGCAGCAGCACGATGGCAACCGTTGCGTTCACCAGCACGGCAACAGCGGCTTTCCAGCCGAAGTTGGCAAACATGAAGGCACTGTCCCATTGCCAGGTCGACGCCACCATGAGCACGGGGGGAGCGGCATAAGAGGTCAGCGTGCCGCCGATGGAAACGTTCACGAACAGCACGCCCAGTGCAAGGTATTTCAGCCCCTCCGGAACATGGGGCCTGAAGATCTGCGGAGCGAGCATGAGCGCTGCAATCGTCATGGCCGCCGGCTCGGTGACCAGCGATCCCAGCAAAGGCACAGCCGCCAGACCCAGCCATGCCGTGGCAAGCGAAGTCTGCACCGGCAACAGGCGGGCAATGGCATTGACCAGGGACATGACGGTCGCCAGCACCGGCTTCGACGCGGCGATCACCATCACCACGAACACGAACAGGGGTTCCGTGTAGTTGCGGCTTTCCGCATATTGCAGGGCCTGGCTGCCGCCGGAAGACAGCGCCATGAGCACGATCAGCACCATGGCCCAGAAGCCGAAGACGATCTCCACCTCGCCCAATAGATGAAACAGGCCCGCGTGGCGCGGGAAACGGCGGGAAAGCCGCTCGAACTGCTTGGCGGCAAAGGTATGCGCCAGGGCAACCGCAAAAATGCCTGCGGCAATCGCTTCGATGGAAATGTCGATCATGAGGGGGACGTCATCAAGCAGCGAGGCGGCCCGACCTTCGCTGCTTTCCTGGAACGCCACCATGACGCGCCACCCAGCCGGCATTGTAAGCGCGACGGAAAAACCTTTGGCCGCCCAAGCGCTATCAAAATCTTCGGCGACCGGCGCGCCAGGCATGCGTCGGCACGGACTTGGGCCCCCGCGAAAAACGGATCGTGGAAACAGAAAGCCTGCCGCCGGCAAGCCGGCGGCAGGCTTTCACGGGGAGGCCTCAAAGCGCCTTAGCTGCGCAGATCCTTCGCAGCGTTCCAGCCGCCGCCCAAGGCCTTGAACAAGGCGGCCAACGCCATCTGGCGCTGGGTTGCCACCTCGATCAAGGCCATCTGGCTGGCAAAGTTGCTGCGCTCGGCGTCCAGATACCGCAGATGGCTGTCCACCCCTCCGCGATAGCGTACCGAGGCCAGGCGCAGGCTTTCTGCGCTTGTGGCGGCCAGCTTGCGCCGGGAGACCTCTTCGCGCCGCAGCGTGTCGGTGGCAGCCAATGCGTCGGCCACCTCCCGGAACGCCGTCTGGATGCTCTTCTCATAGGCAGCCACGGCCATGTCCTTGCGCACCCTGGCCAGGTCCAGAGAGGCCTGGTTGCGGCCGCCATCGAACAGCGGCAGCTGAAGCTGCGGCAGAAAGGACCAGCTGCGCTGGCCGCCGCCGAACAGGTCCGACAGTTGAGCGCTGGAACTGCCGAAAGAGCCTGTCAGCGTGATGCGCGGAAAGAATGCCGCGCGCGCCGCGCCGATGCTGGCATGGCGGGCCCGCAGCTGTCGTTCGGCCGCCCGGATGTCCGGCCTATGGATCAGCAATTCGGCGGGCGTGCCGGCACCAATGTCCTGTACCAGTGGCAGGGCATCGAGGGCACGCTCCCTGTCCGCAGGACGCTGACCCAGCAGCAGCTCCAGCGCATTGCCCGCCTGCCGGTACTCCCGCTCGGCACGCTCCAGCTCGGCACGGGCCTGCTCGGCCAGCCCCTCCGCCTCGTTCTGGTCCAGCGCGGTGTCCACCCCCATCTGGCGGCGCTGCTTCACCAGCTGCAGCGCCGCTTCGCGCGAAGCCAGCGTGCGCAGTGCCAGCTCCACACGTTGGCGTGCACCGTCATGTGCCAGCGAGGCCTGGATGACTTCCGCCACCAGGCTGATCTGCACGCTGCGGGCTGCCTCCTCGGTTGCCAGGTATTCCTGCAGGGCAGCCTCCGACAGATTGCGCACCCGGCCGAAGAGGTCCAGCTCGAAGGACGCCAGCCCCACGCCCGCCTGGTAGCTGCTCTGAACCATGGGCTGGCCCGTGGCGCTCAGGTCGCCAGGCAGGCGCTGGCGGCTGCCCGAGGCCTGCAGATCCAGGCCTGGCAGGCGGTCGGCTCTTTGCACGCCGTACTGGGCTCGCGCAGCTTCGACATCGAGCACTGCCTGGCGCAGGTCGCGGTTGTGCGCCAGCGCCTGGGCGATGCGCGCCCGCACGACCTCATCGGTCACAAAGGACTGCCATTGCAGCGTGGCGGCAGAGGGTCTGTCCGGCACGGCCTCGGCATCGGCAGGCCATTCACCCGGAACAGGCGCCATGGGACGCTCGTAGACCGGCGCCAGCGAGGCGCAGCCGGCCAGCACCAAGCCTGCGGCCAGAGCAGCCAGGCGCCAGGAAAGAGAGGAAACAAGGCCTTGCGTCACGCGGACTCTCCTTGGCGAGCTGCTGCAGCGCCCGCCTCAACGGTTTCATGGCGGCGCCACAGCGACAGCACCCAGACAAAAAAGATGGGAACAAAGATCACCCCCAGCAAGGTGGCGCTGAGCATGCCGCCGATCACGCCGATGCCGATGGCCGCCTGGCTGGAGGCGCCCGCGCCGGTGGCCAGCGCCAGCGGCACCACGCCAAGGATGAAGGCCAGCGAGGTCATCACGATGGGACGGAATCGCAGGCGGGCCGCCTGCAGTGCCGCGTCCGCCAGCGAATGGCCGCGCTCGTGCAGGTCCTTGGCGAACTCCACGATCAGGATGGCGTTCTTTGCCGCCAGGCCGATGATGGTGATCAGGCCGACCTTGAAGTACACGTCGTTGGCCAGGCCCACGGCCGATGTGGCCAGCACCGAGCCCAGCGCGCCGATGGGCACGATCAGCATCACGGCCGCGGGAATGCTCCAGCTTTCGTACAGCGCCACCAGCAGCAGGAAGACCACGACGATGGCCAGGGCGAACAGCTTGGGAGCCTGCGCGCCGGCGGCCTTTTCCTGGTAGGAAAGCGCGGTCCATTCGTAGCCTATGCCCTGCGGCAACTCTCCCATGATGCGCTCCAGCTCGGCCATGGCCTCGCCGGTGGTATGGCCGGGCCTGGCGTCGCCCGCGATGCGGAAGGCCGGATAGCCGTTGTAGCGCGAGATCTGCACCGGCCCCATTTCCCAGGCCACCGAGGCAAATGACGACAGCGGCACCTGCTCGCCCCGCTCGTTGGGTACGTACAGGCTCAGGATGTCCTCGGGCCGCATGCGCGCCGCCGTGTCGGCCTGCACCACCACGCGCTGCAGGCGCCCGGCATTCGGAAACTCGTTGATCACGGCCGAGCCATAGGCCGTGGACAGCGCCGTGCTGATGGTCGCGAAGTTCACGCCCTGGGCCTGGGCCTTGCGCCGGTCGATGTCCAGGCGCAGCTGCGGCGCATCCTCGAGGTTCTCCATCATCGCGTAGGCGATCACCGGCGAGGCATTGGCCTTCTTCAGCAATTCGTCGCGCGCGGCGACCAGGGCCTCGCGGCCGAGGTTGGCACGGTCCTGCAGCCGCAGCGCAAAGCCGCCCGAATTGCCCAGGCCGTCGATGGGCGGTGGATCCACCGCCATGGTCGAGCCGTCGGCCAGGCTGGCAAAGCGCTGGTTGAAGGCCTGGACCTCGTCCCACGAGGCCTGTCCGGCGCCGCGTACGGACCAGTCCTTGAGCGTGACGAAGGCCAGGGCCGCGTTCTGTCCCATGCCCGAGAAGCTGTAGCCCATCAGGAACTCGGCCTGCGCCGTGGCGGGGCGGCTCTGGACGTAGGCCTCCATGTCGCGCACCATGGCTTCGGTACGGGCCTCGGTCGCACCCGGCGGAAGCTGCACGCTCACGATGTAATAGCCCATGTCCTCGTAGGGCACGAAGGACTCCGGCATGCGCGTGTAGGCCAAGCCCAGGCCGCCCACAATGGCCGCATAGATGACCATGTAGCGGCCCGTGCGTTTGACCAGCCGCTGGTTCAGGCCCGAGAAGCGCTCGGTCAATTGCGCAAACCGGCGATTGAACCAGCCGAAGAAGCCTTTCTTCTCGTCATGATGACCCTGGGCGATGGGCTTGAGCAGCGTGGCGCACAGTGCCGGCGTGAAGGTCAGAGCCAGCAGGCCCGAAAACAGGATGGACACCGCCAGCGACAGCGAGAACTGGCGGTAGATCACGCCCACCGAGCCGCTCATGAAGGCCAGCGGCAGGAACACCGCTACCAGCACCAGGGTGATGCCGACAATGGCCCCCGACACCTGCTGCATGGCTTTCACGGTGGCAGCCAGCGGCGACAGCCCCTCCTCTGCCATGATGCGCTCGACGTTCTCCACCACCACGATGGCATCGTCCACCAGGATGCCGATAGCCAGCACCATGCCGAACATGGTCATCATGTTGACCGAAAAGCCCAGCGCATACATCACCCCCAGCGTACCGGCCAGGCACACCGGCACCACGATGGTGGGAATCAGCGTGTAGCGTAGGTTCTGCAGGAACAGCCACATCACCAGGAACACCAGCACCACGGCCTCCACCAGGGTCTGGATCACCTTGCCGATGGCCACCTCCACGAAGCGCGATGTGTCGTAGGGCACGGCGTACTGGATATCGCTGGGGAAGTTCTGCGACAGCTCGGCCAGCCTGGCCTTGACGGCCTTGGCCGTCTGCATGGCGTTGGCCCCCGGTGCCAACTGCACGGCTGCCGCCACGCCCTTGCGTCCGTCCTCGCGCGACGAGAAGCTGTAGTCCAGCTGGCCCACCTCCAGCCGCGCCACATCGGCCAGATGCACCACCGAGCCGTTGGCATGGGCGCGCAGCACGATCCGGCCGAACTCCTCGGGCGAACTCAGCGTGCCCTTGACCGCGATGGTGGCGCTCAGCTCCTGCTCGGCAGAACCGGGCTGGCTGCCGAAGCTGCCAGCCGGGACCTGGGCGTTCTGCGCGGCGATGGCCGCATTCACGTCGGCGATCGACAGCCCGTAGCCCAGCAGCTTGCGCGGATCGACCCAAACCCGCATGGCCACGTCGGCACCGAAGAACTGCACCTTGCCAACGCCGGGCACGCGGCGGATCTCGTTGTTGATGTTGCGCACGGCGAAGTCGGACAGCCGGACCTCGTTCTTGCCGGTGTCATCGCCCTTGTAGGTGAGCGAGTAGATCAGCAGGAAATTGGCGCTGGCCTGTTCGACCTGCAGGCCCATCTGCATCACTGCGGCGGGCAGCCGCGCCTCGGCCTTCTTGATGCGGTTCTGCACCTCGACCTGGGCCAGTGCGGGGTCGGTGCCCGGCGCGAAGGTGGCGGTGATCTCGGCCAGGCCGGTGGAGCCGCTGGAGGAGTCGAAGTACAGCAGGCCCTTGGTGCCGTTGAGCTCCTCCTCGATCACGCTGGTCACCGACTCCATCACCGTGGTGGCCGATGCTCCCGGATAGGTGGCCGAGATGGAGATCTGCGGCGGCGCCACGTTGGGGAACTGCGAGACCGGCAGCACCGGTATCGCCAGCAGCCCTGCAAGCAGGATGAAGATTGCAACCACCCAGGCGAAATTGGGGCGGTTGATGAAAAATCTGGACATGTTGATTCCTTGCAAGCCGCAGCTCAGGCTCCGGCCTGTGGCGTCGCTGCTGCATCAGCATCGGCAGCGGGACTGGCCGGCGAGGACGCACCGGCATGGGCTGCATCTGCGGAGACCACATTGGCTTTCACCTTGGCTCCGGGCTGTACGGCCGCCATGCGGCCGGTCACCACGCGCTCGCCGGGCTTCAGGCCCTCGGTGATATGCCATTGCGCGCCGTGCATGGTTCCGGTCTGCACGGCACGCGCCTGCACCGTATCCTGCGCATCGACCACCAGCACCTGGGCCTTGCCGTCCGCGCCGCGCTGCACGGCGCGCTGCGGCACGAGGATCGCTGCCGGGTCCACGCCCTGCCCCACCGTCACGCGCACATACATGCCGGGCAGCAGCATGCCGTCGCGGTTGTCGAACTGGCCGCGCAAGGCCATCTGCCCCGTGTTGCGGTCCACTGTCACGTCGGAAAACATCAGCCGCCCCTGGCGCCGCTGGCCGCTGCCCTCCACCGTCAGCGCAATCTCCGCACCCTTGTCCTGGTGCTGCGACAGCCGCCCCTCTGCCAGGGCTGCCCGCAAGCGCTGCACCTCGGCCACCGACTGCTGGAAATCGGCATAGACGGGGCTCAGTTGCTGGATGAGTGCCATGGGCGTGGCTTCGCCCTGGCCGACCAGCGCACCCTCGGTCACCAGCGCCCGGCCAATGCGCCCCGAAATCGGCGCCCTGACCGTGGCGTAGTCCAGATTCAGCCTGGCTGCATCCACTTCGGCCTGGGCCGACTGGCGCGCTGCCCGGGCACTGCGCAAGGCGGCCTGGGCCGCTTCGAAGTCCTGCCGGCTCACGGCCTCGACTTCCACCAGCGGCTGGTAACGGCGCACCAGCGCCTGCGACTCACCCAGGGCCGCTTCAGCCCTGGCCAGCTCCCCTTGTGCACGTGAAAGCGCCACGCGCAGCGGAGCCGGGTCGATGCGAAACAGCACGTCGCCCGCCTTGACGTCCGAGCCTTCCTCGAAATGCCGGCTCAGCACAATGCCCGCCACCCGTGCGCGCACCTCGGCCACACGTACCGGCTCGATACGTCCCGGCAGCTCGCTGCGCAGCTCCAGCCGCTGCGCCTGCACCGCCATCACGTCCACTGCCACGGGCTTCTCGTCCTGTCCGCCCCCGGATGCCTGGTGCTGACCGCAGCCAGCCATCAGCACCACCATGGCTGCCGCAGCGATGGGCCGCCACAGTCTCTCTTGATGCATTGCCATTGTTGCCACCCTTTTCGGTTCAAGAAATTCCACAAAGGATGCAATGATATACAAAAATACCAATTGAATCTAAATTGATTCAATTTTCCGAAACTGAATTTTTAACAGGACAAAAATCTAGGCAATGCACTCAGGAACTCGTTCCTGTCTAGATTTGAATCTTCTCTGTTCCAATAACTACATCTCACGCAAGGACGACTCCCATGGCTGCAGCAAGCGCCCCACAAGACAACAGCATCCTGTCCGCACTGGCCCTCGCCATGGTCAACCATCCCCGCGCCTCGCTGCAGGAGCTGGCCAAGGCCATCGGCATCAGCAAGGCCACGCTCTACCGCTTCTGCCGCACCCGCGAGCAACTGGTCGACCGCCTCATAGATCACGGGCTGAAAGCCATGGACAGTGCGCTGGCCCAGGCCAGACTCGAGGAAGGCACTCCGCGTGAGGCACTGCAGCGCCTTATCGCGCTCCAGCTCGAGCACAGGGAACTTGCCGCGTTTCTGACCTATTACTGGAACAATGCCGAGGCATCCGAAGACTCGTACACGGATTGGGAGCAGCGGCTGGACGCTTTTTTCCTGCGTGGGCAGCAGCAAGGGGTCTTTCGCATTGATTTCAGTGCGGCCGCATTGACCGAGATCTGGCTTTCCACGTTCCTGGGCCTGGCCGATGCCGAGCGGCGCGGCCGCGTGGCCCGGGCGGGACTGGCCTCGCTGGTGGAGCGCGCCTTCCTGCAAGGCGCTCAGGCCCAGCCGCAGGCCGGCACCTAGACCATAAGTACTGGCCGCAGGAAGCTGGGCAGGCGCGCCCTCAGATTGAACGGCCCAAGCGCCGGGTCAGAAAATCCAGGAACACCCGTGTCTTGACCGGCAGATGCGCGCGCTGCGGGTAGTAGGCGTAAAAGCCCGGAAAAATGGCGCAATAGGGAGCAAGCACCTCCACCAGCTCGCCGCTTTGCAGCAGCGGCGCCATCGACTCGCTCCAGCCGATGGTCAGGCCCACGCCGTCCAGCGCGGCGCGCAGGCCGGCCTCCCAGTGGTTGACCACCAGCGGGCCGTGCACGGACCGCTCGGTCAGTTGGCCATCCACCATGAATTCCCATTTGTAGACCGCGCCACTGCTGCGCATGCGGTAGTTGATGCAGCGGTGCGCGGCCAGCTCATCGGGGTGCTGCGGCCGCCCGTGCGCCTGCAGGTAGGCGGGCGTGGCCACGCAGCACATGCGGAATTCGTGCGTCAGCCGCACCGCGATCATGTCGCCCTCCAGCGAATCGCCTATGCGTATGCCCAGGTCGAAGCCCTCGCGCACGATGTCGACGAAGCCGTCGTCGTAGACCAGCTCCAGTGCGATGTGCGGGTGCCGGGCGAAGAACTCGGCCAGCAGCGGCTCCACCAGCACGCGGCCTGCGGGGTGGGCCAGGGTCAGGCGCAGCGTGCCGCCTTCCACGCCGGCGCTGGTCTGCAGGTCCTCGGTGGCGCTCTGCAGGCTGGCCAGCGCCGGGGCCACGCGCTCCAGATAGGCGCGGCCCGCCTCGGTCAGGTTCACGCTGCGCGTGGTGCGCTCGAACAGGCGCACATTCAGCCGCGCTTCCAGCTTCTTGATAGTCTGCGACAGCGCGGCCGGCGTCACGCCCAGCGCATGCGCGGCATAGGTCAGGCTGCGGTGCAGGGCCACCTGCTCGAAGGCGGCCAGCGAGGCCAGGATCTCGGGCTTCATGCCTTCGATTGTTAAGCAAAATTTGATAACCTAGATAGATAGGCTATATTTTTCTTTCAAACGGACTGCGGCACACTGCTCGCCACCCCCGCGCGCGACGTGTACCGGGGCCCCGCAACCCGCGAGAAGAAAGAGAACGCCCCATGCCCGTGAAATTCACCCTCAACGGCAAGCCGACCTCGGTCGATGTCGACCCCTCCACCCCCATCCTCTGGACGCTGCGCGACACGCTGGGCCTGCAGGGCACCAAGTTCGGCTGCGGCATGGCCATGTGCGGCGCCTGCACCGTGCACCTGAACGGGCAGGCCATCCGCTCGTGCATCACGCCCATCTCGGCCGCCGAGAGGCAGAAGCTCAGCACCATCGAGGCCCAGGCCGGCGACAAGGTGGGCAAGGCCGTCGAGGACGCCTGGGTGCGCCACGACGTGGCTCAGTGCGGCTACTGCCAGAGCGGCCAGATCATGAGCGCCACCGCGCTGCTCAAGGGCAACAAGGCGCCGAGCGACGCCGACATCGACGCCGCCATGGCCGGCAACATCTGCCGCTGCGGCACCTACGTGCGCATCCGCGCCGCCATCCACGACGCCGCCAAGACCCTGGCCTGACACCCGGAGCAACCACCATGCACATCACCACCGACATGCTCCACGACATGCCGCAAGGCCTGCGCACGCTGATGGACGGGGCTGACACCGATAGCGGTACCTCGCGCCGCAGCTTCCTCAAGATCGCCACCGCCTCGGGCTTTGCGCTCGGCGCCTTTCCCGCCGCCGTGCTGGCCCAGGCCGGTGGCGAGGCCGCGAATGGCGCCAATGCGGGCCTCAAGCCCACGCAGCAGCCGGCCGCGTTCGTCCACATCGACCGCGACGGCATCGTCACCGTCACCATCAACCGCCTCGATTTCGGCCAGGGCGTGCAGACCGGCTTGCCCATGGTGCTGGCCGAGGAGCTGGACGCCGACTGGTCCCAGGTGCGCAGCACGCACGGCAACGCCGACCCGGCCTACGTGGACCCGGTGATGGGCTTTCACCTCACCGGCGGCTCCACCGCGATCAAGCACTCGTACACGCAGTACCGCGAGCTGGGCGCCCGCACCCGCGCCATGCTGCTGGCGGCCGCGGCCCAGCGCTGGAACGTGCCGGCCGACACGCTGCGCACCCAGGCCGGCCAGGTGATCGGCCCGCGCGGCAAGAAGCTCGGCTACGGCGAGCTGGCCGACGCCGCGATGAAGCTGCCCGTGCCGCAGGCCGTGGCGCTCAAGGACCCCAAGGACTTCCGCATCATCGGCCGGGCCACCGGCCGCATCGATGCGCGCGCCAAGTCCAGCGGCATGCAGGCCTACGGCATCGACACCCGCCTGCCTGGCATGCTCACCGCCCTGGTCGCGCACCCGCCGGTCTACGGCAGCAAGCCGGTGTCGGTCGACGACAGCGCCGCCAAGGCCATCAAGGGCGTGCGCGCCGTGCTGCGCGTGCCCAGCGTGCACGGCGGCGAGACCGTGGCCGTGCTGGCCGACGGCTACTGGCCCGCCAAGCAGGGGCGCGATGCGCTCAAGATCGAGTGGGACAGCGCGGGCGTCGGCAAGGTCGATTCGGCGCAGCAGCTCGCCCAATACCGCGAGCTGGCGCAGAAACCCGGCGCGCTCAAGTACGACGCCGACGTTTCCAAACTTGGCAGCGCACCGCACAAGATCAGCGCGGAATACCTCTTCCCCTACCTGGCGCACACACCCATGGAGCCGCTCAACTGCACCGTGCGCCTCTCGGGCCAGGGCGCGGCCACCCGGGCCGAACTGTGGCTGGGTACGCAGGCGCCGGGCTGGGAGGCCGCGACGGCTGCGCGCATCCTCGGCGTAGAGCCGAAGAACGTGCAAGTGAACGTGCAGATGGCCGGCGGCGGGTTCGGGCGCCGCGCCACGCCCACCAGCGACTACGTGGCCGAGGCCTGCCAGATCGCCAAGGCCGCGCGCGCGGCTGGCCTGGATGCGCCGGTGCGCATGGTCTGGAGCCGCGAGGACGATGTGAAGGGCGGCTACTATCGCCCCATGCACCTGCACCGCGCCGAGATCGGCTTCGACGACCAGGGCCGGGTGCTGGCCTGGGACCATGTCATCGTCGGCCAGTCCATCGCCCACGGCACGGCCTTCGAGGGCTTCATGGTCAAGAACGGCGTGGACGGCACGGCCGTCGAAGGCATGAAGGAGCCCTACGACGTGCCCATGCGCCTGTCGGTGCACCACCCGGTGCTCAATGCACCGGTGCTGTGGTGGCGCAGCGTGGGCTCGACCCACACCGCCTTCGTGATGGAGACGCTGATCGACGAGATCGCCCGCACCACGAACCAGGACCCGGTCGAGTACCGCCTCAAGCAGTTCGGCGACAAGCATACGCGCCATGCCGCCGCGCTGAAGCTGGCCGTGGACAAATCCGGCTATGGCAAGCGCCAGCTGGCGCAAGGCCGCGCCTGGGGCGTGGCGGTGCACGAGTCCTTCGAGTCGGTCGTGGCCTACGTGGTCGAGGCCTCGGTGCAGGACGGCGTGCCCAAACTGCATGCCGTCACCGCCGGCGTGCACTGCAACCTCGCGGTCAACCCCAAGAGCGTGGAGGCCCAGGTGCAGGGCGGCGCGCTGATGGGCCTGGGCATGTGCCTGCTGGGCGCGGCCATCACCTTCAAGGACGGCGTGGTCGAACAGGGCAACTTCAACGACTACACCGTGGCCCGCCTGACCGACATGCCCACGGTGGCCGTGCACATCGTTCCCAGCGCCGATGCGCCCACGGGCATGGGTGAGCCGGGGGTACCGCCGCTGGCGCCGGCCTTTGCCAATGCCGTGGCGCGACTCACGGGCAAGCCGCTGCGCGAGCTGCCGTTCAAGCTGGCTTAAGGCACCTCGAAACATAGCCCATGCGCATGGGCTATGTCCTGCTCAATCCAGCTGCCGATAAATGGCCTCCGCCAGCGCATAGAGCTGGTCGCGGGGCAAGGCCGCACTCACGGCATAGCCCTGCCGCCCGTCCACCCAGTAAAAGCCGTGCGTCGCGCCCTCCTCGGTCCACTGGAAGCTTGCCGGCGCTTTCACACCACCCGTCCGGGCCAGCACCGACACATACAGCGTCACACGCCGGCCGGCCGCATCCTCGTACATGAACTGTGCCCGCGACTGCCCCGCCTCTCCGGGCAGCAGGCGCCCGCCGACCAGGTGGTAGCCCAGTGCGTCAAGCGCGGGCACCTTGAGCGGCACGCCCAGGCGCTTGGACAGCCACTGCACCAGATGGGCCTGCTGCTGCGCGGCAACCTCTACCGGATGGCGCTGCTCGGGTACATAGACCGCATGCGCAGCCACCGCCTCGCGCGCGAAAGCCGGCACGGCGCGCGCCCGAGTCGCCATATCGGCATGCTCTCTTCCGCCCAGGCCGTAGCCTATGCCCAAACCCACACCCAGCATCAGGCCGGCGGCCAGCGCATGCGGCCACTGCCATTGCAGCGGCCTGCGCAGCGCGCGGCGCAGCTGGGGGGGGAACGGGCTCATCCAGCAGCTGGGTATGCAGGGCCTGAAGGCCGGCGCGCTGGGCCTGAATGGCGGCCATGCGTGCCGCCTCGTCGGGGTTCTCCGCCAGCCACTGCGCCACTTCCGAAGCGCTTGCCGGTGCAAGTTCTCCGTCCACCCAGGCATGGAGCATGGTTTCATCAGGGCGGCCCGCGGTCATTGATAGATTCCCCGTCATTTGACAGCTTTCAACACAGTCCGGGAAGGTGCGGCCCCTTCCATCAGGCGCCTGAGCTGTTCACGTGCACGCGCGAGGCGCGACATCACGGTTCCTATCGGAATGCCCAGCATCTGCGCCGTTTCGGCATAGCTCAGCTGCTCCATCCCCACTAGCAGCAGCACTTCGCGCGCCTGCGGCGCCAACAGCGCCAGCGCACGCTCCAGGTCCAGGCGCAGCGCCATCTGCGATGTGGGATCGTGCCCGCCGTCCCAGGCATCGTCCCAGTCCACCGTGCGCTGGCGCGCCGCCTGCTGCCACTGGTTGGCGTACAGGTTGTGCATCAGCGTGAGCAGCCAGCTGCGCAGCGCTGCCTGGACTTCGGTGGCAGAACCGGCCTCGGGCGGGCACCATAGTGCCCACTTCTGGCAGGCGCGCTCCAGAGTGTCCTGCACCAGATCGTCGGCACGGGCGGCATCCCCCACCAGCGCCCGTGCATAGCGGCGCAGGCGGGGAATATGGGCAATGGCGGCTTCTACCTGCACGCAGGCTCAGGGCTTGGCGACATGCCATGCGTTGTTGAGAAAGCCGTCGCCCGTCCTGTCGCCCGGCTTGGCGTCCTTGCTCCAGTAGTAGAGCGGGCGCCCCTTGTAGGCCCATTGCCGGCCCCCGTCGTCGCGCGTCACCACGCTCCAGTCGCCAATGGCCGAGGCGCTGGCAGGCGCCATCAGCGGCGGCCAGTTGGTGGCGCAGCCGCCGTTGCAGACGCTCTTGCCTGCACCGGCTGCCGCATCGCGGTCGAATACATAGAGCGTCATCTGGCTGGGGCCGACCAGCACGCCGTTCAAAGTCGTGGCCGGGGAGCTGGGCTGGCCGACATAAGCGCTCGAGCAGGCTGCCAGCAGGGCCGAAGCAAGAACGGAAAGAGAAGCAAGGCGGGTCATGGAATGTCTCCTTGGTGTTGACCTGCAGTAAACAGCCGGGCGAGGCGATTTATTCCATCGGATTTTCCTGCCGCCTCCTGCGGAGGGCGGATTGTCCTGCATGGCAACAGGGACGGCTTCAGCTTATTAATATAGCCCCCCATACTATTTTTCGTCCCATCTGCCATGTCCCACACCGCTCGTCAGAAAGACAAATTGATTGCCCGGGTGCGCCGCATCAAGGGACAGCTGGAAGGCATCGAACGTGCACTGGAAACCGATGCAGCCTGCATCGAGGTGCTGCGCCAGATTGCATCGGTGCGCGGCGCGGTCGGCGGGCTGACCGTGGAAGTGATGGAAGACCATTTGCGCGAGCATGTGCTGGAAGCCACCGACGACGCCGGGCGCCGCCACGGCGGCGAAGAGATGATCGAGGTCATCCGCTCCTACATGAAATGAAGGCATCGGCATCAGGAACCCGGCCATGAGCATGCATGCAACCTCCTCCGCGGTGGCCTCCGGCCACGACCACGTCTTTCTCGGCAGCGACCACAGACGCAACGAGCGCAAGGTCTGGATGGTGATCGCCCTGACCACCGCCATGATGCTGGCCGAGATCACGGCCGGCACGGTCTATGGCTCCATGGCCCTCGTGGCCGACGGCTGGCACATGTCCACCCATGCGGGGGCCATGCTGATTGCCGCCCTGGCCTATCGCTTTGCCAGCCGCCACTCCGGCAACCCCCGCTTCACCTTCGGCACCGGCAAGCTCGGCGATCTGGCCGGATTTGCCAGTGCCATCGTCCTGGCGCTGATCGCGCTGCTGATCGGCTGGGAAAGCCTGGTTCGGCTCACCCAGCCCGTCCCTATCGATTTCGACCAGGCCACCGCCGTGGCCGCAGCGGGCCTGCTCGTCAACCTGGCCTGTGCCTGGCTGCTCAAGGACGACCATGCGCACCACGGCCATCACCACCACGCCCACCACCATCATGACCATGATCACCATGGCGGCCACCATGGCAAGGGCCGGGACAACAATCTGCGCGCGGCCTATCTGCATGTGCTGGCCGATGCGCTGACTTCGGTCCTGGCCATCGCTGCCCTGCTGCTGGGTCGCAGCTATGGATGGGCCTGGGCCGATCCTGCCATGGGCGTGGTCGGCGCCCTGGTCATTGCGCGGTGGTCATGGGGCCTGGTCCAGGATGCGGGCAGCGTGCTGCTGGACGCCGGCCGCGAAGGACAGCAGGTACAGCAGGAAATCCGGGAGGCCCTGGCCGCATCCGAAAGCCAGCTCACCGATCTGCATGTATGGCAGGTAGGGCCGGGCCATTTCGCGGCCATTGTGGCGCTGACCGCCCCCAACCCGAAAGAGCCCGCCCACTACAAGGCGCAGCTGGCCCATATCCACGAGCTTTCGCATCTCACCATCGAAGTGCAGCCCCTGCGCCAACCATGAGCATCGGCAATACCCTCAAGACCTGGGCCAGGCGTGTCAAACGCGACGGCGTCACGCTCTGGTTCGCCGGCAGGCATCCCCGCACGCCCTGGTATGCCAAGGCACTGGGTCTGTTCGTGGTGGCCTATGCGCTGAGCCCCATCGATCTGATTCCGGACTTCATTCCCGTGCTCGGCTATGTGGACGATGTCCTGCTGCTGCCGGCCCTGATCTGGTTGACCGTCAGGCTGCTGCCAGCCGATGTGCTGACGGCATGCCGCCAGCAGGCCGACGCCTGGATGCAGGCCGAGGGCGCCAAGCCCCAAAGCCGGGCCGGCGCCGTGCTCATCGTCATTCTGTGGCTGCTGATGGGCCTGGCACTGTGGGCCTGGCTCAAGCCACAGTGACAAAGCGTCATCCGAAAACAAAAAGGCTCCCGCAGGAGCCTTTTTTTGCGCGCATAGAGCCGCTTACTGGTTCACGGGCACCTGCTGGGTGTACTCCATCAGCGTGCCGCCGCCTTCGACGGAGCCGCTGGTCTGGCCGTTCTGGATGCGGCCCACGCAGGCCTGGCGGTCCAGGTCGGTCTTGAAGACATTGCAGCGTGCCAGGGCGTTTTGCTCATACTGGCTGGCGCTCTTGCCATCGCCCAGGCGGCCGCGGCGCGCTTCTTCCTTGACGGCGGCAGCTTCGCGCTCCGCGGGGCTCGCATAGTTGCGCTTCTTGTGCTGGTGGTGCTTTTGCGCCTTGGGTGCGGGCTTGGCCGCAGCCGCCTCGGGTGCCGATGCCGGAGCCGCAGTGTCGGCAGCCTGTGCCCCGGCCCAGCCAGCCACTGTCAGCGCCAGCGCGCCGATCGCCAATTGAAAAGTACGAATTCCAAAGCCGGTCATCTGTAACTCCATTCTCATTGGGTGAACAACGCAATCAAGCATGCGGGTTTTCCTGGACCGCTTTTATCGGCACACCCCATCAGCCCATGCAGGCCTCGGCCTACAGCTGCGTTCACGCACAGCATGCCGGCATTGCCGGTCCAATGCCTTGAGATAGCTCAGGTTCCGGCGCCCGCCTCCGGGGCGAACCATTGCGACACGCCCTTCGCCAGCCGGGCAAACACCTGCTCCAGGCTGGGGGCGCCCTGGCCGAACAGCGCATGGATGACGGCAGCGTTCTCGAACAGTCCATGCAGATAGGTGCCCAGCACGGCGCCATCGCCGCTTTGCCAGAGCATGCCGGTCAGCAGTTCCCGGGCCTGGGCCGAGGCCCCGGCCTGCATGTCGGCTCGCAACTGGGTCCGGCCGTGGTGGATCTCGTAGCCCTGCACCTGCACGCCCGACAGCGCCTGCCAGGGCGCGCGCAGGGCCGGCAGTTCGTGCCTGGCCGGCTGCACGGTCTTGGCGGGCGCGAACAGCGTGGCCAGCGGCAGCAGGCCCAGGCCCGCGGCATTGCCGTCCACGCCGTGCAGGTCGATGAGCGCCTCGCCCAGCATCTGCAGGCCGCCGCAGATACCGAGCACGCGCCGGCCGGCCCCGGCATGCTGCGCTACGGCGGCATCCAGCCCCTGGGCGCGCATCCAGGCGAGATCCGCCGCCGTGGCCTTGGAGCCCGGCAGGATCACCCAGTCCGCACCGGCCAGCTGGGCCGGGCTGCGCGCCCAGACCACGCGCACGCCCGGCACCTGCAGCAGCGGCTGGAATTCGTCCAGGTTGCTGATGCGCGGGTAGGCCACGATGGCGATCGTGGTGTGCACGGCCTGCCCGCCGCCCGCGCTGCCGCGGTCGTCGAACACGCCGTCCTCTTCCGGCAGGCCGTGCTGGAACTGCATGGGGATGGTCGCCACGGTGGGCACGCCCGTCAGCTCTTGCAGCATCTGCGGCGCCGGCGCGAGCAGGCTCGCGTCGCCGCGGAACTTGTTGAGCACAAAGCCCTGGATGAGTTGCCGCTCGCCTTCAGGCAGCAGCGCCCAGGTGCCGTACAGGTGGGCAAACGCGCCGCCGCGGTCGATGTCGGCCACCAGCAGGCAGTGCGCGCCGCCGTGCCTGGCCACGCGCATGTTGACCACGTCGCTGGCATGCAGGTTGATCTCGGCCGGCGAGCCTGCGCCCTCGATCACCACCACGTCGTTCTCGGCGCGCAGCTCGTCCAGCGCCTGCGCGATCTGCGGCCAGACCTGGAGGCTGCGGCCGCGCCAGGGCATGCGGCTGAGGGCTTCGTCCACCCGGCCGAACAGCACGACCTGGCTGTGCGTGTCGGCCTCGGGCTTGAGCAGCAGCGGGTTCATGCGCACGTCGGGCACGGCGCCCGCGGCCAGCGCCTGCAGGTACTGCGCGGTGCCGATCTCGCCCCAGCGGCCGTCCGGTGTGGCCACCACGCGCGCGTTGTTGCTCATGTTCTGCGCCTTGAAGGGCGCGACCTTGTAGCCCTGCGCCCGGTACCAGGCGCACAGCGCCGTGGCCACCCAGCTCTTGCCCGCGCCGCTGCTGGTGCCCAGCACCATCACGCACAGCGCCGGGCGCCGGCCCGGCAGGGGCCGGGGCAGTTGGATCCTGTCGTTCATATCGCTTGGTTCTCGATGGCTTGCCAGGCCTGCTCCAGCGCGGCCTGCGATGCGGGCGGCAGCACGCCCAGGCGCACGTGGCCGGGTAGGCCGAAACTCGTGCAGTCGCGCAGCTTGACGCCCTGCGCGCGCAAGGGGGCCAGGCGTTGCTGTACTGCCGCTTCGGCCAGCGGCAGCCGCGCCACGAAGTAATTCGCCACATGGCCGGGCACCACCTGCCAGCCCAGCCGCCCGCACAGCGCGAGCTGCTGGCGCTTCCAGTCGCGCAAGGTCTGCAGGCTGCCCGCCAGCCATTGCTGCGCCTGCTTGGTCGTCCAGGCCTCGAGCAGGGCCACGCCATGCGCGCCCACCACCCAGGACGGCGCCAACGCGCGCAGCGCGTCCAGTTCGTCGTCCGTGGCATGCAGCGGCGCAATCGCATACGCGGCGCGCACGCCCGTCATGCCCAGGGCCTTGTTGGGCGTCCAGATTTGCCACAGGTGATCCAGGCCGCGCTGCGGCGGCCCGCCGTCCAGCCACAGCGGGCGGTAGGCGCAGTCCAGCACCTGCCAGCCATCGCCGGTCGGCTCGGGGAATACCTCCAGTTGCCCCAGCGGGCTCGACGGTTCGCAGAGCCAGTGCAACCCGCCCCGCTCAGCCGGCCGCAGCCCCCAGACGCGCGCCGCCTGCGCATAGTCGCCATAGTGGTGCCGCGGCAGCGCGACGGCCTGGGCGCCGCTGCGCACGGCATGCTGGGTCAGCCGGTGGATCAGCTCGCTGCTGCTGCCGCCAACCAGGATGCGCCCCACGGCCACCGCGTGGAAGGCCGCGAGCCGCGCGCGCAGGTGGGTGTAGAGCGGATCGGGATACTGCGCCGCATGCGCGGCCTGCAGCGCGGCCAGGGCCACGGGGCAGGGTCCGCAGGCGTTGCGGTTGGTGGAGAAGTCGTGCGCCGGCACGCCCAGCGCATCGGTGCCGCCGTGCATGCCCTCAGCCATGGAGCAGTACTCGCCATAGCGCCAGCAGAACGATAGCTGCCAGCGCACACCCCGCCTGCGCCGCAATCACCGTGGACGCCAGATGCACGGCCCGCCGCAGGTCGGCGGAACCGGGCGCCGCGCCCTGCGGGTTCAATTGGTAGACCCCGGGCTTGGACAAATGCACGCCCAGCGCCAGCGCCATCGCGCCCATGGGCCAGCCGCCGTTGGGCGACGGGGTGACGCGCGCATCGCGCCGCAGCGCCTGCCAGGGCACGCCGCCGGCCACCAGCGCCAGCCATGCGGCCGTGAGGCGCGCCGGAATCCAGTTCAGCACATCGTCGGCCCGCGCCGCCCACTTGCCGGCCCACTGCCAGTGGCGGCGCCGGTCGCCCTCGCCGCGCCAGCCGGGGTAGCCCCACATGGCGTCGGCCGTGTTGGCCAGGCGGTAGACGGCCGCGCCCGGCAGGCCGGCCACGGCAAACCAGAACAGCGGCGCGACGACCGAGTCGCACAGGTTCTCGGCCAGGGTCTCGATGGCGCTCTCGCGCACCGTGGCGGCGTCGAGCTGCGCGGTATCGCGGCTGACCAGCCACGACAGCCGCTCGCGGCCCGCCGCCAGCGACTGCTGCAGCGCAGCCTCGACGGCCAGCACCTCGTCCCGCAGCATGCGCCAGGCCAGCAGCGGCTTGAGCAGCACGCCCATGCACACGCCGATCAGCCACCAGGGGTCGTAGGGCAGCAGGAACAGGATCAGCCAGTAGGCAACAAAAACCATAGCTGCCAGCACGCACCAGCCAACCATTCCCAATATGAACCGCATCCAATCCCTTGGATGCTCGGCGCGAGGCGCTATGATTTTTCCTATCGCACCCAGCGCCTTGCCCATGTAGACCACCGGGTGCAGCCATGCGGGCGCTCGCCCCAGAGCCGGTCGAGCAGCAAGGCCACCAGCACGGCGATCAGCGCGCACAGCACGTTCCGCGACCACAGGATGGCCGCCTCCGGCGCGGCCATGAGCGCCCGGTACAGCCAGCCCAGCGGGCTGAACGACCAGGCCAGCAGTTCCGTCCAGGTGATCGTCGTCATGCCGCGGGCGGCTCCTCGGTCCAGACGTCGTCCATTAGCATGTCCTGCAGCGGCGCGCGGCAGGCCCATTTCTCCTGCTGCAGCATGGGCTCGGCATAGTAGGCTTCGACAGGCCCCAGGCACAGCACGCCCAGCGGGTGCGCGCCGGCGGGCATGCGCAGCAGCGCGGCCAGCGCCTGCGGCTCGAAGATCGACACCCAGCCCATGCCCAGCCCCTCGGCGCGCACGGCCAGCCACAGGTTCTCGATGGCGCAGGCGGTGCTGGCGATGTCCATCTCGGGCAGCGTGCGGCGGCCGAAGATATGCGCCTCGCGCCCCGGCGGCATGGCCACGACCAGCACCTCGGCCGCATCGAGCACGCCCTGCACCTTGAGCTTCATGAAATCCTGTTCGCGCTCGCCCAGCGCCTGGGCGGTGCGCACGCGCTCCTCCTCGACCAGCGCATGGATGCCCTCGCGCAGCGCACGGCTCTTGACGCGGATGAAGCGCCACGGCTGCATGAAGCCCACGCTGGGCGCATGGTGCGCGGCGCGCAGCAGGCGCAGCAGCACCTCCTCGGGCACGGTGCCGCCGGCAAAGTGGCGCATGTCGCGGCGCTCGTAGATGGCGCGGTAGACGGCGGCGCGCTCGGCCTCGGTGAAGGGCGTGGCGGCGATCGTGGAAGGAGCGGTGTTTTCGGGCATGGTTCGATTGTGAGCCTTTCAGCGGCAGGCGGGTCGGCCTGCGTCGCTGATCCAGTCGCGCTGCTTCGCCCCGCTCTCCAGCGCCAGCAGCGCGCGCTTGCGCGGCAGACCGCCGCCAAAGCCGGTGAGGCTGCCGTCGCTGCCGATCACGCGGTGGCAGGGCACGACGATGGAGATTTTGTTCTGCCCGTTGGCCGCCGCCACGGCGCGCGTGGCCGTGGGCCGGCCGATGGCGCGCGCCTGCTCGGCATAGCTGCGCGTGCGGCCGTAGGGAATATGCAGCAGCGCCTGCCAGGCCGCGATCTGGAACGGCGTGCCCACCAGGTCCAGCGGCACGCCGAAGCGCTGCCGCCGCCCCGCGAAATACTCGGCCAGCTCCACGGCCAGCTGGTCAAGAGTGGCGTTCCTGCCTTCCTGCGCCGGGCCGCCGCGCGCGGCCTCGACCTGTGCCAATTCCCGATCTGCACGCTGCTGGGTGTCGAACTCGAGCAGGCACAGGCCCCGGTCCGACGCCACGGCCAGCATCTCGCCCAGCGGCGTGGGCAGGTGGCAGCAGAGCAATGCCACGGCCTCAGTCCTCGATGCCGCGCTGGGCCGGAATACCGGCCTGGAAGGCATGCTTGACCAGCTTCATCTCGGTCACCGTGTCGGCGACGTCGATGATCTCCTGCGGGCAGCGCCGGCCGGTCAGGCAGACATGCACCCCCCCTGGGCCGCGCGGCCAGCGTGTCCAGCACCTCCTGCAGCGGCAGCCAGCCGTAGATCAGCGGATAGGTGATTTCGTCGAGCACGACCAGGAAATACTCGCCGCCCAGGATCGCGGCCCTGGCCTTTTCCCAGCCGTCGCGCGCCAGCTGGCCCGACTGCTCCAGGTCCTTGCTCTTCCAGCTGAAGCCGTCGCCCAGGCCCTCGATGGGCAGGCCCACCTGCTCGGCCAGGCGGTGCTCGCCAAAGCGCGCCGTGGGCACCTTCATGAACTGGAACACCTTGACGGCCTTGCCGCGGCCCGTGGCGCGGAAGGCCAGGCCGAAGGCCGCCGTGCTCTTGCCCTTGCCGTCGCCCGTGTTGACGATGACCAGGCCGCGGCGCTCGCCCTCGGGCTTCTCGTAGGGCTTCTCGGTGGGAGGGGTTTCGATATGCATGGTTTCCTTTCCAGTCAATTGCGCATCGTGCGCGGCAGGGCCAGCCACTGGCCGTCGAGCTGCCGCACCTGGATGCGGTGCTCGAACACGGCCTCCAGCGCGGCATGGGTGGCGGGGTCGGCGCAGGCGCCGTGGTGCACGGCCCGGCCGGCCTGCAGGATGAGCATGTCGTCGGCCTGCAGCGCCACCGACAGCTCGTGCAGCACGCTGACCACGGTGGTGCCCCGGGCCACCAGCGCGCGCACGATGAGCATCCAGTCGGCCTGGTGCGGCGGATCGAGGTTGGCCAGCGGCTCGTCCATCAGCAGCACCTTCGCCTGCACGGCCAGCGCGCGGGCCAGCAGCACGCGCTGGCGCTCGCCGCCCGACAGCTCGGCCAGCGGCCGGTGGCGCCAGTCCCAGGCCTGGGTGGCCTGCAGGCACCGGCGCACCACGGCATGGTCCTCGTCGCAGGGCGAGGCCAGCCAGGCCTGGTGCGGCAGCCGGCCCAGCATGGCCACGTCGTAGCTGGTCAGCTCGTCGGTGGCGGTCTCGCTCTGGCCCAGCCAGGCCAGCGCTCGTGCGCGCTCGCGGCGCGGCCAGCGCTGCAGGGGCTGGCCTTGCAGCTGCACCCCGCCCTGCAGCGAATGCGCCGGCCACAGGCCGCACAGCACCTTGAGCAGCGAGGACTTGCCCGCGCCGTTGGGGCCGACGATGCTGGTCCAGCGACCCGTGGCAAAGCGCGCCGTCACGTCGTGCAGGATGGGTTTGCGGTGCACCCGGGCGCTGACCTTTTCGGCCGCGATGGCGGTCTGTGGCATGGCGCTCATCCCAGGCCTCCGCCCGCGGTGCGGCGGTGCATGCGCCACAGCAGGTAGGTGCCGCCCAGCGCCGCGGTGAGCACGCCAACGGGCAGCTCCTGCGGCGCGATCAGCCAGCGCGCCAGGATGTCGGCCGCCAGCAGCAGCACGCCGCCCATGGCGCCGGCCAGGAGGATGCTGCGGCCATGGCCCACGCGCACCAGGCTGCGCACCAGGTGCGGCGCAGCCAGGCCCACGAAGGCGATCAATCCCGTCTGCGCCACCGAGGTGCCCGTGGCCAGCGCCAGCACCAGCACCAGGCCATAGCGCATGGGCGCCAGCGGCAGGCCCAGGCTGTGCGCCGTGGCCTCGCCCAGCGTCAGCCCGTCGAGCACGCGCGAGAAGGCCCAGGCTCCCAGCGAGCACAGCAGCCACACGGCCAGCATCAGCGCGCAGCCGCTCCAGCCCACGAAGGCCGAGGTGCCGAGCACGAAGCTTTGCATGGCCTGCAGGATGTCGGGGTGGCGCAGCTCGATCAGGTCGCGCACGGCGCCCAGCACCACGCCGACGATCACGCCCGCCAGCAGCAGGCGCAGCGTGCTCTGCACATTGCGCGCCAGCGCCACCGTCAGCAGCACGGCGCCGGCGGCGCCCGCGAAGGCCATGCCGGTCATGCCCAGACGGTGCCAGATGTCCAGGCCGGTGAGCGCCGTGCCCATGGCCACGAGGCCGATGGCGCTGCCCAGCGCCGCGCCCGCCGCGCTGCCCAGCAGGTAGGGCTCGGCCAGCGGGTTGCGGAACAGCCCCTGCGCCACCGCGCCCGCCAGCCCCAGCAGCGCGCCGGCCAGCCAGGCGCCGGCCGAGCGCGGCAGGCGGATGTCGGTCACGATCTGCCAGGCCACCGGGTCGTCGCGCATGCGCAGCACGCTCTCCCAGCCGGTGCTGCCCACGCTGGCGCCCACGGCCAGCAGCAGTGCGGTCATTGCGGCCAGCACCAGTGCCAGCCAGCGGCTGCGGGGCAGGCCCGGGCCCATGTCGCTCGGGGCATTCACTTGGCGGAGCCCAGTGTGTCCGCCAGGCAGCGTGCCATCAATCGCGCCGCCTCGGCCATGCGCGGGCCGGGGCGCACGATGATGTCGGCCTCGTCCTGCGCAAACACGCAGACGCGCCGGTGCTGCACCGCCGCCAGCCGTTCCCATCCCGGATAGGACGAGGCCACCTGCATGCTGCGGCTGCCCATCATGATCACGTCGGGGTTGGCGCGCAGCAGGAATTCCGGGCTCAGGCGCGGAAACGGCCCCAGCTCGGGCGGCACCACGTTGCGCACGCCCAGGCGGGCCAGCGTCTCGCCGATGAAGGACTGCGGTCCGGCCGCATACGGCCCGCGGTTGACCTCGAAATAGACGCGGGCGTTTTTCGCCGACGCGGGCACGGACTGCGCAGCCGCATCCACGCCGGCATTGATCTCGCGCCAGACCTTTTCCGCCTCGGCCTCGGGCACGCCCAGCAGGCGCGCCAGCCGCGCCAGAGCCTTGTGCACACCCTGCTGCGAATTGACCTCGACCACAACGACCTGGAGGCCCAGCGCCTCCAGGCGGTCTGCCACGCGGGCCGCGCGCGACAGCAGCACCACGTCGGGCTTCATGGCCACCACGGCCTCGATGTTGGGATCTATGCCGCCGCCCAGCACCGGCAGCTTGCGCACCGATGCGGGCCAGTTCGAATAGCGGTCCACGCCCACGAGACGGTCGCACATCTGCAGCGCGCAGACGCTTTCGGTCAGCGAAGGCAGCAGGCTCACGATGCGCTGCGGGTTGCGGGGCAGCTCGATGGTCCGGCCCCGGTCGTCGGTAACGGCCTGGGGCGCCACCAGCGGCACGGCCGCAGCCGAAGCCGCCAGACCACACAGGGCCAGTGCCGCAGCACCGCGCATCCACCAGCGGCTGTATACGGATTTCTTCATTTCAGTTGCAAAGGCAGGCCTGCAGCCATCAAAGTCACGCGGTCGCAGGCCGCTGCCACCTGCTGGTTCAACGTGCCCAGCGCATCGACAAAGGCACGCACGTCGGCGCCCAGCGGAATCACGCCCAGGCCGATCTCGTTGCTGACCAGTATCACCGGGCCCGGCGCCTGCGAAAGCGCTTTCAGAAAAAGAGCATCCTGCGCTTTCCAGGACTGCACTGGAGGCTTTTTTTTGCTCATGCTCCTTCATGGCCGGCATCAGCCAGTTGGTCAGCCACAGCGTCAGGCAGTCGACGACCAGCAGGCGGTGCGGCGCGCTGTGCACGGCCAGCACGGCCGCCAGGTCGCGCGGCTCCTCGATGGTGGCCATGCCCGGCACGCGCTCGGCCCGGTCGCGCTGGTGGCGGGCAATGCGCGCATGCATTTCCGCATCCCAGGCCTGGCCGGTGGCCACCAGGGCGGCTTCGCGGCCGGCAGCGCCGGCCAGCCAGTCGCGGGCCAGCAGCTCGGCACGGCGCGACTTGCCGCTTTTCTGGCCGCCCACGATGAGTTCGGTCCGCGGCATGGAGATTGATGATGAGGACGGCTGATTCATGTTGGCTACGGATTCTCAGGCCGCTGCGCCCAGCAGGCGCGCAACGGCACGCGGGCAGGATGCAAACCAGGCATGGAAATAGCTGGCTTGCACGCTGCCGTGCCGGTACAGGGCCTCGCCGCGGTCGGCCTGCACGGCGGCACCGGGCCGGCTGCTGCGCCCTGTCTGCTGCATTGCGGTTTCCAGGCGGCTGTAGTGGAAAGTATGCCCGCGCAGAACCCCGCCGGGCAGCTCCAGCTGCTGCATGCCCAGGCCCGCAAGGCGGCTTTGCATATGCACCTGCCCTGGCAGCAGGCCCCACAGGCGCTGGGTATGGCCCGCCGTGTCCGTCACGGATTCGCACAGGGCCAGCATGCCGCCGCACTCGGCCCACACCGGCCTGCCTGCACCGATATGCTGGGCCAGATCCGCGCGCAAGCCGGTGTTGGCCTGCAATGCAGGAGCATGCAACTCCGGGTAGCCGCCCGGCAGCCACAGCGCATCGCAGGACGGAAGCCTGTCGCCTGCCAGCGGCGAGAAAAATGCCAGGCGCGCGCCCATGGCGCGCAGGCAGTCCAGGTTGGCCGGGTAGATAAAGGCAAAGGCCGCATCGCGCGCCACCGCAATGGTGCGGCCCGCCAGCCAGGGCGCGATGGCCGGCGGCTGCTCCGCAGCCTGCGACGGCAAGGCAAGGTCGACCGCCCAGTCCTGCCAGCTGGCCTGCCCCGCATCGGCCTTCCATGGCCGCTGGCCCAGCGGAGTGCGGGCCAGGGCATCGGCTGCGGCGTCCAGGCGCTGCAGGGCGTCGCCCAGTTCGTGCGCGGCCACCAGCCCCAGATGGCGCTCCGGCAGCAAGGCCGCCTTTTTCTGCGGGCCTTCCAGGGTGATGCCCTCCAGAGCACCCTGCCAGGCCTGAGGGTCGCGCAGCCCTTGCCGCAGCAGATCGGCATGGTGGCTGCTGGCCACGCGGTTGGCCACCAGCCCGGCCCAGCGCAGGCCGGGCTGGTAGTGCTGCAGGCCGTAGGCCACGGCGCCGAAGGTGCGCGCCATGGCCGAGGCATCGACCACGGCCAGCACCGGCAGGCCCAGCAGGCGGGCCAGATCGGCCGCGCTGGGGCTGCCGTCGAACAGACCCATCACACCCTCCACCAGGATCAGGTCGGCCTCCTGCGCCGCCGCCTGCAGCCGCGCATGGATATCGGCCTCGCCTGTCATCCACAGATCGACCGAATGCACGGGCGCGCCGCTGGCCAGCTCGTGCCAGTAGGGGTCGAGAAAGTCCGGCCCGCACTTGAACACGCGCACCTTGCGGCCCTGGCGGCTGTGCAGCCGCGCCAGGGCCGCGGTCAGCGTGGTCTTGCCCTGGCCCGAGGCCGTGGAGGCGATCAGCAGCGCCGGGCATTGCCGCACGGCAGGCGTTGTTTGCATCATGGGCGCAGCACTCATCCGGTCTCTACCGCTTAGTTGGCCGGCATCCACTTCACGCCGACATAGCCGCTACGCCCTTCCGTGGCATAGGTACGCGCCAGCTCGTAGTGCTTGTCGGTGAGGTTGTTGATGCGCGCCACCAGGCTCCAGTCGCGGGTCAGCTGCTTTTGCGCGGTCAGATGCCACAGGGTGTAGCCGCCCAGCACGTTCCTGTTGGCCGCATCGTCAAAACGGCTGGCCGCGGCCTGCATCTGCGCGCCCAGCGTCCAGCCCATCACCATGGTGTCGGCGGACAGGCTGGCATAGCGCTTGGCGCGGCGCGCCAGTTGCTTGCCAGTGTCAAGATCGCGCGGATTCTGGAAATCGACCGAGGCCTGCAGGTTCACCTGGCCCATCCTGGTGGTGCCGGCCAGCGTGATGCCCTCGTAGCGCGCCCTGCCCACGTTGGCATAGCAGCCGCCGAAGGGGCTGCCGTCGTTGCCTACGCAGGTGCCGGTACCGCCCGCCCAGTTGATGAGGTTGGTCACATTGTTGCGGTAGACCGTGGCCGAGAAGCTGTCGCTGCCCTTGCCCCACTTCAGGCCCAGCTCCACGTTGCGGCCTTTTTCGGGTTGCAGCGCGGAGTCGCCATACATGCTGAAGCGCTGGTACAGCGTGGGTGCGCGGAAGGCCGTGCCGGCGGACGCCGTGGCACGCCAGTGGGGCAGGAACTCGTAGCCGTAGGCCGCGCTGCCCGTGGTGTGGCCGCCGAACTCGCTGTCGCGGTCATGGCGGGCGTTGAGCTGCAGCGTGTGCTTGCCGACATGCAGGCCATAGCCCAGCGACAGCGCGTTCTGGAAACGCGTGCGGTCGATATCGCCATTGACCAGCTTGTCCTCGCGGCGCTCCAATGCGGCCGTCAGCGTCTGGGCACCCAGCTTCCAGGTGTTCTGGAACAGGTAGTTGTGCAGGCGCGTGTCGGTCTTGTAAGGAGAGGGCCGGGTCTCGTAGTAGTCGCGCGATTGCGTGTATTGCAGCCGGGTGCTGTAGATATCGCTCCACTGGGCCTGCCAGTTCAGGCCCAGGGCCTGCATCTTGCTGATGCTGCGGTCGTCGGCCTTGCTGACGTCATAGCCGGAATTCATGTAGCTCTCCAGCGCCGTGGCCTCGATCCGCTGGCCCTGCGCGATCTGGTAGCCGATGCGGGCGTTGAAGGCGTTGTTGCGATAGCCGTCCGCATCCGGGTTGGCCGTGGCGATGGTGCGTGCGTTGAAGCCGTTGCTGCCGGCGTGCGATGCCCCCAGGCTGTAGTCCCAGCCGTTCTGGCCACCGCTGATGCCGGTCTGTGCCGTGACCGTGCCGCGGCTGCCCCAGCCCATGCCGATATAGGGCCTGGGCTTGCCCTCGCCTTTCCTGGTGAAGATCTGCACCACGCCGCCGATGGCATCCGAGCCGTACACCGCCGCCGCGGGGCCGCGCAGCACCTCGATGCGGTCGATGGCTTCGAGCGGAATGGCCTGCCACGAAGCGCCGCCCGTGGACTGGGAGTCGACGCGCACGCCGTCGACATAGACGGCCGTGAAGCGGTTGTCCGCGCCGCGCAGATAGAGGCTGGTGGAGGCGCCGGGGCCGCCGTTGCGCACCATCTGCACGCCCGGCAGGCGCGAGAGCACATCGGCCACGCCGGCCGCGCCGCTGGTTTCCATGGTCTCGCGGTCCACGATGGACATATCGGCCACCAGATCGGACAGGGGCTGCTCGATGCGGTTGGCCGTCACCACCGTCTCGGCCATGGAAGCCGTATCGGTCAGCGCCACCACCTGGGCACCCTGGGCCAAGACCGCGGGTGCAGCCAGGCAGGCCGCCGCAGCGGCCAGCAGGGAGGGACGGAAGAAAAAAGCAGCAGGGGCGCGCGCAGCCGGGGCCGCCTGTGCAGCGGTCGCGCACTCGGGCAAGGATTGCAGACTCATTGAAAGCAACAAATGGGAATACCCGTGCCAGCTTCCCCGCTGGCAAATAGGGAAAACAGATGCATGGCCGGGGCGGCTGGATGCATCCACGGTGTTGGCCGGTATCCGGGCTGGGCGAATCGTCCTTTTGCAGGCCTTCCCAGCGCCATGCGCCAGTGGCCGTGATGGAAAAGGGGACGGGCCGGCCGGTAGAGCCGGCTTTGCCATCCATTCGCTGACCGTTGCGGGGGCAGCGCAGGCACGGCGGGCCGCGTACCGCGGCCATCACCTCCCTGCTTCCCGTTGAACTGGAGCCGCAGAAAAGCAGCCCCGAGCACCAACAGCCGCGCATTGTAGCGAGGCGGGAGCGCCCTGCCCGTCAACGGTGTGACGAATATTTACGTTAAAAATGCCCTTTATCCAGATGGAACTTGCGCAGCGCGCTACGATTTTGGGAGAGCACGCACGAATAACCAAGTGCCGTGCTCTTGCACCTCGCACAGGTGCGCCACTCCTGCATCAATTGATCGGATACTTACCGACAGCAAGACCTACAATGGCAGAGTCTATGACCCACCAGTCCTCCCTCGATCTCATTGCGGAGCGCGTAGAGCGTTTGCTGGTTCGCCACGATGAACTGCAGCGCACCAACGCGCTGCTCACCGAACAAGTGGCCGCCCTGGCTCAGGAGCGCGATTCCCTGCGCTCGCGGCTGCAAGCGGCCCGCGCGCGCGTGGATGCGCTGATCGAACGCCTGCCCGCCAACCAGGGGGAGTGACGCCGTCACCTTCCCCACTCCCAATCGCCACAGACACCGCCACCAACGCCCATGAAGCAGATTGAAGTGCAGATCCTGCAGCAAAGCTATGTGCTGACCTGCCCCGATGGCCAAGAAGAGCGCGTGCTGGAAGCCGTGCGCCGCGTGGATGAAGCCATGACCCGCATCCGCGACAGCGGCAAGGTGCGCTCGCGCGAGCGCGTCGCCGTCCTGGCCGCGCTCAACATGGCCTTCGATGTGCTGGACCGCGACATCCAGCATGCCCAGATGGCGGCTGCCCACGCGGAGATGCAGGCCATGGCCCAGGAAGAGCAGCCTGCACCGCAGGTGCCCGAGATCTCGCCCGAAGCCCTGGCCGAGCAACAGCGCCAGCAGGCGCTGGCCGAGCAGCTGGTGCTGCGCCTGGACCAGGCACTGGAAAGCGACGCCAAGCTGCTGTAGGCCTCGCGCGATGCAGTGACAAGCAGCCAGGGCGCCCAGGCAGACGCCCTGCCCGAACCGGCAGATTATCCGTTCATGTTTTGTGAAAAACTGAAAGCACTGCGGAAAAATGGGTGCAAAGCCGAGAAGCGGCCGGCACAGGCTTTAAAATAGGCATCGTCTGCAAGCCTGCCGGACTTTATATTTCCTTGAACCAATGCTCATTGAGCTCGGGCTTGGTACATTGCCTGGTGAGCGTGATCGTCTCGCGTCAGATGAACCCAACGTCAGGCTGCCCTTGCCCCCCTGAACCCCCGGTTCAGGATGACGGTCCGGTGGAATACTTGCAGACACCCATTCCAACCCGGTGTGCGAACGCACATCGGGTTTTTTCATGCATCTGCGCCACGGAGCGCTGTTGCGCTACTGACGCGACCCGGCCATTCCGGCGCCGTCGGCATTCGCGTCCATGGACAACTCCAGGGACTGGCTGTAGGCCACGGCCCCCACCCCCTGCTCATGCTGCGCCTTCAGGCGCTGCAGCAGTTGCTCGGGCGGCAGCGCCGGCGCGCACAGATAGCCCTGGAAATAGCTGCCCCGCATGTTGTAGATGGCCGCGCACTGCTCGCCGGTTTCCACCCCTTCGGCCACGACTTCCACGCCCAGCGCCTGGCCGATGCTGATGACGGCCGCGACGATGGCGCGATCTTCCTCATCCTCGGGCAGGCCGCGCACAAAGCTCTGGTCGACCTTGATCTTGGAGATAGGCAGCTTCTTGAGATAGGCCATGCTGGAGTAGCCCGTACCGAAGTCGTCGATCACCAGGCCCACGCCCAGTTCGGCGATCTGCCGCACGCGCAGCGCCATCTCCTGGGCATCGGTCAGCAGAATGCTCTCCGTCAGCTCCAGCTCCAGCCACTGGGCCGGCAGCGCGTTGCGCTGAAGGACCTGCAGCAGGCGCTCGACGAAGTCGGGCTGCCTGAATTCCAGCGCCGAGACATTGACCGAGACCTTGAGCGGCGTGCCCTGGAAGTACCAGCGCGCCGCCTCCTGCACCGATTGCTCGAGCACCCAGGCTCCCAGCGTCACGATATAGCCCGACTCCTCGGCCAGCGGAATGAAGACGGCCGGCGACACCACGCCGAATTCCGGGTCGGTCCAGCGCATCAGGGCTTCGGCCGCCACGATGCGGTCGGTCTCGATATGCACCTGCGGCTGGTAGTAGATCGCCATGTGACCCTTGTCCAGCGCCTGGCGCATGGCATGTTCCAGCTTCATGCGCGACAGCAGGCCTGCGCTCATCTGCGGCTGGTAGAAACTGAAATTGCCGCGCCCGCGCTCCTTGACCCGGTACATGGCGATATCTGCCTGGCGGATCAGCTCGTCCAGCGTCAGGCCGTCGGTGGGGAACTGCGCCACGCCGATGCTGCACTGCACGGAAAAGCCCAGGCCGTCCAGCATGAACGGCTGCTGCATCTCGCGCAGAATGCGCTCGGCCACGGCCGCGGCCCGCTCCGCGTCGCAGCCCTGCAGGCAAATCACGAACTCGTCGCCGCCCAGGCGGCACAGCATGTCCTCGGCCCGCATGAGGGCACTCAGGCGCTGGGCCACCAGCCTGAGCACGCGGTCGCCGAACTCGTGGCCCAGCGAATCGTTGATGATCTTGAAGCGGTCCAGGTCCACGAACAGGATGCTGAGCACCGAGCCCGTCATGCGGGCTTCGGCAATGGCAGCCTCGACACGCATGGACAGGGCCAGCCGGTTGGGCAGGTCGGTCAGCGGATCGCTATAGGCCAGTTGCTCGATGCGCTGCTGGTCCATGTACTGCTGCGTCATGTCGCGCATGAAGCCTATGCTCTGCACGATTTCGTCGCTCGCATCGCGCAGCGCCACCCATGACAGCCAGACGGCGCAGCGCCGGCCGTCGGCCAGCTTCAGCCACAGATTGCCTTCCCAGAAGCCGCCCTGCTCCCATCTGGCACGGGCCCATTCGCCCAGCGCTTCCACGGGCCCGGTGTCCGATTCGAACAATGCCGCCACGGTCTGGCCCTGTGCCTGCACGCCCTGCAGCAGGCGCACGCAGGCGGGATTGGTGCGCACGATCCGGTGGACGGCATCGGCAATGAAGATGCCGTCCAGGCTGGACTCGAACACGCGCGCCGCCAGCCGCAAGTCGGCCGCGGATTGCGCCGCATCGGTGATGTCCCTGAATGAATAGATGCGCCCGGTCGGCACGCCGCGGCACAGCTGGGGCACCGAGCGGCGCTCCACCACGGTGCCGTTGACCAGCTCCAGCACGTCGGAGGTTTCGATCATGGCCTGCTCGGGCGCCGTGATCAGGTTGCGGAACTCCGTCTCGCCATTGACGACCTGGGCCGTCATATGGGCCAGGATGGCTGCATCGTCGCCCTGGGTCAGAAAGGAGATCGGCAGCTGCCACAGGTCGGCAAAGCGGTGGTTGAAGGCCCGTATGCTGCCCTCCAGCGTGCAGACCAGCATGCCGTCCGCGGCGGATTCCAGCGTAGCGCGCAGTTCGGACAGCAGGCTTTCCAGCTCGGCTTCGTGCTGGGCCTGCTCGCGCCGGTCCAGCATGCTCAGCACCAGCACGCCATCGGCTTGCGCCGTCAGCGGCGAGACCTTCATCTCCACGGGAATCAGCTGGCCATCGGCCCGGCGTATCTGCGTAAGAAACGGCGCGCCGGCCTGCCAGTTGAGTGGATCGCTCCAGAATGCCTGCTGCAACGGCGTGCCTGCCAGCACCTGCACGGGCTGGCCTCGGATCTGGACGGCATCGAAGCCCGTCAGCGACTGGCTGGCCGCATTCGCATACACCACGGTGAGCTGCCGCGCATCCAGCAGCCACAAGGCTTCCTGCAGGGCATCGAGCATGGCATAGGCCATCGAAGGCTGGATGACGTTCAGTCGCTGCATCGTCATAGGGTCTTCGCCGGGCCCACGCCCGAGCCTTTTTCGAAGTAATAGCAGATCCGCTGGCGCGGCAGCAGCGCATCCAGCACCTTGCGCGGCAGGCGCGAAGGATTGAGCCCGCGCCGTATGCCCAGCTGCGGCGACGCTTGCAGCTCCAGCAGCAGCAGCGGCCCGTCGACGGCTCCCGGATCATGGACCATGATGGAAGGCTTGAGCGGATAGGCGGAGTTGACCGACGTGACCAGGCCGAACCGGCCGTCGTTGAGTTCTATGAGCGATCCCGGCGGATAGACACCCATCATGCGCACAAAAGCCGTCAGCACCTCGGGCAGGAATTTCTCCCGGTACTGGCTGTAGAGCAGGGCCAGGATTTCATGGGGCGTCAGCGCCGCGCTGGTATCCAGCGGGTTGCACAGGCGGTCGTAGCCGTTGACCAGGCACAGGATCTGGCCGCTGCGTTCCAGGTCGGCCGCCACCAGGCGCAGCGGGAATCCCGTGCCGTCCGCCCATTCATGGTGCTGGGCAATGATATGGGAGACATCGGCAGGCAGTGCCATACGCTCCGTGATCGCCACCGATTCGCCCACGTGCATCTCGTAGCGCACGCGCTCGGCACTTCCCTCCGCGCGCTGGTGCACGTTCATTCCATGGATGCCCCAGGCCGGCGGATGCACCTGCTTGCCCACATCATGCAGCAGGGCCGCCAGCCCCAGGTTCCTGAGCGGTTGGCCGGCCATGCCCAGGGTTCGCCCCAGCAGCAGCGACAGCACGCTCACATTGACCGAATGCGATCCGGCCGCATCGGGAATCTGCTCGGACAGCAGGTGCAGCACCACGTCCTTGGCCTGATCGATTTCGGCCAGGCAGCTGTCGACCAGCTCCTCGCTCACCACCCGTGCCTGCGCGGGCGACGGCTGCGCAGTGCGCTCCAGCAATTCGTAGTCGCTGCATACCTGCACAAAGCGCTGCTCGCAGGAGCGGATCCGGTAACGCCACGCATCCACCGAGCGCTTGGCTTCGGCTGCAGGCGCGCTGGCCTCAGCAGGCTCGGGCGCAGGAACCTCGGGCTGGGCCGGCCCGGCCGGCAGGCTGGCGACATCGCTCTTGCTGGGCACGTAGCGTACCGATTGCAGGCCCAGACCTTTGAGCGCCTGGATCTGCTTCTGGGACGTGATCTTGAAGTTATTGACCAGAAAGGGATGGACCAGCCAGCCTACGTCCAACTGGACATACATGCCGACCCGGACCTGCCCGATATCAATAACTACCGAATGATTCACACACACCCATACAGAAGAAGACGTTGCATTATGCTGAGTTCTGCAACCTGCTTGCGCAATATCGCGCGCACTTTCGCCCACAAGCCACGCACAGAACCTGTGACTCCAACAGCGTCACATCCTGTCTATCGGCACCAAAGGCTGGGTCTGTAGACCAAATCCATCCACAAAGCCCAAATTGCGACGCCCACGAGCATGAGGCCGGCCAGGCGGGTGCCCCATTGGGTACGGACGGCGTTGAGGCGCTTTTGGCCCAGGCGCCACGCCAGCGGACCGCCCACCAGCCAAAGCCCGCCGCCGACGGCAAACGCCGCCATGGACAGCGCGCCCTGCCAAGCGCCGCCGCTGAGCGCCGCCACCAGCACGGCCGAATACAGCAGGCCGCAGGGCATGAGCGCCCAGAGATAGCCGGCGGCCAGGCTGCCGCTGGGCGCGGACACCCAGGGCTGTACGCGGCGCCAAGCGGCGCGGCCGGCATTCTCCAGCCAGGCCGGCTGGCGCGCCTGCACCATCATGGCCAGGCCCCAGCCCATCATCGCCACGTGGAGCAGGGTCCAGAAAGGCTGCAGCGCCGTGGTCTGGCTGGTCAGCCAGGACAGGCTCTCCATGGCAATGGCGGCTGCGGCGCCCAGCGTCGCATAGCCGGCCACCCGGCCTGCATGGAACAGGCCTGCGCGCAGCCAGCGCCGGCTGCGCCGGCCGTGGACGCGCACCGGCGCCTCGTGCGCGGCTTGGCCGCGGGTCACCACGCTGCAAGGCGCAGCGCACATGACAAGACAATGGGGCCCACCCACGAGCCCCATGATCAAAGCGGTCCAGACCAGCGATAGCAGCATGCGCTAGATGATCCTCGAAAATCGCGCCCTGTTCCGGTCGGCCTGCAAATATCGGTCGAACAGCATGGCTACTGCGCGCACGAAGAACCAGCCCAGCGCGGTGACCTGGAAGCCCTCCTCGCCGAGTTCCACCAGGCCGTTGCCCTCCATCTCCTTGAGGGCCTGCATCTCCGCAGCGAAGTACTCGCGGAAATTGAGCAGCCAGGCCTGCTCCATGGGCTCGAACAGCACGGCGCCCTGGCACATGATGGACATGATGACCGCACGGCGCACCAGATCGTCGCGCGACAGCGCCAGACCCCGCACCACCGGCAGCTGGCCGCTGTCGAGGGCGTCGTAATACTCTTCCAGCGTCTTGGCATTCTGGCTGTAGGTGGCGCCCACTTTGCCGATGGCCGAGACGCCCAGTGCGATCAGGTCGCAGTCGGGCTGGGTGCTGTAGCCCTGGAAATTGCGGTGCAGCCGGCCCTGGCGCTTGGCCACGGCCAGCGGATCCTCGGGCAGCGCGAAATGGTCCATGCCCACATAGCAATAGCCCGCGCCCATGAAAGCCTCGATGGCGCCCGACAGCATGCGGATCTTGTCCGCGCCCTGCGGCAGCTCGGCGGAGACGATGCGCCGCTGCGGCTTGAAGCGCTCGGGCAGATGGGCATAGGCATACAGCGCGATGCGGTCGGGGCGCAGCGCGTTGACCTGCTCCAGCGTGCGCGCAAAGGACTCGGAGGACTGCCTGGGCAGGCCGTAGATCAGGTCCACATTGATGGAGGCAAAGCCCAGGCGGCGGGCCTCCTGCACCAGAGCGAACACCTGCTCGGCAGGCTGCACGCGGTGCACGGCCTGCTGCACTTCGGGATCGAAGTCCTGCACGCCGAAGCTCAGCCGGTTGAAGCCCAGTGCCTTGAGCGCGGCCAGGCGTTCGTTGCTCACGGTGCGCGGATCGACCTCGATCGAATACTCTCCGCCGGCCTCCAGGCGGAAGTGCCCGCGCAGCAGCTCCATCAAGCGGCGCAGCTCGTCGTCGGAGAAAAAGGTCGGCGTGCCTCCGCCCAGGTGCAGCTGGCTCACGGGCTGGCCCCTGCCGCAGTGCCGGGTGTGCAGGTCGACTTCGCGCGCCAGGTAGTCCAGGTATTCGGCGGCCTTCTCGTGGTGCTTGGTGATGATCTTGTTGCAGGCGCAGTAGTAGCACAGCGAATCGCAGAACGGGACATGCACATACAGCGACAGCGGCAGGGCCCGCGTGGCGCCGAACGGCGCTTGTGCCTTGCGCTGCTGCAGCGCAAGAATGTAGTCCTCGGTACCGAAGGCTTCGACAAAGCGGTCGGCCGTGGGAAACGAGGTGTAGCGCGGCCCGGGTATGTCAAAGCGGCTCAGTAACTCAGGCGTGACAGCGGTCATATTTTCTTGGCAGGATGCGTTTCATGCCCGCAAGCGCTGTACAGTCGGAAAAGGCACTGACAGCAGCGGCATGGCAAGCGCATGATTGGGGTCGGAATATCGGCAATGTGCGCCAAAGCAAGAAAGCCGTCCTTGACGCACATCAAGAGATGCCGAGGCAAGTGCTGCCACAATTTGATTCATCTCATTACCATTGACGAGGTCACTTGCCGGCACGGGCCACCGCCCCTGCCGCCGACGTTTGCCCATGAACCTTCAGACCATCAAAGCATCCTGCTCCAACTGCAACCTGCGCGAACTGTGCATGCCCATGGGCCTGGATGACGAGCAGATGCAGCGCATCGACGCCATCGTGGCCAAACGTCGCAAGGTCAAGCGCGGCAGCCTGCTGTTTCGCAATGGTGAGACCTTCACGTCGCTGTACGCCATCCGCACCGGCTTCTTCAAGACCTGCGTGGCCACCGAGGACGGGCGCGACCAGGTGACGGGCTTCCAGATGGCCGGCGAGATCATCGGCCTGGATGGCATCGTCAACGACCACCACACCTGTGATGCCGTCGCGCTCGAGGATGCCGAGGTCTGCATCATGCCCTTCGACAAGCTGGAGGAACTATCCCGCGAAGTCACGGCCCTGCAGAACCACGTGCACAAGGTGATGAGCCGCGAGATCGTGCGCGAGCACGGCGTGATGCTGCTGCTGGGCAGCATGCGCGCGGAGGAGCGCCTGGCGGCCTTCGTGCTCAACCTCGTGCAGCGCCTGTCGGCGCGCGGCTTTTCCAAGTCGGAGCTGGTGCTGCGCATGACGCGCGAGGAAATCGGCAGCTACCTGGGCCTCAAGCTCGAGACCGTGAGCCGCACTTTCTCCAAGTTCGCCGAGGAAGGCATTGTGGAAGTCAAGCAGCGCCACCTGCGCATTCTGGATACCGAGGCCCTGAAGCGCATCGTCAACAGCCAGCAGTGCCAGAGCTGAGCGGCCCTGTTTGTCCAACAAAAGCCCGCCGGCTTGCGCCGCGGGCTTTTTTCCTGGCCTTCTGGCAACCGCTCAGTCCGGCTGCCAGTCGTGCTCGGCCAGACGGATGGGGGCCGGCCGCGCGATCGCGGCGCCGTTGAGCTCGGCCAGGCTGCGGCCCAGCAGGCTGGTCAGCAGGCTGGAGAACATGGCCACGCCCCAGAACACGAAGAAGGACACCGTGTAGACGGCATTGCGCGACCAGGCGACCGGCTCGCCCGCCAGATGCAGCTCCAGCGGATCGACAAAGGCAAAGACCAGCATTTCCATCACGGCGGCTGCGAGGAACGCAGGCCAGGCAATCCACATCCAGCGCTGAGCGACCATGGGCTGTTCTCCTGAAAGCTCTCATGCGATGGCTGCATTCTGGCCAGCAACCCGGGCGCCAGGCAAGACCGCCGCGGGCATTACCCGAGGCGGGAAACCCTGAAAGCTATCAAAAACAGGAGCTGCTGGCACATGCCTCATCTCCTGTTCCAGAGCAAACTCCTTTGAAGCCCAATGCTTTCAGGCGCAAGCCGCTCTTATTTTTGCCATATTCATGAGGAAGCCCCCGCCTCAGCGGTCCGTGGGGTGGTCTCCGGCGGGCGTGAGCGCATGGTTGCGACCAGTCAGCGCGGGGGCCTGGCTTTTCTCGGCCTCGCTCAGGCGCTTGTTGATCTCCACGCCATGGCGGTAGTAGTCCGGGTCGATCACGGGATCCGGCGCGCGCAAGGCGATATAGGCCGTCACAAAGCCCGCCACCACCACCACGGCGGGGCCGCCGATGACCAGCCAGACATGGGGAAAGCGCCACCAGGGCTTGCCATCCTCGGGATGGGCGCCAGGGGCAGCTCCCGCGGCGGTTCGGGAAGTGTTGGACATGAAGACCTCTTTCGATAGGGGGAAGGCATTGCGGCAATGCCTTCCGGGAACAATGGCAATCAAGGGCAGGCGGCGCCATCAGCGCGGCACTAGGAACACGGCCTTTTCAGCCACGCGGCCGGCGCCCGCGTTGACGGCATCCACGTTGAAGTACACCGTGTGCGATCCAGGTTCGGCGGAGCCATACGGAATCTGCAGTCGTGCGGCAATGCCGCGCGTCTCGGCCGGGCCGACGCTAACTTCGGTTTCGGACGTGACTTCCAGCCCGTCCAGCCCCGTGGCGCTGATGCGGTAACGCTGCTCGGTCTCGGTGGCATTCATGATCTGCAGGCGGTAGACATTTTCCAGCTTGCCGCCGGCCACGATGCGTGAGAGCGATGCGCGGTCGCGGATCACGTCCAGCTTGAGGGGCTGGCGCAGCGCCAGGCTGGCGATCATGGTTGCGCTCAGCGCCAGCAGCACCGCCGAATAGACGAGTACCCGCGGACGGAAGATGCGGCGCAGCGTCTGCACATGCTTCCAGCCGCGCGCAATCGCATTCTGCGTGGTCAGGCGGATCAGGCCGCGCGGATATTCCATCTTGTCCATGACGGAGTTGCAGGCATCGATGCACAGGCCGCAGCCTATGCATTCGTACTGCAGCCCGTTGCGGATATCGATGCCCACGGGGCAGACCTGCACGCACAGCTTGCAGTCGATGCAGTCGCCCAGGCCTTCGGCCTGGTGATCCGCCCCCTTCCTGCGCGGGCCGCGGGCTTCGCCGCGCGCGGCGTCGTAGCTCACGATCATGGTGTCCTTGTCGAACATGGCGCTCTGGAAGCGTGCATACGGGCACATGTACTTGCAGACCTGCTCGCGCATGTAGCCGGCATTGCCGTAGGTCGCGAAGCCATAGAACAGCACCCAGAATATCTGCCAGCCGCCCTGCAGCGCCATCAGCTGCATGCCCAGTTCGCGGATGGGTACGAAGTAGCCGACAAAGGTGAATCCGGTCCATGCCGAGACCGCAATCCACAGCAGCTGCTTGAGCGACTTCTTCCAGAGTTTCTCGAAGGTCCAGCCGCTCTTGTCGATGCGCATGCGGGCGCTGCGGTCGCCCTCCACCTTGCGCTCGATCCACATGAAGATTTCGGTGTACACGGTCTGCGGGCAGGAAAAGCCGCACCACAGCCGACCGGCCACGGCCGTGAACAGGAACAGCGCCAGCGCGCAGATGATGAGCAGGCCAGCGAGGTAGATGAAGTCCTGCGGATACAGTACCAGCCCGAACAGATAGAAGCGCCGCGCCTCCAGGTCGAACAGCACCATCTGGCGCTCGCCCCAGTCGAGCCAGGGCAGGCCATAGAAGACCAGCTGGGTGGCGAACACCATGATCCAGCGCCAGCGCGAGAAAAATCCGGCGACGGAGCGCGAATAGACCTTCTGCTCGGACACGAACATCGGCACTTCGTGGAGCCCGCCCTCGGATTCGACGGGGGTGATCGGGATCACCTTGCGGGGTTTGCCGTGATCGGGTTGCATGGCAGTTCCTTAATATTTTTGTAATTTCTGAAAATGCAAACGCAAAAAAGGCGGCGCCGCCGGCACCGCCTTTCAGACGAGCTTACTGCGGGGCAGCACCGCTCTTGTTCGACAGGCTCCACACATAGGAGGCCAGCACGGCGATCTGCGCTTCGGTCAGCTTTTCCTTCTGGGCCGGCATCTCGTTTTGCTTGCCGTTGTTGACGATGTTCATGATTGCGGCTTCGCCGTAACCGTGCAGCCAGATGTCGTCGGTCAGGTTGGGCGCGCCCATGGCCTGGTTGCCCTTGCCGTCCATGCCGTGGCAGGCGGCACAGGCCACGAACTTGGACTTGCCCAGCGAGGCGCGCACGGAGTCGTGCGGGCTGCCCGACAGGCTCAGCACATAGTGGGCCACGTTGCGCACATCGTCTGCCGTCCCCACCGCCGCGGCCATGGGCGGCATGACGCCGATGCGTCCGTTGGTGATGGTTTCCCTGATCTTCTCGGGCGTGCCGCCATGCAGCCAGTCGCCGTCGGTCAGATTGGGGAAGCTCTTGCCGCCGCGCGCATCGGAGCCATGGCATTGCGCGCAGTTGTTCATGAACAGGCGCTCGCCGATGGCCATGGCCTGCGTGTCCCTGGCCATCTCCTGGGCAGGCATGGACGTGAACCTGGCATACAGCGGCTCCAGGTCCGCCTGGGCCTTGGCCACTTCCTTTTCATAGGCGCCGGTCTGGCTCCAGGCGAGCTTGCCGGTGTAGCTGCCCAGGCCGGGATAGATCGCCAGGTAGGCCAGGCTGAAGACGACGGTGATCACGAACAGCCCCATCCACCATTTGGGCATGGGGTTGTTGAGCTCGCGCAAGTCTTCGTCCCAGACATGGCCCGTGGTGTTGTCCGCCGCCGAAACGACCTTCTTGCGCGCCACCACGATGAGCAGCAGCAGACAGCCAAGAATGCCGAGCAGCGTGAGCGCGACGACATACATCGACCAGAAATTGTTGATGAAATCACTCATGGGATGTTCTCGTTATGTGAGCGGACTCAGTCCTGCAGGAAAGGCAGCTGGGCCGCCTCTTCGAAACGGGCCTGGTTGCGGCGGGCAAATGCCCACCACCAGATGCCGAGGAAGCACGCCAGCGATGCCAGCGTGACCACGATGCGCACGGTGGTGATATCCATTTCCGGTTCCCCCCTGGCTTACTTGACGGCACGGCCCAGGACCTGCAGATAGGCGATCACGGCCTCCATCTCGGTCTTGCCCTTGACCTGCTCGGCAGCGCCGGCGATCTCCTCGTCGGAGTACGGCACGCCGACCTTGCGCAGCGCCGTCATGCGCTGGGCCACGGCGGTGTCGTCGACCTTGCTGGCCTCCAGCCAGGGATAGGCCGGCATGTTGGACTCGGGCACCACGTCGCGTGGGTTGTGCAGGTGGACGCGGTGCCATTCGTCGCTGTACTTGCCGCCCACGCGGTGCAGGTCGGGGCCGGTGCGCTTGGAACCCCACTGGAAGGGATGGTCGTAGACGAATTCGCCGGCCACCGAGTAGTGGCCGTAGCGCATGGTCTCGGCGCGGAACGGGCGGATCATCTGCGAGTGGCAGTTGTAGCAGCCTTCGCGCAGATAGACGTCGCGGCCCATCAGCTGCAGCGGCGTGTAGGGCTTGAGGCCCGCCACGGCTTCGGTCGTGGATTTCTGGAAGAACAGCGGCACGATTTCCGCCAGGCCGCCGATGGCCACGACGAGCAGGATCAGCGTGATCAGCAGGAAGTTGCTGGTCTCCACCTTCTCGTGGGAAAAGCTCTTGGGAGCCGTATTGTTGTGTTCAGACATTGCTTGCGCTCCTCGATGCTCAGGCGTGGGCCACGGCGGCAGGCACGGCTACCTTGACGGAACGGCCGGACATGGCGGTCTTCCAGGTATTCCAGGCCATCACCAGCATGCCGCCCAGGTAGAGCAGGCCGCCGGTCACACGGATCACATAGAAGGGATAGGTCGCCTTCACGCTTTCCACGAAGGTATAGGTCAGCGTGCCGTCGGGATTGACGGCGCGCCACATTAGGCCCTGCATCACGCCGGCGATCCACATCGCGGCGATGTACAGCACGATGCCGATGGTGGCCATCCAGAAGTGCAGTTCGATGGCGGGCACCGAGTGCATCTTGGTCTTGCCGAACAGGCGCGGGATCAGGTAGTAGAGCGAACCCATGGTGATCAGGCCCACCCAGCCCAGCGCGCCGGAGTGCACGTGGCCCACGGTCCAGTCGGTGTAGTGCGACAGCGCATTGACGGTCTTGATGGCCATCATCGGGCCTTCGAACGTGGACATGCCGTAGAACGACAGGGACACGATCAGGAAGCGCAGGATGGGGTCGTCGCGCAGCTTGTGCCAGGCGCCCGACAGCGTCATGATGCCGTTGATCATGCCGCCCCAGCTGGGCGCCAGCAGGATCAGCGAGAACACCATGCCCACGGACTGCGTCCAGTCGGGCAGTGCCGTGTAGTGCAGGTGGTGCGGGCCGGCCCACATGTAGGTGAAGATCAGCGCCCAGAAGTGGACGATGGACAGGCGGTACGAGTAGACGGGACGGCCGGCCTGCTTGGGGATGAAGTAGTACATCATGCCCAGGAAGCCCGCGGTCAGGAAGAAGCCCACGGCGTTATGGCCGTACCACCACTGCACCATGGCATCCTGCACGCCGGCATAGGCCGAATAGCTCTTCATCCAGCCCGCGGGAATGGCCGCGCTGTTGACGATGTGCAGCAGCGCCACCGCCAGGATGAAGCCGCCATAGAACCAGTTGGCCACATAGATGTGCCGGACCTTGCGGATGCCGACGGTGCCGAAGAACACGATGGCGTAGGCCACCCAGACTGCCGCGATCAGCAGGTCGATGGGCCATTCGAGTTCGGCGTATTCCTTGCCCTGCGTATAGCCCAGCGGCAGGCTGACGGCGGCGGCCAGGATGACCAGTTGCCAGCCCCAGAACGTGAAGCTGGCCAGCTTGGGCATGAACAGCTTGGTCTGGCAGGTACGCTGCACCACGTAGTAGCTGGTGCCCATCAGCGCGCAGCCGCCGAAGGCGAAGATCACTGCATTGGTGTGCAGCGGACGCAGACGGCCATAGCTCAGCCAGGGAATGCCGAAGTTGAGTTCCGGCCAGGCGAGCTGGGACGCGATGAACACGCCCACGGCCATGCCAACCACCCCCCATACCACGGCCATGATAGAGAACTGTCTCACGACGGTGTCGTCGTAATAGACAGCATTGTTATTCGTAGCTTCCATCGGGCACCTCTAAGATTGCTTGCAAAGTGTTCATTGGTTTGTTCTCAGGCTGTTTGATCCACCTCAATCGTCACGGAGAATGCGCTCCCCCTCCTGTTCCACGCTCTCGAACTGCCCGCGATACACGGCCCACCAGAGCGCGGCCACGATGGCCAGCACCAGCACCACGGACAGCGGAATCAATACGTACAGCACTTCCATCAGCGGCCTCCTTGGGGACCTGCGGCCGCCATGCCCAAAGCCGGCGAGGCGCCTCCCGCGCCTGCCGTGGCGGCGGTGGACATGGCGGCATGCGCCACAGGCAGGCGCCGGGCCAGCCTCGCGGCATTGAGCACCACCAGCAGCGAGCTGGCCGCCATGCCCAGGCCGGCCAGCCAGGCCGGCATCCAGCCCATGAGGGCCAGGGGAATCGAGACCGCGTTGTAGGCTGCCGCCCAGCCCAGGTTCTGGCGCACGACGGACAGCGTGCGGCGCGCGAGCAGCACGCTTTGCAGCACCAGCTCCAGACTGTCGCCCAGGACGACAAAGTCAGCGCGCGATTGTGCCAGCGGCACTGCTTTGCCAAACGCAAAAGAGACATGCGCTCCAGCTAAAACCGGGCCGTCGTTGAGGCCGTCGCCGACCATGGCCACATGGTGGCCGGCAGCCTGCGCGGTCTGCATCTGCGCCAGCTTGTCCTGGGGGGTGCAGCCGCCCTGCGCCTGCACGACGCCCAGAGCCTGGGCCACGGCATGCACTGCGGCCGGACGGTCGCCCGACAGCAACTGCACGGCCACGCCGCCGGCCTGCAGCGCGCGGATCACGTGTGCCGCCTCGGGGCGCAGGTCCTCGCTCAGGTGAAATTGCGCCAGCGCCCGCCAGCCCTGCTCCGTGGCTTCGGCCAGCATCACGCTCTGGCCGGGCTCCTGCGGGGCCAGCTCGGCCACTTCGCAATGCCGGGCCGAACCCAGGCGCAGGTGCAGACGCGGGGGCCGCATGCCCTGTCCGCTCCCGCCTGCCGCCTCGACCCAGGCATCCAGGCCCGCGCCGGCCTGCTCCTGCACGGCATCCAGCTGCCAGCCGCACGCCGGGCCGGCCGGCAATCCGGCTGTCTGCGCCGCGGCGGCCAGCGCCCTGGAGACAGGGTGCATGGACTGGCGGGCCAGCAGTGCGGCCAGGGCCAGCACCTCGTCATGCTCCTGGCCGGGTGCCGCCGTCATGGCGCGCAGCACCAGGCCGTCGCGCGTGAGCGTGCCGGTCTTGTCGAACACCAGGGTGTCTACGGCGGCCAGCGCCTCCAGACCCTGCAGATTGCGCACCAGCACGCCATGGCGCGCCAACGTGCCGGCGGCCGTGAGCATGGCCACGGGCGTGGCCAGCGACAGCGCGCAGGGACAGGTGACGATGAGCACGGCCACGGCCACCATCACGGCCTTGCCGGGATCCGAGGGCCACCACCAGACGGCGGCAGCCAGTGCGGCCAGCAGCACGACCACCAGGAATGGGCGCGCCACCTTGTCGGCCAACTGGGCCAACCGTGGCTTTTGCAGCGAGGCGCTTTCCATCAGCTCGACGATCTGCGCAAAGCGCGTGCCCTCGCCCACGCTGTCCACGCGCATGTCGACCATGGCGTCCAGGTTGTAGCTGCCCGCCGTGACGCTGTCGCCCACGCCGCGCGGTACGGCCGTGGACTCGCCCGTCAGCAGGGCCTCGTCGGCATGGGTGCGGCCGCGCACGATGGTGCCGTCCGCCGGAAAGGCCTCGCCGGCCAGCACGCGCACCACATCGCCCACGCGCAGGCGGCGCGTGGCCACGCGCTCGAAGTCATCGCCGTCGCCGCCCTGCCCGTTGCCGCAGCCCCTGCTGCGCAGCACCGAATCGGGGAGGCGGTTCATCACGGCCTCCAGCGCGCCGGCCGTGCGGTCGCGCAGGCGCAGCTCCAGCCAGCGGCCCGTGAGCAGGAAGAAGACGAACATGGTCAGGGAATCGAAAAAGACTTCGCGGCCGAAGGGCCCCGAAGGATCGAAGGTGCCCATGGTGCTGATCACAAAGGTGATCAGCATGCCGATGGCCACGGGCAGGTCCATGCTCACGCGGCGCTGGGCGATGTCCTTGAGCGCGCTGCGCAAGAACGGCCCGCAACAGAACAGCACCACGGGCAGGGAGATCACCCACGAAGCCCAGCGCAGCAGCGTCTCCATCTCCAGCGACAGATCGCCGGGCTGGGCGATGTAGGCAGGCCATGCATACATCATGACCTGCATCATGCAAAAGCCCGCCACCAGCCAGCGCCACAGCGCGCGGCGCGTCTCGGCCTGGCGCAGCTCGCGCACAAAGGCATCGCGCGCCGGCAGCGCGCGGTAGCCGGCACGCGCCACCGCCTCCATCCACTGCGATGGAAGCACCTGGGCGGGGCGCCAGACGACGCGGGCGCGGCGCGTGGCTGCGCTGACTTCGGCCTCCTGCACTCCGGGCACGGCGCGCAGCGCCTCCTCGATGGTCAGCGCACACGCAGCACAATGCATGCCCTCCAAAACGACGTACGAATCCCACACCGGAGATTCGGCATCGTGTTCAGAGGGTTGCGAAGTCTTGCGGCCCGTAGGCCGTCCAAAGGAGTTCCACTCCTGTGGATCATCCAGCAGCAGGCTGACAGCCCGGGCCTGGACGTAGAGGCCAGAATCAACATCAGCCTGCCGTTGCCCGGTGGGCGTGACAGGGTTGTTCTGGTACATATGTCGAGCGTAATGGAGCACGATCATACTGACGTTGACATTAATCAAGCGTTAACAGCCAGAACAATCTATGCTTTCATTGCATAGACCGTAGAAGCCCATCAAGAAAGGAGTTGCATATGTACAACCGCATCCTGATCGCCACTGACGGCACGGAGCTGTCCGACAAAGCAGTGCACAGCGGGCTGGACCTCGCGGCGCTTTGCGGCGCCAGCGTGATTGCGCTCAAAGTGGTGTCGCACTATCCGCGCAGCTACCTGGAAGGCAGCGACCTGCTGGACATCAAGGAAGCCAAGCGCATCGAGGAACAATGGACCCAGCAGGCCCAGACGCTGCTGGACGGCATCAAGGCCTTCGGCCATGAGCGCAAGGTTGCCGTGACCACCGAGGTCGTGCATTCGGACCTGGTGGCGGAGTCCATCGTGGAAGCGGCCAAGAAGCATGACTGCGACCTGATCGTCATGGCTTCGCATGGCCGCAAGGGCCTGCAGCGCCTGTTGCTGGGCAGCGAGACCCAGCATGTGCTGACGCACTCGCACATACCGGTGCTGGTGCTGCGCTGAAGCGCTGCATTGCGGCCGCCGCGCCAGGGCCGCAGCCCCAATGCCCTGCTCCTGGCGCTCTCAAAACAAAAGCAGCTCGCGCACGAGCTGCTTTTGTTTGGGGCATTTTCCATACTGGCTTGGCCTGCCCGCCTGCGCTAGCTGCTAGCAAATATGCAGTCAAGGCAAAGATCAATTCACTTTGCCATGCATAGCCGTTCGGCCGGTTTGTGCTTTTCCGGACCCGACCGGCCTTCCCGGCAGCCGGGTCATGCGAATTCCCGCGCGTACTGGTCGCGCAGCAGCTTTTTCTGCACCTTGCCCATGGTGTTGCGCGGCAGGCTGTCGACCACGTAGCAACGCTTGGGCACCTTGAAGTGGGCCAGCTGCGCCCTGAGCGTATCGATCACGGCCTGGCCATCGATCTGTGCCCCCGCGCGCGGCACGATGACCGCCACGCCGACCTCGCCGAAATCCGGATGCGGCACGCCGATCACGGCGCTTTCGTCCACGCCGGGCAGTTCGTTGATGAAGCCTTCCACCTCGGCCGGATAGACGTTGTAGCCGCCCGAGATGATCAGGTCCTTGCTGCGCCCCACGATGGAGAAATAGCCGCGCTCGTCCTGCATGCCCACGTCGCCGGTCTTGAACCAGCCGTCCGCCGTGAACTCCTCGGCCGTTTTCTCGGGCATGCGCCAGTAGCCCTTGAACACATTGGGGCCCTGCACCTGGATGTTGCCGATCTCGCCGCGGCCCAGCGGCTGCCCGTCGTCGCCCTGCACGCGCACGCCCACGCCGGGCAGCGGAAAGCCCACGGTGCCGCCGCGGCGCTCGTCCTGGTTGTCGAAGCGCGGATCGGCCGCATAGGGGTTGGAGGTGAGCATGATGGTCTCGCTCATGCCGTAGCGCTCCAGGATGGCGTGGCCCGTGCGCCGGCGCCAGGCGCGGAAGGTCTCGATCAGCATGGGCGCCGAGCCCGAGATGAACAGCCGCATGTGCGCCGCCTTCTCGCGGTCCAGCCGTGCATCGGCCAGCATGCGCACATACAGCGTGGGCACGCCCATGAAGACGGTGGCGTCCTTGAAGCGGTCGATCACAGCGGCAGGCTCGAACCTGGAGAACCAGATCATGGGGCTGCCGTTGATCAGCGCGCCGTGGATGGCCACGAACAGGCCATGCACATGGAAGATGGGCAGCGCATGGATGAGCACGTCGCCCTCCTGCCAGCCCCAGTACACCTTGAGCGTGGCCGCATTGGTCAGCAGGTTGCCGTGCGTGAGCATGGCGCCCTTGCTGCGCCCCGTGGTGCCGCTGGTGTAGAGGATGGCGGCCAGATCGTCGGCCCTGCGCGCCACGGGCTCCTGCGCATCGCCGTGGTGGGCCGCGCGCTCCAGCAGCGTGCCGGTACGGTCCGTGCCCAGCGTGTATACATGGCCCACGCCCCGGTTGAAGGCCAGCTTGGAGACCCAGCCGAAATTGCCGGGCGCGCAGACCACGACGGCAGGCTCGGCGTCAGAGATGAAATACTCCATCTCCGCCCCCTGGTAGGCCGTGTTGAGCGGCAGGAACACATATCCGGCGCGCAGCGTGGCCAGGTACAGCATCATGGCCTCGACCGATTTTTCCACCTGCACCGCAATGCGGCTGCCCTCGGGCAGCTGCAGCGACTGCAGCAGATTGGCCATGCGCGCGCTGCCGCGGTCCAGGTCCGCCCAGGTGTAGTACAGGCTTCGGCCATCGGGCTCCACGGCCTCGACGGCGATCTGCTCCATCTGCTTGGGAAACGCGGCGCGCAAGGCGCTGAAAAGATTGGCTTGAGGCATTTCGGTCATCGTGATTCGGTCGGACTCGGTAACTACGGAAGCAAAACAATGCCAGCCCATCATAGGGCCGGACCGGGTTCATTCCTGTCGCCCGCCGGGCAGGCGCCAGCGCGGCATCACCGCGCAAAGGCCAACGCCGCCGTGCGGCATGAAAGGCCCCGGCGGCGGCATCGTCCCACTGCGCGCCATCTCCTCGGAGGAAAGCCGCGCAGCAGCACGGGCGCTATGAATCAATCTTCACGCCGGCGGCCTTGACGACCTGCGCCCAGCGCTGGATTTCGCTGTGGATCATGGCGGCGAACTGCTGCTGGCTCAGCCTGCCGTAGTCGGCGCCGTTCTTGGCCCAGGCCGCCTTGATGTCGTCGGCGGCACCGATCTTCTGCACCTCGTCGATCATCTGCTGCTGCACGGCCGCCGGCGTGCCCCTGGGCGCCCACAGGCCGTACCAGGTGGTCACGGTGAAATCGGGCAGGCCGCATTCGCTGGCGCAGGGTACGTCGGGAAAGGCGGGGTTGCGCTGAGCGCCCGCCACCATCAGCGCCCGGATCCGGCCGCTCTTGATGTGCTGGGCCGAGGAGCCCAGGCCGTCGAACAGCATGTCCACATTGCCGGCAATCAGGTCCTGCAGCGCGGGTCCCGCTCCCTTGTAGGGGATGTGGGTGATATCGGTATGGGTCTGCAGCTTGAACAGCTCGCCGGCCAGATGGTGGGAGGAGCCCGGCCCCGCCGAGGCGTAGTTGAACTTGCCCGGATGGGCGCGTACATCGGTGAGCAGCGCCTGCAGTGTCGTATGCGGCACCTTCTTGGGATTGACCACGACCACCTGGGGCACGCTGGCCAGCAGCGCCAGCGGTATGAAGTCGCGCTCCAGGTCGTACTCGAGCCGGGGATAGACTGAAGGCGCGATCACGTGATGGGTGCCGCCCATGAAGAAGTTGTAGCCGTCCGCCGGTGCCTTGGCCGCGATGGCGGCGCCCAGCGTGCCGCCGGCACCGCCGCGGTTGTCCACCACCAGCGTCTTGCCCGTGGCCTTGGCGAACTGGCTGGAAAACGGCCGGGCAAAGGCGTCGGTGCCGCCGCCGGCCGGGAAAGGCACGACCAGGTTCACGGGCCTGGCAGGCCAGTCGCCGCCCGCCCGCGCCATGCCGGCCCAGCCGGACAGGCCTGCGGCTGCCACCGCCCCCATCGATCTGAGCAGTGCGCGCCGCCGCGCCTGCTCCTGTCCCCACTGCCCGCCCTCACCTGCGCACTCCTGCGGAAAAACCTGCATCGCATGCCTCCTGATGTGCAAGACCTGGCGCTTGCATGGATGCGCCGGCCCGCTTGTGGTTGGACAGCGCAGGGCAAAGACAGAGGCAGTTCAGGAACGCATCATCCTTTGCACAGGGATTCGATCTCCGAAGACACCGGAATCTTGCCCTGCGCCAACAGGCTGCGGTGCCTGTCCAGGCGCTTGAGGTCATACAGATAGTTGACCATCAGCCCCATGGACTGCTTGAGCCCCTTGGACGACAGGTCTGCCGCCCAGTTCAGGCGCTCCACGCGCGCACCGTTGCCAAGGTGAAAGCGTGCCACGGCATCCAGCGGACGGCCCTTGGCAGTTTCCCGGCCCAGGTAGCGGGCTGCGCAGAACAGGGCGACCTGCCGCACGGGAGATTTGTCCTTGAGCGATGCGGGGTCCTCCAGCGCGGCCAGCAGGTGCGCGGCATCCAGGCCGCCGGCGGCCTTCTCCAGCGCGGCCTTTTGCTTGTCGTCGAGTTCCTGCAGCACGGCATCGCCCTGCTTGGCCAGCCAGCCGCGCAGGCCCGGGATCGGCGACAGCGTGGCGAAATGCTTGAGCCTGGGGAACTCCTGGGTGAGCGTTTCCACCACATGCTTGATCAGCGAATCGCCGAAGCTCACGCCCTTGAGGCCGGTCTGCGTGTTGCTGATCGAATAGAAGATGGCCGTGTTGGCCTTGGCGATGTCCACCGCGGCGGCCGACTCGTCGAGCAGCGGCGCAATGCTGCCCGCAAGCTTGTCCAGCAGCGCCACCTCCACGAAGATCAGCGGCACGTCGGGCATGCGCGGATGGAAGAACCCGTAGCAGCGGCGGTCGCTGTCGAGCCGGTTCTTGAGGTCGGCCCAGCTGCGGATGTCGTGCACGGCCTCGTACTGGATCAGCTTTTCGAGCAGCGAAGCCGGCGAATCCCAGCTCAGGCGGCGCAGCTCCAGCAGCGCCACGTCGAACCAGCTGGAAAACAGATGTTCGAGTTCCGCATCCAGCGCCACATAGCGCTGTTCGGCCCTGGGCAGGGACAGCAGCTGGGCGCGCATGTCGACCAGAAAGCGCATGCCGCCCTGGGGCTGGGCAAAGCGCTGCAGCAGCCGCGTACGCGAGGACAGCAGCGCGCGGCGCAGGCGCATCTCGGCCTCGCTGCGCTCGGCATCGCTGCCCGCCTGATCATACTGCTGGCGCGCCGCCTGCAGCGCCTGGGCGTCGGGCCCGAACTGCTCGACGATCAGTGTCCAGAAATCCTTGCGCTCCGGCAGCGGGGCCTTGGCATACCACTCCATCAGCGCCTGGGCATGGCGGCCGCCCTCCACATCGCTGAGCGCGGCATCGGCCACCTGCTGCAAATCCTCCAGCAGGCGGCGCAACTCGCGTGGCGACAGGGCTTCCTGCCCGCGCCGCAAGGTGGCCTCCAGGCGCTGCGCCAGCGGGCGCTGCTCGGACTCCCCCTTGCCGGCTTTCCCGCCTTCCACGCCGCGCACCCACAACTTGGTCTGCTCAATCCAGTCTGCTGCCCAACTCATCTGCTGCCTTTGTTGTTTCAAATGCTCTCAATGCCGAAGCATATAACGCCTGCATGCATTGGCCTGCAGAGCATTATGGCCATGCATTCGGCGCCGCGGAGTCATCCAACATCCATCGCTGCAGCGCCGCAACAGCGAAACGGCGGCCCCCTCCATCAGGGTCTTTTCATCCCGGGATGGCCCGGCAATGAAAAACGCAGGCACGGGGCCTGCGTCGATGGAAGGGAAAGGAGCTCCTCAGCCCGCCGAGCGCTGCACCTCATAGGGCGCGCGCCTGCCGCACCACAGCCACATCGCGATACCGCCCACGATCATGGGCACGCACAGCCACTGGCCCATGCTCATGCCCAGCGACAGCAGGCCCAGGAAGTCGTCGGGCTCGCGGAAATACTCGGCCGTGAAGCGGAAGACACCGTAGCCCACCAGGAAGACCGCCGCCACCTGCCCCGGCCTGCGCTCCTTGCGGGCATAGAGCCACAGGATGATGAACAGCAGCAGGCCTTCGAGCAGGAACTGGTAGATCTGCGAAGGATGGCGCGGCAGCATGGAGCCGCTTTGCGGAAACACCATGCCCCAGGGCAGGTCGGGGCTGGCAAAGCGGCCCCAGAGCTCGCCGTTGATGAAGTTGCCGATGCGGCCCGCCGCCAGGCCCGTGGGCACGCAGGGCGCGACGAAATCGGCCACCTCCAGCCAGGGGCGCCGGCGCGAATGGGCAAACCACAGCATGGCCGCGATCACGCCCAGCAGGCCGCCGTGAAAGCTCATGCCGCCCTGCCAGACCGCAAAGATCTCCAGCGGATGCGTGAGGTAGTAGCCGGGCTTGTAAAACAGGCAGTAGCCGAGCCGCCCGCCCACGACCACGCCGACCACGCCGAGGAACAGGATGTCTTCCACGTCCTTGCGGGCCCAGGCCCTCTCGCCCGTCATGTATTTGAAGGGCGGATGGCGCAGGCGGCGCGTGCCCAGGAACAGGAACAGCGCAAACGCGGCCAGATAGGTCAGGCCATACCAGTGCACGGCCAGAGGGCCGATCTGCACTGCCACAGGATCAATGTGCGGATACATCAGCATGGCAGGCATTGTGCCGCAGTGCAGCACCCACCCGGCGAAACCGGCTCTGCCGGCAGTTAGCGCGCCGGTCCGGTGGCAGAAACTGTGCGGTCGATGTCATTGCTGCCACAGGCCATTGCCTGCACACTGCGCCCATGCCTTCACGCCCCACCCGCTCCAACAGCCGCCCCGCGGCCCAGCCGGCCCCGCCCCTGCCCCGGGCGCGGCCCGGGCACCGCATCCTCTGCACCGCCTACGAGGGCGCCATGAGCCTGGACATCACCGGCCCCATGCAGGTGTTTGCCACGGCCAACGATGTGCGCGCCCGCCAGGGGCTGGCGCCGTTCTATGAGCTGGCGCTGCTGGCCGCGCGCTCCGGCGCGGTGGCGACCAGCTGCGGCCTGCAGCTGCTGGCCCGCCAGGCATGGAGCGAATGCGCGCCGGACGGCAACTGCACGGTGCTGGTGCCCGGCGGCGACGGCGTGGAGCTGGCACAGCACGATGCGGGCCTGCGCCGGTGGTTGCGACAGGCGGAGCCCGTGGTGCAGCGCCTGGGCTCGGTCTGCTCGGGCGCCCTGGTCCTGGCCCGCGCCGGCCTGCTGCACCAGCGCACGGCAACCACGCACTGGTGCCGCATGGACGAGCTGAGGGGGATCCACCCGAGCATCGCCGTGGATCCGGACCGCCTGCACACCTACGAGGCCTCGCATCCGCAGGGACGCCACATCTTCACCTCGGCCGGTGTCACGGCAGGCATAGACCTCGCGCTGGCCCTGGTGGAGGACGACCTGGGCAGCGCTATGGCGCTGGCCGTGGCCCGGCATCTGGTGATGTTCGTGCGGCGCCCCGGCGGGCAGGCCCAGTTCTCGCCGCTGCTCACGCCCGAGCCTGCGCATGCGCCGCGCCTGGCCAGGCTGCTGGAGTGGATACCCGGGCAACTGGGCGGCGACCTCAGCGTGGAACGCCTGGCCGAGCAGTCCTGCCTGCCGCCGCGCACGCTGGCGCGCGTGTTCCGGCGCGAGCTGGGCACCACGCCGGCGCGCTATGTGGAGCAGGTGCGCGTGCAGGCTGCCGCCACGCTGCTGGGCCAGCGCCAGGCATCGGTGGCCACCGTGGCCCGGCTGTGCGGCTTCGGCCATCCCGAAAGCCTGCGCCGCAGCTTTCACAAGCACCTGTCGGTCAGCCCACAGGCCTTTGCCGAACGCTTCGGCACAGGCTGAATTCATAGGAAATCAGCAGCAAACGCTTTGCTGGCAAGCGCCAGCAGCTACTGAATCCATAACAAGCCCGATGCTCCCGCATGGCGCCATCCAGGTGCCAGGGGGGCGCTTTGCCCTTGCAAGCAAAAAAGAGAAGAAAGGAAAAACATGCTGCTTCGCTATCCCGCCCTGGGCCTCTTGAGCCTGGCCCAGGCGCTGTACTGGTCGTGCTCCATCATCGGCATTGCGCTCACGGGCCTGGTCGGCCAGCAGCTCACGCCCTGGCCCTGGCTGGCCACGCTGCCGCTGCTGGTCGTCGGCAATCTGCTGGCCATCGGGCGCCTGGCGCGCTGGATGCAGCGGCACGGCCGCGCGCGCGGCCTGCAGCGCGGCGCCCTGCTGGGCATGGCGGCGGGCCTGGTGGCGGCCTTGGCGCTCTACCAGCGCAGCTTCGTGCTGTTTGGCGCAGGCATGCTGCTGCTGGGAGCCTACCAGGCGTCGAGCGGCTTTTACCGCTTTGCCGCGCTCGACGGCGTGGATGCCGCGCACAGGGGGCGCGCCGCGTCCTGGGTGGTGGCCGGCGGTATTGCGGCCGCGCTGCTGGCGCCCAGCCTGGCGCTGCAGGCGCAGGGCTGGCTGCCCCTGCCCGCGCCCCTGCACATGGCCGGCGCCTATCTGGCCATCACGCTGCTGGCCGCCTGCGCCGCCGCGCTGCTGCACTGGCTGCCGGCGCCCGCACCGGCAAGCGCCGGGCAGGCCGGCGCGACGGCGGCCGAACTGGCCGGCCAGCGCAAGGCCTTGCTGCGGCGCCCTGCCATTCGCCAGGCTTTGCTCGTGACCGCCTGTGGCCACGGCCTGATGATTCTGGTCATGAACGCCACTCCGCTGGCCATGCACGGGCTGGGCATGGGGATGGCGCATTCCACCCATGTGATCCAGTGGCATGTGCTGGGCATGTTCGCCCCCTCGCTGCTGGCCGGCCCGGCCATCGACCGGCTGGGCGCCCGGCGCGTGGCCTGGCTGGGCACTGCGCTGCTGGCGGCGAGCGCCGCGCTGGCCCTGGCCGGACTGACGCAGCCGTACTTCCTGGCCAGCTCGCTGCTGCTGGGCGCGGGCTGGAACCTGATGCTGCTGGCCGGCACCACGCTGCTGTCGCAGGCCCATACCCCCGACGAACGCGCCGCAGCCCAGCCCCTGATGGAATGGAGCAACAACGGCATGGCCGCGCTGATGTCGCTGAGCTGTGGCGTGCTGGTGCAGACCCTGGGCTGGCGGGCCATCAATCTGGCGATGCTGGCGGCGATTGCGCTGCTGGCGGCCTGGCTGTGGCGCAGCGAGCGCCGGTTGCCCCGGCTGGCCGCCGTCTGAAAATAGAGAAAAACGTTCGCCAACCCTTATGCATGCCGCGCCGGCAGCTCCCGTTTCAGAAGCGCCATGCTCAGCGGCCTGCAGGCAGCTGGATCCGCTGCTCCTGCACGATTTCGCGCACGGTGCGCTCGGACTCTTCCATCATTTCCTGCAGGCGCTGCGGCGATCCGCCCAGGGCCTGCACGCCCATGGCCTGCAGCTTTTCCTGGACGGCGGGATCTGCCAGCGCCGCGTTGGCGGCCGCATTGAGCGTCTGCACCACGGCCGCCGGCGTGCCCCTGGGCGCGACCAGGCCGAACCAGGTGATGGCCAGGCTGTTGAGTCCCTCGTGGCCCAGCTCCCTGAGCGTGGGCACCTGGGGCAAGGCCGGCAGGCGCTGCTGCGCGGCCACGGCAAACGGAATCAGGCGGCCGGAAGCCACATGGGCCGCCGAGGAAGGGTACTGGTCGCTGAGCACCTGGGTCTCGCCGGAGAGCACGCTGCTGACCACGGGGCCCTGCCCCTTGTAGGGAATGTGGTGCAGCTGGATCTTGAGAGCGGCATTCATGCGCAGCACGATCAGGTGCCCGATCGAGCCCACCCCCGACGAACCGATATTGAGCTGGCCGGGCCTGGAGCGCGCCAGCGCCACGAACTGGCCGAAGGTATGCACGCCCAGTGCGGGATGCACCGAAAACACCGAGGGAATCGATGCCAGGGCGACAACGGACACGAAGTCCCGCGCCGGGTCGAGTCTGGACGACGGGGGCATCAGGACCGGATTGGCAGCCAGGGTGCTGATCGTGCCCAGGCCCAGGGTATAACCGTCGGCCGGAGCGCGGGCCACGGCTTCCGCGCCGGCCAGGCCGCTGCCGCCGGCCCGGTTGTCGACCACCACGGACTGGCCCAGCGGCGCGGCCATGGCATCGGCCACCACGCGAGCCACCATGTCGGTGGAGCCGCCCGGCGTGAACGGCACGACCAGCCGTATGGGGCGCTGCGGATACGGCGCGGGCGCGGCATGGGCCGGCACGGCAAGGCAGCAGGCCAGCAGGAGGCCGGCCAGCCTTGGCCTTGGCCTTGGCCTTGGCCTTGGCCCTGCCCCGGCCGTCCGAAAACGCCGGGCACGCGGCCCTGCGGGTGCCGCTTCATGGTTCACGCTTTGCTGCCGCATGCCTTCTGGCCCTGTTCGCCCGCCCTATCGTCAAGAATGCACTCCGCACCCGCCTGCGCCCAGGTCAGCCTTGCCGTCCTGGCGCGGCCCGGAGCAATAAAAAAAACCGCCGCAGGCCCGAAGGCAAGGCGGCGGTCGGATTGTCGGCCAACGCGCGCACGCGCGTTGACGCCAAGGTGAAAACTCAGTCCTCCAGCAAGGACAGATCGCGCACGGCGCCGGTATCGGCGCTGGTCACCAGCTTGGCATAGGCCTTGAGCGCGGCCGAGACCTTGCGCGGGCGCGGGTTGGCGGGCTTCCAGCCCTTGGCATTCTGCTCCTCGCGGCGCTTGGCCAGTTCCTCGTCGCTGACCAGCATGTTGATGGTGCGGCTGGGAATGTCGATGCGGATGCGGTCGCCGTTCCTCACCAGGCCGATGGCGCCGCCGGCGGCCGCCTCGGGCGAGCAATGGCCGATGGACAGGCCCGAGGTTCCGCCCGAGAAGCGTCCGTCGGTCAGCAGCGCACAGGCCTTGCCCAGGCCCTTGGACTTGAGGTAGCTGGTGGGATACAGCATTTCCTGCATGCCGGGGCCGCCCTTGGGGCCTTCGTAGCGCACGATGACCACGTCGCCGGCCTTGACCTGATCGTTCAGGATGTGCTCGACGGCCTCGTCCTGCGATTCGACCACATGGGCCGGGCCTTCGAAGACCAGGATGGACTCGTCCACGCCGGCGGATTTGACCACGCAGCCATTGAGGGCGATGTTGCCGGTCAGCACGGCCAGGCCGCCCTCCTTGCTGAAGGCGTGGTCGTAGGAGCGGATGCAGCCTTCGGCGCGGTCCAGGTCCAGGCTGGGCCAGCGGGTGTTCTGGCTGAAGGCGACCTGCGTGGGGATGCCGGCCGGGCCTGCCATGTAGAAGGTCTTGACGGCTTCGTCGCTGGTGCGGGTGACGTCCCACTGGGCCAGCGCCTCGCCCATGGTTTTGGCATGCACGGTGGGCACGTCGGTGTGCAGCTTGCCGGCGCGCTCGAGCTCGCCCAGGATGGCCATGATGCCGCCGGCGCGGTGCACGTCCTCGATGTGGTATTTCTGGGTGTTGGGCGCCACCTTGCACAGCTGGGGCACGACGCGCGAGAGACGGTCGATGTCGGCCATGGTGAAGCCGATGCCGGCCTCCTGGGCAATGGCCAGCAGGTGCAGGATGGTGTTGGTGGAGCCGCCCATGGCGATGTCCAGCGTCATGGCGTTCTCGAAGGCCTTGAAGCCCACGGAGCGCGGCAGCACGGACTCGTCGTCCTGCTCGTAGTACTGGCGGGCCAGTTCCACGATGCGGCGGCCGGCGCGCTTGAACAGCTGCTCCCGGTCGGCGTGCGTGGCCACCACGGTGCCGTTGCCGGGCAGGGACAGGCCCAGCGCCTCGGTCAGGCAGTTCATGGAGTTGGCAGTGAACATGCCCGAGCAGGAACCGCAGGTCGGACAGGCCGAGCGCTCCACCTGGGCCACCTGTTCGTCGGTGTAGTTCTTGTCGGCCGCGATCACCATGGCATCCACCAGGTCCAGCTTCTTGAACTCCATCACATGGGTGGTGGGGTTGGCCAGCTTGGTCTTGCCGGCCTCCATGGGGCCGCCGGAGACGAAGATCACCGGGATGTTCAGGCGCATGGCGGCCATCAGCATGCCGGGGGTGATCTTGTCGCAGTTGGAGATGCACACCAGCGCGTCGGCGCAGTGGGCATTGACCATGTATTCCACCGAGTCCGCAATGATGTCGCGGCTGGGCAGCGAATACAGCATGCCGTCATGGCCCATGGCAATGCCGTCATCCACGGCGATGGTGTTGAATTCCTTGGCCACGCCGCCCGCGGCCTCGATCTCGCGCGCCACCAGCTGGCCCAGGTCCTTCAGGTGCACGTGGCCGGGCACGAACTGGGTGAACGAGTTGGCAATGGCGATGATGGGCTTGTCGAAGTCGCCATCCTTCATGCCGGTGGCACGCCACAGAGCGCGTGCGCCGGCCATATTGCGGCCGCCAGTGGAGGTTTTGGAGCGGTATGCGGGCATGGGGTGAATCTGCTTGTAAGACGAAAACAGTCCATTATGTCCCACCCTGCAAGACCATTGCGGCCCCGGCAAGCGCCATGGCAGGCGCTTGTGCTTCCCGTTTGAGGCAAAAATAGCGGTCATCCGAATTCCCGCTTTCCCCCAGGCAAAACCATGCGTGTACTCGTCGTTGAGGATGATCCCGCCCTGAGATTGGGCATTACCCGTATGCTGCAGGCCGAGGGCTGGCAGGTGGACGCCGTCACGGATGGCGAATACGCCCTTTCCGCAACGGCAACGGAGCACTACGACGCGGCCGTGCTGGACCTGGGCCTGCCCAGGCGCAGCGGCCAGGAAGTTCTGCTCAAGTGGCGCAGCCAGGGCAAGGACCTGGCCGTCATCATCCTCACGGCCAACGACGGGCTGTCCAGCCGCCTGCAGGGCCTGAACAACGGCGCCGACGACTATCTGCCCAAGCCCTTCGAGCCCGAGGAGCTGGTGGCGCGCCTGCGCGCCATCACGCGCCGGCGCAGCGGCAACGCGAGCAACGTGCTGGCCATGGGTGCCCTGAGCTTCAACACCGACACCAAGGAATTGCATTTCGACGGCGAGCGCCTGGCACTGAGCCCGCGCGAGACCGCGCTGCTGGAGCTTTTGATGTCCTCGCACGGCACGGCCGTGCCCAAGACGCGCATCATTTCGGCCATGTCCAGCTGGGAAAGCAACTTCAGCGCCAACTCGGTGGAGATCTACATCCTCAAGCTGCGGCGCAAGCTGGCGCCGGCGGGCGTGACCATCGTCACGCTGCGCGGCGTGGGCTACGCGCTGGAGGCCTTGTGAGCCTGCGCCTGAACCCGCTGGGCTGGATCAATCCCAGCCTGCTCAAGCAGCTCATGCTGCCCGTGGTCGCGCTATGGGTGGCCTGCGCAGTGCTGGCCGCCGGCGCTGCCTACCTGCTGGCCGGGCGCAGCACCAACACCTCGTTCGACCGCCTGCTGGCCGACGATGCCCAGGCCCTGGCCGCCCAGCTGCGCTGGAACAACGGCGTGGCCAGCTTCATCGCCAGCAAGGAAACAGCCGATTCGCTGGTCTTCGACTCGCTGTCGCTCAGCCATTACTCGGTGCATACGGCCTCGGGACGCAAGCTGGTCGGAGACCTGCACCTGGAGACCGCCGAGGTAGAGGCCCGCACCGACACCCAGCCCATCTTCTTCAGCCAAGTCAGCCCGCATGGCACGCACTTGCGGGCCGTGGCCCTGCGCCTGCAGCCCTCGCCTTCGGACGAGGCAGTCTGGGTGATGGTGGCCGAATCCAAGCTCAAGCGCCGACAGGTCAAGGAGGAGATCGCCACGGCCATCTTCCTGCCGGCGGCGCTGGCCGGCTTCATCATCATTCCGCTGTTCTACTACAGCATCCGCGCAGCCCTGTCGCCGGCGCGCCGGCTCAGCGCACTGGTCGTGGCCCATGGCGATGCCGACCTCTCGCCGCTGCCTGTCGAAGAGGTGCCCGAAGAGCTGCGCGAGCTGGTGGCGCACACCAATCTGCTGCTGCAGCGGCTGCAGGCCTCGGTGGACGAGCAGCGCCGCTTCATCGCCGATGCGGCCCACCAGCTGCAGACGCCGATGGCCGGCATACGCCTGCTGGTAGGCGACATGCGGCGCATACAGCGCGCCGACCCCGACCAGCCCATGGACGCCCAGGTGCTGGCCCAGCTGGACGAGGTGGCCACGCGCGGCGCACGCATGGTCAAGCAGCTGCTGGCCTATGCCCGCGTTGCGGACAACACCGCGAACAACAGCGACAGCGCGGCCCTCCAGTACGAGCGCTTCGACGCCGTGGACGCCATTCTGGAAGCGGCGGCGCGCTGGCAAGCCCCGGCCCGGGCGGCCCACAAGACGCTGGTCGTCGAGGACCATGTTCCCGCGGCGCTGGATTTCCATCTGCAGGGTTCGTCCATGCTGCTGGGCGAAGTGGTCTCGAACCTGCTCGACAACGCCATCCGCTATGGCGGCCCGCATATCCGGCTAGACCTGCACCACCGCTCCACCACGCTGATCGTGCGTGTGCGGGACGACGGACCGCCGCTGGATGCAGCCACGCGGGAGAATCTGCTGCTGCCCTTCTGGCGCGGCAACCACGGCCTGCCCGACGGCTCGGGCCTGGGCCTGTCCATTGCCCAGCGCATCGTGGAAAGGCTCGGCGGCACGCTGAGCCTGCTGGCCGACAGCAGGCAGGGAACCTGCTTCGAGATAGAGCTGCCCTGCGGCACCGCTTCGCCGGGCGTGCAGGCCTGAGCCTGCTGCCGGGAGGCGCCGGCAAAGCCTTCTGCCGCCGTCTTTCCGATGTCTCGCCGTTGTCTCGCGCGAGACAGCCAAGTGCTGCAGAAAAAAGCAGCTGCCGCATGGCGACCTGCCGGCATCAAGCCAATGTAAAGCTTGCCCGATTTAAGTTCGCACCATCGTGGCCAGCTGCGCCGGTTTTCCGGGCAGCGGCCGATACAGGAGCAGCTTGAGAATAAGGAGGGCTGGAACATGTCGACACAGGCCCCAACACCGCAATTCCCCGCCAGAAAACGCCTCATCATTGCCGCAGCCGCGCTGGCCTGCGCGGCTGCCGTCGCAGGCATCGTCTATCTCGGTTCGCACAACTCCGAAGCCGCCCAGGCGCCCGAGGAGTCGGTGGCCGGCAAGGTCGACAAGGGCATGGTCCGGGTCCAGCCCGACCAGCTCCCCTCCTTCGACGTGGACCTGCCCCAGAGCCACAGCTTCAGCAACGTGCGCCACGCCATCGGCGTGATCGACTTCAACCAGGACCGAACGGCCAAGGTCTATTCGCCCTACCAGGGCCGCGTGTCCAGGGTGCTGGTCAAGGCCGGCGACGACGTCAAGGCCGGCCAGGTGCTGTATACCGTGGCTGTCCCCGACATGTCCCAGGCGGCCTCCGCATTCATCTCCAGCGCGGCTGCCCTGCGCAATGCCAACGAGACGCTCAAGCGCGCCGAGGCGCTGGCCAAGGACAGCAGCATCCCGCAGAAGGAATACCTGCAGGCGCAGACCGACCAGCAGACGGCCAAGGCTGCCTATGACGCGGCGCGCCAGAACCTGCACCTGTTCGACCTCGGCGACGCCGACATCAACCGGCTGGAGCAGGACAGGCGCGTGGGCCTGGAGTTCGCGGTCAAGAGCCCCTTGAACGGCCGCGTGACATCCCGTGCCGCGCAGCCGGGCCAGCTGGTACAGCCCGGCACCGACCCTGCGCCCATGGTGGTGTCGGACATGCGTTCGTTGTGGATGGTGTCCTATGTGCCCGAATCCGAGTTCAGCCAGTTCCGCCTGGGCCAGAGCGTGCAGGTACGGGTCTCGGCCTGGCCCGGCAAGACCTTCGGCGGCACGATTTCCTATGTGGGCGACAGCCTGGATGCCGACAGCCGCCGCTTCGTGGTCCGTGCCGACGTGGCCGACCCCGACCATGTGCTGCGCCCGCAGATGACGGCCGACTTCACCATCACCGTGGCTGCGCCCGACGAAAGCCTGGCCGTGCCGGCCGAGGCCGTGGTCCGCGAGGGCGACGGCAGCGACGTGGTGTGGCTGGCCATGGGCAAGGACGCCAAGGGCCCGCTGTTCACGCGCACCAAGGTGACCAGGGGCAAGACCCAGGACGGCTGGGTTCAGATCACCCAGGGCCTGAGCGCGACCCAGCCCATTGCACGGCACAACGCGCTCTTCCTGAGCAGCCTGTACGACACCACGGCGCAGTGATGCTGCTGCAACACCGCTAGAAGAAACAGGAGCACTGCCGTGTTTAGACCATTGCTGGCCTTTGTGCTGTCGCGCAGAGCCATCGTCATGCTGGGCCTGCTGGCCTTCATGGGGCTGGGGCTGTTCGCATTTTCCAAGCTCAACGTCGAGGCCTACCCCAACCCTGCGCCGGTCATTCTGGAGATCACGGCCCAGGCGCCCGGCCTGTCGGCCGAGGAGATGGAGCGCTACTACACGCGCCCCATGGAAATCGGCCTGGCCACCACGCCGAACGTGGACAACATCCGTTCCACCTCGTTCTACGGCCTGTCCTTCGTGCGGGTGACGTTCAAGTACGGGACGGACTACTACTTCGCGCTGAGCCAGGTGGCCAACAACCTGCAGGCCAACGTCAATCTGCCCAATGGCGTGCAACCACAGATCCAGGCTTCCAGCCTGGTGGGCGAGATCCTGCGCTACCAGGTCAGGGGCCCGTCCAACTACAGCCTGACCGACCTGCGCACGCTGCAGGACTGGGTGATCGAAAAGCGCCTGCTCACCGTGCCGGGCGTGGTGCAGGTCGTCACCTGGGGCGGCACCACCAAGGAATACCATGTGGATGCCGACCCCAAGCGACTGGAGGCCTACGGCATCACGCTCAAGAGCCTGCTCGACGCCATCGGCAATGCCAACGTCAATGTGGGCGGGCGCGCCATCAGCGTGGGCGACCAGTCGGTCAACATCCGCGGCCTGGGCCTGGTCAGGAACCTGGACGATGTGGCCAACATCGTCGTCGGCCAGAAAAGCGGCCAGCCGGTGCTGGTCAAGGACATTGCCTCCATCAAGGAAGGCACGGTGCCGCGCCTGGGCGAGGCCGGGCGCGACAAGCAGGACGACGTGGTCACCGGCGTGGTTATCATGAACCGCACGCTGCACACCAGCGATGTGATCGGCAAGGTCAAGGCCGCCGTGGAAAAGATCAACTCCGACGGCACGCTGCCTGCCGGCGTCAAGCTCGAGCCCTACTACGACCGCGCCGTGCTCGTGGGCGTGACGACGCACACGGTGCTGCACAACCTGATCTTCGGCTGCCTGCTGGTGTTCTTCATCCAGTGGGTATTCCTGGGCGACCTGCGCAGCGCCGTCATCGTCAGCGTCAACATCCCGTTCGCCCTGTTCTTCAGCATCATGATGCTGGTGATGACCGGCGAGTCCGCCAACCTGCTGTCGCTGGGCGCAGTGGACTTCGGCATCATCGTGGACGCGGCCGTGATCCTCGTGGAGAACGTGTTCCGCAATTTCCAGCGGCCCATCGCCATACGGGCGTCCATGCTGCGCGCCATGGCCAAGGGGCCGGACGGCGCCCGCACCAGCCCCAGTGGCGGCTGGACCACGCGCCTGCGCACCATCTACCTGAGCGCCACGCAGGTGGACAACTCGGTGCTGTTCTCCACCTGCATCACGATTGCCGCCTTCACGCCGCTGTTCGCCATGCAGGGGGTGGAAGGCCAGATCTTCGGCCCCATGGCACGCACCTACGGCTATGCGCTGGCCGGCGCGCTGATCGCGACCTTCACCGTCACGCCGGTGCTGGCCAGCTACCTGCTGCCCGCCAAGGTCACGGAAAAGGAAACCTTCATCGTCCAGGCCATCCACCATGCCTACGAGCCCGCGCTGAAATGGGTGCTGAACAACACGCGCCTGGTGCTGGCCGCCGGTGCCCTGGCACTGGCCAGCGGCGCGCTGATGGCCATGCACCTGGGCAGCGAGTTCCTGCCGGCGCTGGAGGAAGGCAATCTGTGGATCCGTGCCTCCATGCCGCCCACGATCTCGCTGGAGGCCGGCCGCGACAAGGCCAACCGCATGCGCAAGATCATCGACGAGTATCCGGAAATCATCACGGTGGTCTCGCAGCACGGCCGCCCCGACGACGGCAGCGATGCCTCGGGCTTCAACAATGTGGAGCTGTTCGCCCCGCTGGAGCCTTTCGAGAAATGGCGCCCGGGCATGACCAAGACCCGCCTGATCAACGAGCTGCAGGCCAAGTTCGCTGCGGAGTTCCCCGGCGTCACCTTCAACTTCTCGCAGTACATCCAGGACAACGTGCAGGAAGGTCTGTCGGGCGTGAAGGGCGCGAACTCGGTCAAGATCATCGGTCCCGACCTGACCACGCTGGAAAAGCTGGCCGACCAGATCTATGGCGTGATGTCGCATATCGACGGCGTGGCCGATCTGGGCGTGTTCCATGTGCTCGGCCAGCCGAACATGAACATTCAGATCGACCGTGAAAAAGCGGCGCGCTACGGCCTCAACACCGGCGACGTGACCAGCGCCATCCAGACCGCCATGGGCGGCACCCAGGCGACCACGGTGCTGGAAGGCGAGAAGCAGTTCGCGCTGACGGTGCGCTTCAACGAAAGCAGCCGCAGCTCGCCCGACAACGTGCGCAATCTGCGCATCGGCTACACCACGGCCTCGGGCGCCACCTCGTACATTCCGCTGTCCGACATCGCCACGATCACGCTGGATACCGGCGCCACCTACATCTACCGCGAAAGCAACGAGCGCTACATCCCCATCAAGTTCTCGGCCCGCGGCCGCGACCTGGGCGGCACCGTGAGCGAGGTGCAGCGCCGCATCCGCCAGGAAGTGCACCTGCCCCAGGGCTACCGCGTGGTCTTCGCCGGCGAGTTCGAGGCCCTGCAACAGGCCAAGGCGCGCATGATGATCGCGATTCCGGTGGCCATCTGCCTGGTGTTCGCCCTGCTCTACGCATTGTTCAACGACTTCACCTACTGCCTGCTGACCCTGGCCTCCGTGCCGTTCACCGTGATCGGCGGCATCCTGGCACTGTACATATCCGGGCAGGTGCTGAGCATCTCCGCCATCATCGGGTTCATTTCGCTGCTGGGCGTCTCGGTGATGGACGGGATACTGATCCTTTCCTACTACCGCGACCTGCGCGGCAAGGGCCACCTGCCCCACCAGGCCATGGAAGAGGCCTACCGCGGCCGCATGCGTCCCTTGCTGATGACGGCCCTGTCCGCCTGCATCGGCCTGCTGCCCGCCGCGCTTTCGCACAGCATCGGCAGCGAGGTGCAGCGCCCGCTGGCCACCGTGGTGGTGGGCGGCATGCTCATCGGTCCGGTGTTCCTGCTGCTCGTGGTGCCGGCACTGCGCCTGACGGTGCTGCGCCGCATGAAACTGACAAAGCGCCGTGAAGGCCTGGGAGGCAAGCGTGCCTAAGAACATGCCCATCGCAATGGCTGGTGCCATGAAAGGCAGCACATCCACTCTCACGGCGATCGCCCTGGCCGCTGTGCTGGCCGGCTGCGCAGCCGGCCCCGACTATGTGCGGCCGCAGGTCGCCAGTCCGCAATCGCTGACGCGCGACGCCCTGTCCACCGCAACGCAAGGCACTGCCGCGCCGTCCGTCGACGCCCAGTGGTGGAAGGCCTTCGGCTCGGCACCGCTGAACGCCATGGTCGAGGATGCGCTGCGGCAAAGCCTGACCATAGAGGCGGCCGAAGCCACCCTGCGTGCGGCGCACCAGAACGTCGTCGCCCAACGCGGTTATTTCTACCCTTCGGTCCAGCTGGGCTACAGCCCTTCACGCCAGAATACCGGCCAGTCCATGTCGCCGCCGCTCAACAATGGCGACTCGCTCTACACTTATCACACGGCGCAGCTGAGCGTTTCCTATGCACCCGATCTGTTCGGCGCCAACCGCCGCCAGGTGGAAGGACTGCAGGCGCAGGAGGAAGGCCAGCGCCTGCAGTTGCAGGCCGCGCGCCTGAGCCTGGCCGGCAACCTGGTGGCAGCGACCATCCAGGCATCCATGCTGCAGGAGCAGGCCGCGCTGATCGGCCAGGCCGTGGAGGCTGCACAAGAGCAACTGGCACATATGCGCAAGCAGCAGGCCAACGGCTATGCCAGCGGCATGGACGTGGCCACGCAGCAGACCCTGCTGATCCAGCTGCAGCAGCAGTTGCCGCCCCTGCAGAAGTCGCTGGAGCAGACACGCAATCTGATCGCCACGCTGATGGGGCGTACACCCGACCAGTCGCCACCCGTGCTGCCGCTGTCCGGCTTCAGCCTGCCGGCCGTGCCGCAGGCGGTGGCGTCCCAGCTGGTCGAGCACCGCCCCGATATCCGCATTGCGGAAACCCAGGTGCAGCAGGCCAGCGCCGCCGTGGGCGTGGCCACCGCAGCGCGCCTGCCTCAGCTTGCCATCACGGCCGCCTATGGCGGCGGCGCGACCACTTTTGCCAAGATGTTCTCGGCCGGCAACATCACCTGGGCCCTGGGCGCCAACCTGCTGGCTCCGCTGTTCAACGGCGGGACCTTGCTGGCCCACCAGAAGGCCGCGCAGGCCGAGCTGCAGGCGGCGGCAGCCACTTACCAGGGCACGGTGCTCTCGGCCTTCCAGGACGTGGCCAATGCGCTTTATGCACTCGATACGGACACCCATGCCTTGCGCATGAGCCAGGAAAGCGAACAAGCCAGCCAGACCACCTTGCGCCTGACCAGCTCGCAACTCCAGGCAGGCTATGCCAGCCGCCCCACCTATCTCGCGGCCCGGCAGTCGTGGCTGCAGGCACGCGCCGCGACGGTGGCTGCCCAGGGCAGCCTGTACGGCGATGCGGTGGCGCTCTATCAGTCACTGGGCGGCGGCGTGCTCAACGACCCGCCGGCCGATACCCGGCCTCCAGCGCCGTAATAGCCCGGCCATCCTCCAGCTCTCCCTCTTGCCCGGTCTGCTTGCAGCCGGGCTTTTTTACATGCGCCCTGCCGCTCAACGGCGGCGCGAACCGGGCTGCATGGCGGCTTTCTGGCGCTCGATGCGTTCCTTCTTGCGCTGGTCCATCTTCTGTGCCGCCTTGCGCTTGGTATAGCCCGACCAGTCTGCCCAGGCCCACCATGCGGCCGCTGCGGCATACACGCCCAGAATCGGCCACCAGGACCACGCACCCACAGGGCCAAGTTCGGCCAGCTTGAGCAGCGACAACACAACCGCCAGTCCCAACAAATACATACACCCTCCCACTTAACTCACTAGTATCTACATCTTTGCGTACACAATGAGCCCACTACAATGAGTCGGCCCACAAAATTTAGTCAAACTCACAGGAACTCATGATGAAGCAAACGTTGATCGCCTTCGCTCTGTCCGTGGCTGCCGTGGCTCCCGCCATGGCCGACCAGGCCCTGGCACAGTCCAAGAACTGCATGGCCTGCCACGCAGTGGACAAAAAGGTCGTCGGCCCCGCCTTCAAGGACGTGGCGGCCAAGTATGCAGGCCAAAAGGATGCCGCTGACAAGCTGGCCGCCAAAGTGATCAAGGGCGGCAGCGGCGTCTGGGGTCCCGTGCCCATGCCCGCCAACCCCCAGGTCAACGAGGCCGAAGCCAAGAAGCTGGTGGCCTGGGTGCTGTCGCAGAAGTAATCGCTTCGACACAGTCCTGCGCGAGATGCCGCCTCCCGAAAGGGTGAGCGGCATTTTTCATGGCGGGCAGGCAGACGGCCGTCCCGCTCCTCAAAGCCTGCATGGCCACCCGACAAACGGGCAAGCCGCTATCCGACAGCCCGATCGAATGCCAGATACGTTAAATGGCTGGCGGCCAGTGTGCCGTCTCAGGAGCGCCATCAATGCAAATCAGGAAATACTCCGCAATCGGAGCAATCGCGTTGGGAATCGTCGCCACGCTGGGTCTTTCGGGCTGCGTCGCAGTGCAGGAGGCTCCGCCACACCGTGCCCCGCATCCACAGCCGGCGGCCGTGCAGATACGGACCATGCCCGAAGTCATTGTCGAGGAGCGCAGTCCCCCGCCTGCCCCCAACTGGCATTGGGTCAACGGATACTGGAAATGGGAATACAGCCGCTGGAACTGGCATCCGGGGCGCTGGGTCGCCACTGCGGTTCCCCCCATGCCCAAGCCCATCATCGAACAATGGGGGCCTCCTCCCAGCCCGCGCCATTACTGGGTTCCGGGCCACTGGATCTGGCATCCTGAAATGAACAACTGGTTCTGGGTCAACGGACGCTGGTATTCCTGAACCGCGTCCCCGCTTTCAGGCCGCTCCATGCGAGCGGCTTTTCTTTTTCCTGCCTTCTTTTTTCAAAGAGCCTCTTTTCCGCGTGCCGCCCATGGCAGGCGATATTCAGGCAAATCAACAAGAGCCGGAAATAGCCTCCTCCCAAAAGGAACAGAGGGATAACCCATACATTTGCTCACCCTAACTGTTCAATTAAAACAAGACCCATAATCATTTGCACCCTAATATGGGCCGTTTCCACCCGACCCGGGAAACGCAATGAACCATACCCCCGCCCATTTGATCCTCGCCGCCCATGTGCGGGAGCTGGCTCACCGCGTGCGACACGAGCGCCTGGAGGCTGCCCTGGCCGACTGGGAAAGCAGGGCCGGTCCGCTTCCCGCAAAACCTGTGCTTCCCTCCACACCCCAGGAACTTCTGGAATTCTCCCGTGCGGAAAAAGCCGAGAGCGATTTCAAAAAAGCCAGGTCCGCCTTCAGGACACAATGGCTGGACTCTCACTCGGCCCTGTCGTTTTCCCGGGACGCGCTTGCATTGCTGGTGCAAGTGGCCGATGAAATTGCGCCTTGCTAGCACTGCGACATCCGCCCCACGCATTTCGGGGCAAGGATCAGGACATGAAAAGCCCGCAACGCAAGGCATTTGCGGGGCTTTGACGCAGCAGGCCGAGGTCGCTATCTTGCGTATTCGAATTTCGGCAGCGCCTTGATCGCGTCCTTGGTGGCGCCGGCCAGCATGATCTTTCCGTTGTCGATCCGGAACTGGTTGATGGGAATGGCAACGTCATGCTTGCCCATGCCCAGAAAGCCACCGGCGCCGATGATGGCATAGGAAAGCGCCTTGTCGGGCGCAACAATGACATCGTCGACCTTGCCAACGACCCTGCCTTCGTCGTTGTAGACCTTCTTGCCGAGAATCGACTTCTTGAGACTCCAGCCGGCAGCCACGGCCTGTATCTCGGTGGCTGTCACGCCCAAAGTGGCGGTACCGGCCACCTGAGCCCAGCCCGAAGAGACAACGCCCACAGCCAGCGCAGCGCCGACCAGCCCTGTTTTCAATGTCTTGAGATCCATCGTCCGAACTCCTTTCCACACATCGAATCCCTATTAGGAACCTCGGAGGCCGGATCGCTCATCGGAGAGTGAACAGTACCGCCGTAAGCCAAGGCATGGGAGTCCATAGTCCCATGCCTACAGCCAGTGCGCAGGCAGGCCGGTCCTGCACTGAGCCACCACGCCCCCACCGGGGAGCCCGATGCACCAGCACGAAAGCCCCGCCATCTACAAAACGCTGGCCGGCGCCATCGGCCAGGAGGGCGATACCCGGGACGCATGTTTGGAGTTATCAATCAGCCCTCGGTCCAGAAGCTGCTCCAGGCCGCCTTTGCCGGCAAGCGCTTCATCCCCGAAATTGTCCCCATCATGGAGGATGATGATGACACCCACTGAGCGTCTTGCCGCCCACCCGGCCCTTGCAGAAGCGACCATTCTGTCTTTGCAGGCCCGGCTGGAGTGGCTGCCCATCGAGACCGCGCCAAAGGACGGGCGCTGCATATTGCTGTACACCGGCGACGGCATCGTCGAATGCGCCTGGAGCTTCGGGTTCTGGGAGCCGCAGCCTTCCTGTCTTGCAGCACACGATGGCATAGGTACCGTGCTTTCCGACAGCCCCACCACTGGATGCCGCTGCCTCCTCCACCAAGGCCCAGGCTGGCATCTGCCTGATGCAAGCGATGGCCTAGGCCTTTCTGCCCTGCATGGCCGCCAGCCAGCGCCTGGCCTGGCTTGGCTGGCTGAACTCCAGCCACTGAAGCTGCGGATACTGCCGGCTTTCGCGCAGCCAGGCATATTTGCGCCGGTTCTTCGCAAATGTCCTGCATGACCACAGAAGAATCGAATCCCTGGAGAAAAACGCCTTGGCCCAGGTTTCCCGGTTGCCGTGGGAGAGCGTCGTCCGCAAGGCAACCCGGCACGCCGTGCGCCAGAGCACCCGCGAAAAAACGGTCAAGCGGCCATAGTTCAGCCACACGACATGCGTGGCACGCGACCAGAGAAGATCCCGCACGGCATGGTAGTTGCCGTCGGCCACCCAGGCCTGGCCTTCAATGGCCACAGCCACCGCACTTTCAAACTCCTGCGCCGCCACAGGCTGCCACCCGGGGCCCCAGTAGAGCCGGTCCAGCTCGATGTACGGCGACTGCAATGCCTGTGCCAGCGCAGCAGCAAAAGTGGACTTGCCGGCACCGCTGGTTCCGATGACTACCACGCGCATGATTTTCCTGAGCCTGTCTTCCTGTCTGGAGCTGCCATTGTCGGCTTGCCGATCGATGAAGCCGTCCATTGCCTGCAGCGAAACTCTTGATCCGGCCCGCAGGCGAGAACTTCGCGGTGCGGGAAAGCCGGCGTGCAGGACAGCCAAGAATGCACTTCCCGAAGACCCCCATGCAACGCCGGCTCAATCCACGGCCGAGGTCAGGGGCCGGTTGCTCACCACATCCTTCATCACGAGAGTGGATGTCATGCGCTTCATGCCAGGCAGGGAGGTGAGGCGTTCGTCATAAAGGCGCTGAAAAGCCGGCAGATCGCGGGCCACGATATGCAGCAGGTAATCCGGATCGCCAAACAGTCTCTGGGCCTGGATGACGTTGTCCAGCGCCGCCACGGCAGCCTCAAAGTCTGCGACGGACCTGCTGTCGTTCAGCGTGACGAATACCAGCGCGGCAAACTCCAGGCCCAGCGCGGCCGGGTCCAGCTCGGCACGGTAGCCGCGTATGACGCCCGACGCCTCCAATGCACGCACACGCCGGTGGCATGGCGACAGGCTCAGCCCCACGCGATCGGCCAGTTCCGTGACGGTCAGGCGACCATCCTCCTCCAGTGCTGCAAGAATCTTCCTGTCCAAAGCATTCATTTGGAAATAAATTCCATTTATTCAATTTTCCAAGACAAATATTGGAAGCACATTCTCACTGGCAGTCAATATCCTTCCCGCTTTACAGCTTGTTGGGAAATCTTGTGTCATTGTCCGCAGTCGCCGCCTTCTGGGCCGTTTCGTTTCTTCTGGTCCTCACTCCGGGAGCGGATTGGGCCTATGTCATCTCCGCCGGGTTGCGGGGGCGCGCTCTGGTGCTGCCCGCCGTGGCCGGCCTGGCCTGCGGGGCGCTGCTTGCCACATTGGCCGTTGCGGCCGGCGTGGGCTCACTGGTGGCACGCAGTCCCGTGGTACTTACCGTGCTTACCATGGCGGGCGCCGCCTATCTGCTGTGGCTGGGCATTGGCATGTGGCGCCATCCTGGCGTTGCAAGCTCCGCGACGGACCACGGCGACGAAGGAGCATGGCGCTGGATGGTCAAGGGCGCGGGCACCAGCGGGCTCAATCCCAAGCTGATGCTGTTGCTGCTGGCGCTGCTTCCGCAATTCGTGCGGCCATCCGCCTCCTGGCCAGTCGGCATGCAGATCGTGGTGCTCGGGGCCGTGCACGCCGCCAGTTGCTGCGTGGTCTATTTCGGCGTGGGCCTGGCCTCCCAGCGAGTGCTCGGGGCCCGCCGCTCAGCGGCCCTCGTCGTTTCACGGCTGTCAGGCGGCCTCATGGTGGCGATTGCGGTGTTGCTGCTCGCGCAGGGGCTGCTTCGCTGACCGGACTGCAGCCCATGGCAGCAAAGGCCGGGGGCGCGCTCCGTTACCCCTTTTGCCCGGCCGGCCGCGTCCGCGGCAGAAAGGCGGTCGCCAGGCCCAGCAATGGCAGGAAGGAGCAGACCTGGTAGACCCAGGTAATGCCATGCGTGTCCGCCAGCTGCCCCAGGCCTGCCGCGCCCAGCCCGCCAAGGCCGAACATCAGGCCGAACATGACTCCCGACACCATGCCCACACGCCCGGGCACGGCTTCCTGCGCATACACCACCAGTGCCGCGAACGCGGACGACATCACCAGTCCGATCGCAATGGCCAGCACCGCCGTCCAGAAAAGGCTCGCATGGGGCAGTGCCAGCGCAAACGGCGCCACGCCCAGAAAGGACACCCAGATCACGGCCTTGCGGCCGATACGGTCGCCCACGGGGCCTCCGGCAAAGGTGCCCAGAGCCACCGCAGCCAGGAAGATGAACAGATAGATCTGGCTTTCGCGCAGACCGATGCCGAAACGCTCGATCAGATAGAAGGTGAAGTAGTTCGTGAATGCGGCGATATAGACGAACTTGGCGAACATCAGAATCGCGATGACCACCATGGCCCGGATGACGGCGCTGCGTTCCAGGCCTGCGGCCTGGTTGCGGGCCATGCTCCGGGCCTGGGCCTGGCCGTGGCGCAGCGTCCAGCCCGTGATGCGCATCAGTACCCAGATGGCCAGCAAGGCCACCAGCATGAACCAGGCAATGGCAGGCTGGCCGTAGGGTACGACCAGTGCGGCTGCCAGCAAGGGGCCGATGGCCGAACCGGTATTGCCGCCCACCTGAAAGGTGGACTGGGCAGTCCCAAAACGCCCGCCCGAAGCCATGCGGGCCACGCGCGATGCCTCGGGGTGGAAGGTCGCGGAGCCGATGCCCACCACGCACGCAGCCACGATCAGCATGGGATAACTGCCGGCAAGCGACAGCATGGCAATGCCTGCCAGGGTCATCGTCATGCCGGCCGGCAGCAGGTAAGGTTTGGGATGCTTGTCGGTATAGAGGCCGATCCAGGGCTGCAGCAGCGATGCCGTGACCTGGTAGGCCAGCGCAATGCCGCCGATCTGGCCAAAGCTCAGGGAAAACTGCGTCTTCAGCATTGGATACACGGACGGCAGCAGGGCCTGGATCAGATCATTGAGCAAGTGCGCAAAGGCGGCGGCTCCGACAATTCGGAACGCAAAGCCCTGGGACGGAGGAACAGGCGGTGCATCGGCGGCAACGGCGGCGCTTGGTATGGACATGGTCGAGGAATTGGCGCAAGGATGACGGCGCACGCCCATGCCTCAAGCCTGGCCAAGGGACATGCCGGGAAAAGCGCGATTCTAGAAATCGGGCTACAGTCTGTCTTGCGCAATTGAGCGCCAGATATTTTCAAAAAGGACATGCCTGACCGCCCCACCCCCGAGACATTGGCGCAGGACCTGGCACGTGTCGAAAACAGCAGCGCACCGGTGTCCTGCCGCGCCACCAACTATCCCCCGGGGTGGGAAGTGCTGCCGCACGCACACACCAAGCATCAGCTGATCCATGCGCTGCAGGGCGTGATGGTGGTGCATTCCGAAGCAGGCCATTGGGTCGTCCCCCCCCAGCCGCGGCCTCTGGATGCCGGCCGGCATGACCCACTCCATACGCTGCATCGGCGAAGTGCACATGCGCAGCCTCTATGTGCAGCGCCATGCCGCACCGCAGCTTTTCGAAAATTGCCAGGTCGTGGGCATCAGTGCGCTGCTGCGCGAACTCATCCGCGCGGCCATGGAAGTTGGCCCTGCGTATGCGCCAGACTCGCGCGACGGACGCCTGATGCGCCTGCTGCTCGACGAACTGCATGCACTGCCCGTGCTGCCGCTGCATCTTCCCATGCCGTCGGACGCCCGCGCGCAGAAGATCTGCCGGCGTCTGCTGCAGCAGCCGGACGACGCCTCGACGCTGGCCGACTGGGCTGCGCACCTGCAGATCGACGTGAAGACCATCCAGCGTCTGTTTGCCAGCCAGACCGGCATGACCTTCGGCCAGTGGCGCCAGCAGGCGCGCCTGCTCAGGGCCCTGGAGCTGCTGGCCACCGGCGAAAGAATCATAGACATCGCGCTGGCGCTGGGCTACGAGAGCCCCGGCGCATTCGCGACGATGTTCAGAAAGCATTTCGGCCTGGCTCCCAGCCAGTTCTTCGATGCCCGCTGAAGCGCCCGTGCGCGGCTTCGCCGGCGAAGACGCGCCTGGCTCACGGCCTTGCAGCCGAGCGCCGGGCCCGCCCCGGGCGGCCGGCTTCTGCGCCGCTCCTGGAGCGCGGTACCGCGGACGCCGTCGCATCTGCTTGCGCCAGTCCCAACCCGGACAGCACACGCCGGGCATTGGTGGCGCAATCCATGTCGTCGGGCTTGGCCTCGATCTGCGCCATCAGCTCGACCAACTCGGACTTGCTCTGCGCGAGCTGTGCCTGCATGGACTCGATATCCCGCACCTTGCGGCGCAGCGTATCGAGCAAGCTGTCGTGCTCCCACCGCGACAGGCCATCGGGCAGCAGCACACGCAACTCGTCAAGACTGAAACCCGCGCGCTGGCCGACCGCAATCAGCCTGAGCACCAGCACCGCCTCGTCGGGATAGCTCCGATAGCCGTTGGCTTGCCGCTGCGCCGGCTTGAGCAGGCCTATGCGCTCATAGAAGCGGATGCGCGAAGTCGCAAGGCCGGTGCGCTGCGCAAGTTCGCCGATATTCATGTTCGGGATGCTCCAGGTGGAATCGGAGTTTGACATTAAACCTTGCTTCAAGGTTAACCTTTTGCCAGTTTCATGAAAGCACACTTGAAAAGGCATACGCAATGCAGACGATATTGGGAGCCAACGGCCAGATCGCAACAGAGCTTGCAAGAGAGCTGAAGCGCAGCCATACCGGCGATCTACGGCTGGTCAGCCGCAATCCGCGCAAGGTCAACGACACCGACCGCCTCATGCCCGCCAACCTGCTCGACGCCAAGCAGACTGCGGCGGCCGTCCAGGGCAGCAGCATCGTCTACTTCACTGCCGGCCTGCCGCCGGACACGGAACTATGGGAGGCACAGTTCCCCACGATGCTGAAAAATGCACTGGAGGCCTGCCGGGCCGCAGGCGCCAGTTTCGTCTACTTCGACAATACCTACATGTATCCCCAGGATGCACGGCTGCAGACCGAGGACACGCTTTTTGCGCCGGTCGGGCGCAAGGGCAAGGTACGCGCGGCCATGGCTTGCATGGTGCTGGAGGAAATGGCGCGGGCAGACATTCCCGTGCTCATAGGCCGCGCTCCGGAGTTCTATGGCCCCGGCAAGACACAGAGCTTCACCAATGCACTGATCATCGAAAAACTGCAGGCCGGGAAAAAACCGCGTGTGCCCGTGCGCGACGACACGCGGCGCACGCTCATCTGGACGCCCGATGCCAGCCGGGCACTGGCGCTGCTGGGCAGTACCCCCGATGCCTATGGACAGACCTGGCATCTGCCTTGCTGCGATGACCGTCCCACCTACCGGCAGTTCATTGCCATGGCCAGCCAGGCATTCGGGGGCAACGGCTCCTACACCGTGGTCGGCAAATGGACCCTGACCCTTGCCGGCCTCTTTTCGAAGCAGGTGCGCGAGATCCAGGAGCTGCTGCCGCGCTACGCGCAGGACAACCTCTTCGACTCCACCAAATTCAAGCGCCGCTTTCCGGGCTTCGATGTGACCAGCTACGGTCAGGGTGTGGAGCTGATCCGGCAGGAGTGGGCGCACGGACAGGCTGCGTAAAGGGGTTCGCAGCATCAGTGCTCCCATAGGGGCAGGCCGAGGCAGGTGCTCCCAGCCGGCGACACTTCTGATGCGCATGGCGGACGCGCTTCAACGCGCCGGCAGACTCCATGGCTGCCGGCGCGTTACGCGGTCCGCTTCAGCCATGGATGACTGAAGCGCGCAGCGGCAGCCCGGTCAATCGACCTGCACCTCGATGCGCCGCGGCTGCGCATGGGCAGCCTTGGGAATGCGCAGTGTCAACACGCCTTGCGCGAGTTCAGCCGACACCTTCTCCGTGTCGAGTTCCTTGCTCAGGGTGAAGGTGCGGTGGTAACGCGGCAGGCTCACCTCGCTGTGACTCGACGTGAGTTCCTCGGGCACGGCCGTGGACAGCATCGCGTCGATGGTCAGCGTGTCCGACTCCACCGAAAGATGCAGGTTCTCGCGCGAAACACCGGGCAGGTCCGCGTAGAGCGTGATGCCGCCGGCATCCTCGATCACGTCCACGGGAGGACGCAAGGCGGGCGCTTCCGCAGCGCCCTGGGCCGACCGCGACGGCATGGTGTCGGAAGTGCGGGTTTGAATGTCGCTCATGGCAATGTCCTCCATTGATTGATTCAGTTCACTTCGATGCGCCTGGGCTGTGCAGAGGCCCTGCGGCGGATGCTGATGCGCAACACCCCGTCGGTCATGCGCGCCTGCACGGCATCCGGGTCGGCATCCTCTGAAAGCGTCAGCGCACGATGGAAGCGGCCCGAGAACCTCTCGTTGATGTGCAGCGCAGCCTTGCTGCCATCCATATCCGACAGCGGGGTCTTTCGCTCGCCCGAGATGGTCAACAGGCCTTTTTCCAGGTTCACTTCCAGCGAGGCCGGGTCCACCCCGGGTGCGAACGCATAGATCTCAAGGCTTTGCGGCGTGCTGCCGACATTCAGCGCCGGAAAGCCCTGCCCTGCAAAGCCCCGGATGGTGGGCGAAAGGTCGAAGGCCTGCTGCGTCTCGCGCTGCAGGCGGCTCAGTTCTGCGACGATGTCGAGCGGAAACAAGGATCGGTACATGGCGAAATCTCCGTTGATGGGTGAGATCAATGGCACCGGCACTCCGTCGTACCGGGGCCTGAGCCGGAATTAGGGACGGTCCCTTTTTCTTCAAGAGGGCAGCGAGAGAAGGCAGCCGGCATTCGAAGGAGGCCGACAAACAGGCCTTCCGCAAGCCAACATGCGCATCACGCCCAGTCCTACAAGGCCCGGTCCTTGAAACGCACGGCAACGCCACCAGTTCTTACGACGTTCGCAGATGGTCAACGAGCAAAGGAGGAATGACATGACCACAGAACTGCTGCGCCGGATCGCCCGATCCAGGCTGCCACTCACACTCAGTTCCCGCGAAGAGGTCGAAGCGGTGCGCCAGTTGCGCAAGCAAGGGCTGGTTCTGGCGCTGGTTCCAGCGCCGTCAGATCCCGTGAACCTGTCCGGCACGGCAACCGCAGCCCAGGTTCTTGCCATCACACCCGAGGGCCTGGACCGGTTGGCCAGCGCGCCTGCGTCACAGCCACACCGCATGGCACTGCCGCCTGGCTGGATACCGTGGCTCCGAACCGAAGGCTCCGGTTACCGGCATCAGGCGGGCGCTCGCGCCTGATCCGGCCTGTCCGCCAATGCAGGCTCCGGCGCCGGCAGGCCTTTCGTGCCGGACCTGCACGCGCGGCTACGGATGCCAGCGGCTCGGCGGCAGTTCGGCCGGTGCGGCCGAGGCATTGCCTGCCAGCGCGTAAGACAGCTGGCGGGCCGTGTTCATCACCTGGGGCGCCAGTGCCTCCAGCGTGGCGGGCGGCAGGCGCGACTCGGGACCGGAGATGCATACCGAGCCCAGCAGCCGCCGGTTCATGCCGAAGACCGGCGCCGACACGGTGGCCACGCCCGGTTCGCGCTCGCCGATCGACCACTGGTAGCCCTGCTTGCGGATCTGCTCATAGAGCCGCCCCGGCTCGCCGGAGAACGCCAGGATCACCCGCCCCGGCGATCCATGCTCTAGCGGCAGGCCCTCTCCCATGCGCGCATGGTGGCGCAGCGCCTGCGGCCCCTCGACGCGCACCAGGCAGGTGCGCACATTCCCCTCGCGCACATAGAAGGCCGCGCTTTCGCCACTGCTCTGGGAAAGCGCGCGCAGCGCGGGCTCCAGCACGTTCTGCACATCGAAGCCTGCCTGGTAGCGCGCGCCCAGCCAGCCCGTGGCCGGCCCCAGGCGCCACTCCCCATCCTCTCGCTGCACCAGGTAGCCCGACTGCGCCAGCGTGCGCGCCAGCCGCAGCACCGTGGTCTTGTGCAGGCCGCAGCGGCGGCTGAGTTCGGCCAGCGGCAGGTGCGATTCGCCCAGCACGAAGGCATCCAGTATCTGCAGAGCACGCGTCACGGCAGCCACCCCGCCGTCGGCACCCGATTGGGCAGGCTCACGGCCCGAATGTGTGCCGCCCGCAGCGGGTTGCTGCCGCGGCGAGGAAGAGCGGTTACGAGGGTTTTCCATGGCAGTTTTGTTTCACTGTACGCAACTCAATTGTATGCCGTGAAACGTTTTTCCAGAATGGCAGCCACGCGGTGCCCGTGGCGGGCAAAGCCGCAAAACATACAAGGAGACTTGCCATGCACTTTTCAACACCCTCCCGCACCCTGGCTGCCTGCGCGGGTGCCGCCCTGCTCGGTCTGATGGCCGCAGCCATGCCGGCGGGACCGGCCTTTGCCCAGGCCGACTATCCGAGCAAGCCGATCCGGCTGATCGTGCCGTTCCCGCCGGGCGGCGGCACCGACATGATTGCGCGCGCCGTGGCCCAGAAGGTGGCCGAGCAGAACAAGTGGAACGTGGTGGTGGACAACCGCCCTGGTGCCGGCGGCAACCTGGGGGTGGACGCGGCGGCCAAGGCGGCGCCCGATGGCTACACGCTGGTGGTGGGCCAGACCAGCAACCTGGCGATCAACCCCACGCTGTACCCCAAGCTGCCGTACAAGCCGCTGAAGGACCTGGCCCCCGTGGCCCTGCTGTCTTCGTCGCCCCTCGTGATGGTGGTGCCGGCGAATTCGCCGTTCAAGACCTTCGCCGACGTGGTGGCCGCCGCCAAGAAGCAGCCCGACGGCATCACCCTCGGCTATCCGGGCAATGGCACGGTGGCGCACCTGGCCGGCGAGCTGGCGGAGAACGCGGCCGGCATCCAGCTGCGCCATGTGCCCTACAAGGGCGCGGCCCAGGCCATGACGGACGTGATGAGCGGCCAGGTCGAGCTGTACATGTCGTCCATTCCAACGCTGCTGGGCCAGGTGCGCAACGGCAAGCTCAAGCCCCTCGTCGTCACTTCCCCCAAGCGCTCGGCGCAGCTGCCCGACACACCATCGCTGGCCGAGTCGGGCTACAAGGGCTTCGACGCGGTCACGTGGTTCGGCGTGCTCGCACCCGCCGGCACGCCGGCACCCATCGTGGGCAAGCTCAACCAGGCCATCAACGAAGCGCTCAAGCAGCCCGACGTGGCGGAAAAACTGCGCTCCGAAGGCGGCGAGGTGCTGGGCGGCAGCCCCGAGCAGTTCAGCCAGCTGCTCAAGGCCGAACTGCCGCGCTGGGGCGAGATCGTCAAGCGCTCGGGCGCCAGCCTGGACTGATTCCCCACTGCCCTGAGACGACCATGGACAGCGTACCGTTCTCGGCCGGCCGGCAGCGCCCGCAGGCCGTGGTGCCGGCCGGCGCCTGCGACTGCCACGTGCATGTGTACGACGCGCGCTATCCCGCAGCGCCCGGTGCCCGGCTGCTGCCGCCAGATGCCTTTGCCGCGGACTACCGCCAGCTGCAGCGCAGGCTGGGCCTTTCGCGGGTGGTGCTGGTCACGCCGTCCACCTACGGCACGGACAACCGCTGCATGCTGGCCGGGCTGTCGGCACTGGGGCCCGGAGCGCGCGGCGTGGCCGTGATCGGCGGACAGGAGAGCGATGCCGAACTGCTTGACCTGCATGCCCAGGGCGTGCGCGGCGTGCGGCTGAACCTGTCGCTGGGTGTGTCGGGCACGGCAGAGCAGCTCGAGCCGCTGGCACGCCGCATAGCGCCGCTGGGCTGGCACCTGCAGCTGCTGATGGCGCCCGAACTGCTGGCGTCGCTGGGCCCGGTGCTGCGCCGCCTGCCCGTGCCGCTGGTGTTCGACCATCTGGGCCGCATCGCGCCGCAGCAGGCGGGCCGCCACCCGGCCCACGCGCTGCTGCTGGAGCTGCTGCAGGCCGGCCGGGCCTGGATCAAGCTGTCCGGCGGCTACATCGTCAGCCCGCAGCGCAGCGTGGAAGACCCGGCGCTCGACGAGCTGGCCGCCGGCTACCTGCGCGCCGCGCCGCAGCGCGTGCTGTGGGGCAGCGACTGGCCGCATGCCACGGCCAGCGCCGGCATGCAGCCCATGCCGGACGACGCGCGCCAGCTCGACCGGCTGGCCGCATGGCTGAACCGCACAGAAGGCGCGGCCACGCTGCAGCAAGTGCTGGTGGACAACCCCGCCCGGCTCTATGGCTTCGGCGCCGCTTGTACCTGAAAGGAACTACCCATGATCTCTCCTCATTCGCCCCTGGGCGCGCAGGGCGCTGCCCGCCGCTGCCTGCTGGCCGTGTGCGCCGCAAGCCTGGTTGCCTGCCCGGCGCTGGCGCAGGAATGGCCCGCCGGCAAGCTCATCACCTACGTGGTGCCGTACCCGCCCGGCGGCGGCACCGACGTGCTGGGCCGCAACATCGCCCAGCGCCTGGGCCCGGCCTTGGGTACCAACGTGATCGTGGACAACAAGCCCGGCGCTACCGGCACCATCGGCGCGGCCTTCGTGGCGCGCGCCCAGCCCGACGGCCTCACGCTGCTGGGCACCACCATCGGCCCGCAGGCCATTGCGCCGCACCTGCTGGGCAAGCTGCCCTACGACCCCATCGCGGGCTTCGAGCCGGTCATCACCCTGGGCACCATCCCGCACATCCTCGTGGCGGGCGTGGCCCAGCCGTTCGCCACGGTGGGCGAACTGGTCGCCGCCGCCAAGGCCAGGCCGGGCGAGCTGGCCTATGCCTCGGGCGGCAACGGCACCATCCTGCAGATGCAGGGCGAGCTGCTGCAGCAGCAGAGCGGGGCGCGCTTCATCCACGTGCCCTACAAGGGCGACACGCCCGCGCTGCAGGACACGCTGGGCGGCCAGGTGCAGTTCATGTTTGCGCCGGCCGCCGCCGCGCTGCCGCACATCCAGGCAGGCAAGCTGCGCGCGCTGGCCGTCACCTCGGCAGCGCGCCTGCCGGCGCTGCCGCAGGTGCCGACCATGGCCGAGGCGGGCTTCAAGGACTTCGTGGTGGAGCAGTGGCACGCCGTGTTCGCCCCTGCCAAGACCCCGGCCGCCACCGTGCAGCGCCTGAACGCCGAGATCGGCAAGGTGCTGAAGGACCCGGCCATCACCGCGCTGGCCGAGAAGCTGGGCATCACCCTCGCGGGCGGTACTCCCCAGCAGCTCGGTGCCCTGCAGAAAGCCGATTCCGCCAAATGGGCCAAGGTGATCCGTGACGGAAACATCAAGGCTGACTGATTTTTTGCTTTTTTCACCCAAGGAACCACCATGACCCAACTCCCCGAAATCATCCGTGACATCGAGCGCGTGAGCGCCGATGTCGTCCAGAAGGCATCGAGCTTCCAGGCCGCCATCCTCGCCGACGTGGCGGGCCGCCGCGGCACCATGAATGCCCGCGTGGCGCCCGTGCACCCGAACATGAAGCTCGCCGGCCCGGCCTTCACCGTCGAGGTGCGCCCCGGCGACAACCTGATGATCCACGCCGCCATCGCGCTGGCCCAGCCCGGCGACATCCTGGTGATCGACGGCAAGGGCGACCAGACCGCCGCCCTGATGGGCACGCTGATGCTCAGCGCCTGCAAGAAGCGCGGCCTGGGCGGCGTGATCGTGGACGGTGCGATCCGCGACAAGCTCGAGCTGCTGGAGCTGGACTTCCCCGTGTTCAGCGCGGGCTTCAACCCCGCCGGCCCGACCAAGTTCGTGCCCGGCCGCATCAACCACCCCATCTCCTGCGGCGGCGCCACGGTGAACCCGGGCGATCTGGTGGTGGGCGATGCCGACGGCGTGGTGGTAATCGAGCGCGCCAAGCGCCCGCGATGATGGCCCTGGCCGTGAAGAAGGTGGCCGACGAGGCCGCGCGCATCGAAGCCATCGCGCGTGGCGACACCGCTGCCAAGTGGCTGCCGGCCGCGCTGCGCGCCGCCGGCGTGCTGAAGGAAGGGGAAGCACTGTGAGCCGCGCCACCATCCTCATCACGGCCGCCGACCTCGCGCCCCAGGCGCTGGCGCTGCTGACCGATTACGACATCGTCTACGCGGGCAAGACGCCGAGCGAGGACGACGTCGTCGCGCTGTGCCGCCAGCACAACCCCGTGGCCATCATCGTGCGCTACAGCAAGGTGGGCCCGGCCGCCATGGACGCCGCGCCTGCGCTGAAGGTCATCTCCAAGCACGGCAGCGGTACGGACACCATCGACAAGGTGGCGGCGAAGGAACGCGGCATTGAGGTCGTGGCCGCCGTGGGCGCCAATGCGGCGGCCGTGGCCGAGCAGGCGCTGGCGCTGCTGCTGGCCTGCGCCAAGTCGGTGCCGCAGCTCAACGAACGCATGCACCAGGGCCACTGGGACAAGGCCACGCACAAGAGCCTGGAACTCGGCGGGCGCACCATCGGCCTCATCGGCCTGGGCGCGATCGGCCTGCGCTTCGCGAAGATGGTCGATGCGCTGGGCATGCGCGTGCTCGGCTTCGACCCCTTCGCCAAGAACCTGCCGGACTTCGTGCAGCCTGCCGACCTGGAAACCATCTGGCGCGAGAGCGACGCGATTTCGCTGCACTGCCCGCTGACCGATGACAACCGCGGCTTGCTGGGCGCCGAGACGCTCGCGCGCTGCAAGCGCGGCGTGATCGTGGTCAACACCGCGCGCGGCGGCCTGATCGACGAGGCGGCGCTGCTCGCCGCGGTGCAAAGCGGCCAGGTGCGCGCGGCAGGCCTCGACAGCTTCGCCGTCGAGCCCATGGTGGCCGGCCACCCGTTCCAGCACCAGCCGGGCTTCATCCTCAGCCCGCACATCGGCGGCGTGACCAGCGACGCCTACGTGAACATGGGCCTGGGCGCGGCGCGCAATGCGCTGGCGGTGCTGAACCGCGCGGCCACGGCCTGAAAAGAAGGGGTGGACGAATCCGCCATGCCGGATTCATTCGCCCCTTCTGATTCCCATCCGTTTCAATTCCCAAGGAGACCACACGCCATGAACCGCCGCAATTTCAACGTGCTGGCCGCTGCGCTGGCAGCCGCAGGATTCAGTGCGCTTCCCGCCGCCGCATCGACCTGGCCGAGCAAGCCGATCACGCTGGTGGTGCCCTACGCGCCGGGCGGAACGGCCGATGCCCTGGCCCGGGTGCTGGCCCAGCACCTGGGGACCAGGCTCAAGGCGTCCGTCGTCGTCCTGAACAAAGCCGGCGCCAGCGGCGTCATCGGCGCGGCATCGGTGGCGCAGGCCCAGCCCGACGGCTACACGGTGCTGTACGACGCCACGCCGCTGTCCATCAACCCCCACCTGCAGAAGCTGCCGTTCGATGCCGAGAAGGACCTGCAGCCGGTGTCGCTGGTGGGCGTGACGCCCATGCTGGTGGTGGTGCCCAAGAACTCGCCCTACAACACGCTGCAGGAGCTCATCGCGGCAGCGGCCAAGGCGCCCGGCAAGCTGACCTTCGCCTCGGGCGGCCAGGGCACCGTGCAGTACATGGGGGCCGAGCTGTTCAACCAGGGCGTCGGCATCAAGCTGCTGCATGTGCCGTATCGCGCCGGCGGACTGGCGCTGCAGGCGATTCTTGCGGGTGAAGTGGACATGGGCTTCTTCAACCTGCCGGCGCTGAGCAGCCACATCAAGGGCGGGGCGCTCAAGCCCCTGGCCATCACGTCGGCCAAGCGCAACCCCTTGTTCCCCAACGTTCCCACCATCGGCGAAGCCGGCGTGAAGGGCTACGAGGTCTACGAATGGAACGGCATGTTCGTGCCCAGCGGCACACCGGCCGACATCGTGGCCCGGCTCAACGCCGCCGTGCGGGAAGTGCTGGCCATGCCGGAGGTCAAGGCGCGCTTCGACGCGCTGGGCTCGGAGATCGTGGGCTCGCAGCCGGATGAGTTCCGCAAGCGCCTCGCGGCAGAGTCCGCTCGCTGGGCAGAGACCATCAAGGCCGCAGGCATCAAGAAGGAGTAGGCGGGGCAGCGCGGGCTCGGCGCCCATGCCATGCGCATCGATTGAGACTGCAAGGAGACTCCAAATGTTCAAGCCAAATCGGCCTCTGGCGCTTACTGGTAAGTCGCTGGCAGCTACTATATTGGTAGCATCCGGCTTGTGCCACGCACAGCCGGCTGCCTATCCGTCCAAGCCGGTGCGGCTGGTGGTGGGCTTTGCGGCCGGCGGCCCCACCGATGTGGTGGCCCGCGCCTTTGCCGACCATGCCGGCCGCGCGCTGGGGCAGCCCTTCGTGGTGGAGAACAAGCCTGGCGCGAACACCATCCTGGCGGCGCAGGCCGTGGCCAGCGCGCCGGCCGACGGCTACACGCTGCTGTTCGGTGCCACCAACCACACCATGATCCCGGCGCTCTACGGCTCGCGCGTGAAGTTCGACGCCATCCAGTCCTTCCAGCCGCTGTGCACCGTGGCCACCAGCCCCACCGTCTTGGTGGTGGGGCCTGCACTTCAGGCACGCACGCTGGGCGACTACCTGGCGCTGGCGCGCAAGGAGCCGGGCCGGGTGACGGTGGGCTCGCCCGGCGTGGGCAGCTCGGTCCACTTTGCGACCGAGATGTTCGCGCAGGCCAACGGGCTGCGCTTCAGCCACGTGCCCTACAAGGGGGCAGCGCCGGTGGTGACCGACCTGATGGGCGGGCAGCTCGACAGCTCGTTCGCCACGCTGGGCTCGGTGCTGCCCCAGATCCAGAGCGGCAAGCTCACGGCGCTGGCAGTGGCCGCGCCCAGGCGATCGGCGCTGTTGCCGCAGGTGCCCACCTTTGCCCAGGCCGGCGGCGGCGACTTCTCGGCCGATGCCTGGTACGGCGTGCTGGCCCCCGCGGGCGTGCCCGCACCCGTGGTACAGGCGCTGGAGGCCGTGGCCGCCGGCTTTGCGGGCAGCGCCGCCGCGGCCGACAAGCTGCGCGGCCTGGGCCTCGAGGCCGCACCGCGCTGCGGCGCGCCGTTTGCCGAGCAGGTGCGCCGCGAAGTGGCCACCTATACCCGCATCGCGCGGGAGTTGGATATCAAGGCCGATTGAGAAACCTCTTACCCGTAAGGATGACTTTTCCATGAACCGCATGTATTGCTTTCCAGCCCTGTTCGCGGCGGCGGCGCTGGCCTGCGCCAGCCTGAGCGTCCAGGCGCAGACTGCCTATCCGGGCAAACCCGTCAAGATCGTCGTACCGTACCCGCCCGGCGGCGCGGTGGACCAGGTGACGCGCCGCATCGCGCAAAAGCTCACCGAGCAGACCGGCCAGAGCTTTTTTGTCGAGAACAAGGCCGGCGCCACCGGCACCATCGGTGCAGCGCAGGTGGCGCGCTCGCCCGGCGACGGCTACACGCTGATGGCCAACGACACCACGTACTCCATCCTGCCGCAGGTCTTCAAGAAGCTGCCGTGGGACCACGCGCAGGATCTGGTGCCCGTGGCCGGTTTCAACTTCGCGCCCACGGCGGTGGTGGTGCCGGCCAACTCGCCGTTCAAGACACTGGGCGACATGGTGGCCTATTCGCAGGCCAACCCCGGCAAGCTCAACTACGGCACGGGCGGCGCCGGCACCATGCCCCACTTTGCCACCGTGGCGCTGGAAGGCGCCAGCGGCCTCAAGGCCACCCACGTGCCGTTCAAGGGCGCGGGCGAGGCCACGATGGCGCTTCTGAGCGGCACCATCGACTTCCAGATCGCCTCCACCCCCGGCGTGATGGGCCAGGTGCGCGGGGGCAAGGTACGCCTGCTGGCCGTGAGCGGCGAGCAGCGCCTGAAGGCGCTGCCCGGCGTGCCCACCTTCGCCCAGGCGGGAGCGCCCGGCTACAAGGTCGTCAACTTTACGGGCCTGTGGGCCGCCAAGGGCACGCCCGAGCCGGTGCTGGAAAAGCTGCGCAAGGAAATCGCAACCGCCATGGCCAGCCCTGACGTGCAGTCGTTCGCCGACGACCTGGGCGCGGTGCCCGACGTGGTCAGCGGCAAGGCGTTCGCCGACAAGCTCCAGGCCGACGCCGAGTTGTGGGAGCGCGTGGCGGCGAAGGTCGGGATGGACAAGCAATGACCGTCGCCGTACCCCATTCCACGGGCCTGAACCGGCCCGTGCAGATGCCGCCGCCGCTGGCCTGCGACAGCCACATGCACATTTTCGACCCGCGCTTCGCGCCGTCGCCACACTGGACGCGCCAGCCGCCCGACGCGCCCGTGGCCGCCTACCGGCTGCTGCAGCAGCGCCTGGGTACGCAGCGTGCGGTGGTCGTCACGCCGTCGACCTACGGCACCGACAATGCCTGCACGCTGGATGCGCTGGCGCAGCTGGGCGACAGCGCCCGCGGCGTGGCCGTGGTGGCCGAGGATGTGGGCGATGCCGAGCTGGACCTGCTGGCGGCGCGCGGCGTGTGCGGGCTGCGCGTGAACTTCGTCACACCGCAGTCCTGGGGCAAGACCACGCAGCAGATGCTGACCACGCTGGCCGGCAAGGTGCAGCGCCTGGGCTGGCACATTCAGGTCTTCGTGCATCCGGAGCAACTGGTGCAGCTGGCCTCGGTGCTCGCTGCGCTGCCGGTGCCGCTGGTGGTGGACCACCTGGGCCGCATCGATCCGGCCGAGGGCACGCGCGGGCTGGCCTATGATGCGCTGCGCCGGCTGCTCGACGGCGGCAATACCTGGGTCAAGCTCTCGGGCGCCTACATGCGCTCCACGGTGCATGGCCCGTCGTATGCCGACACGCTGCCGCTGGGCCGGGCGCTGGTGCGCGCCGCGCCCGAGCGGCTGGTCTGGGGCAGCGACTGGCCCCATACCACCGAGGTGCCGGGCAGCGTGAACGACGCCGACCTGGTCGACCTGCTGGCCGCCTGGGCCGTGACGCCGGCCACGCTGGAGCGCATCCTCGTCGACAACCCGGCGCACCTGTACGGTTTTTGAAGGAATCCGCCATGTTTCTGCTGCAAGCCCCCGAAATCCGCGAGCTGGAGTTGTTCAGCGAGATGCCCGAATCCCTGCGCCGCCGCGAGCGCAGCGCCTGGGCCGATGCCAACCGCGGCGGCGCGGTGACCGACTCCTTCCTCGAGGGGCCGGTGTTCGACGACGCCGGCAACCTCTACGTGACCGACATCCCCTGGGGCCGCATCCTGCGCATCGACCCGCAGGGCCGGTGGTCGCTGGTGGCGGAGTACGACGGCGAGCCCAACGGCATGAAGTTCCTCGATGCCGGCACGCTGCTCATCACCGACTACAAGAACGGCCTGATGCGCCTGGAGGTAGCCAGCGGCCAGGTCAGCCCGTACCTGGAGCGCCGCAACAGCGAGCGCTTCAAGGGCGTGAACGACCTGGTCTTCGACAGCCAGGGCAACCTGTATTTCACCGACCAGGGACAGAGCGGACTGCACGACCCCTCGGGGCGGCTGTACCGGCTGCGGCCGAACGGCCAGCTCGACCTGCTGCTGGCCAACGTGCCCAGCCCCAACGGCGTGGCGCTGTCGCCCGACGAGCGCGTGCTGTACCTGGGCGTCACGCGCGGCAACTGCGTGTGGCGCGTGCCGCTGCTGCCCGATGGCAGCGTCTCCAAGGTGAGCCAGTTCTTCACGTCCTACGGCCCCAGCGGCCCGGACGGGCTGGCCGTGGACGCGCAGGGCCGCCTGCTGGTGGCCAACCCGGGCCTGGGCGTGGTCTGGGTGCTCAACGGCCGAGCCGAGCCGGTGCAGGTGCTGCGCGGCGTACCCGGCAGTTCCATCACCAACCTGGCCTTCGGCGGCGCGGACCGCCGCCAGCTCTATGTGACCGACTCCACGCACGGACGCGTGCTGCGCGCCACGATGGACGTGGCAGGGCTGGCGCTGCACCGGAGGTAGGCAAGGCGGGCAGCCGGCGGGCTGAATGATGCGGATGCAGGGAGCCACCGGCAGCCGGGCCCCCGCGCGGCAGGCCGGGCGGGCCGCCCATGCGCCGTTCCGGTACACCCTGCCTTGCGCTTGCAGGTATTTGCACTTTTCGGAATTGGCCTTTCTGTACCGGCTGGAAATCCGGGAACATCGGCGGGTACCGTGGAAACAAGCGGCAGTGGCGGACAGGTCCTGCTGATGCAGGCCTACCCGCCGCTTTGCCGGAGCGCCTTAGCGTGGCGCAAATGAACGAAGTTCTCAGCACCGTCGCCAGCACGATCGGCAGCGAGTTCGCCGATGTTCTCGACATTGCGCAGATGACGCGCAACATCCTGCGCCTCACGCTGGCGGCGGCCCTGGGCGGGCTGCTGGGCTGGCAGCGCGAAAGCCAGGGCAAGGAAGCCGGCCTGCGTACCCATATGCTGGTGGCCATGGGCTCGGCGCTGTTCGTTCTGGTGTCGCTTCAGGCAGGAATCGGCGCGCCGGATGCCTCGCGCGTGATACAGGGCCTGACTGCCGGCGTCGGCTTTCTGGGCGCCGGCGCCATTCTCAAGGCCGAGAAACGGGACACCCCGCTTCATGTCAAAGGCCTGACGACAGCGGCCGGCATCTGGCTCACGGCGGCCATCGGCGTGGCGGCAGGCCTTGGGGAAGAATCCACGGCCATCATCAGCACCCTGCTGGCCCTGCTCGTGCTCAGCGCCGTACCGCTGCTGAGCAGGCGCGGATCAAGGCCGCCGCCGCAATAGCGCCACTGCGCCAGAATGCCGCAAGACCTCCGGCAGGCCCATGCAAGAAAAATTGACTGGACCCTTTTGCCTTATCAAGGTAACGTCCAAGACGGGATCAGCAACTTGACCGAGGACTCCTTTCACATGAGCCAAACCAAGGAACCCACTGTTCACCACATCGTGGAATCAAAGCGCTGGGAGCAGCAGAGGGAGCAGGAACGCATCACATATCCTTCGCAGCAGGCCATCCCCATACAAATGGACTGGCGCACACGCGAGAACTACTCGGCCACCGATCTGGACTATCGCGGAAGAAACAAGAGCAGGTAAGACGCGCCGGCCCGAAAGGCCCTGGCATGCCAAGCCATGGCATCGGCTTCAGCCGCCCGCCCGGGCGGCTTTTCATTGGCAAGTTCAAGCAGCGAATGGTGCAGCCATGCCGAGCAAGATCCCGGGGGAATCGTGGGCAGCGTAGGCACCGAGGTGCACGCAATCCCGCCACGGGAGGCTGACGCACTCCTCATCGCCGCCTGTGGCTGCCCTGTACGGGTGCGCTGGGAACCCCGGAATAATGGCAGCAGCCAGGCTTGTACAGGTGTTCCGCTACCATCGGGCAGATCGCATAGACAGATGGGGGACGGATGCGACTGTTTGCCTTGGCCGTACTTTCTGCATTTCTGGCCCAACCTGCTGCCGCCCAGGTCTATCGGTGCACCGACTCCTACGGCGCCATCACGCTCACCGACAGGCCCTGCCCCAGCACGCAGTCTGGTGGCCTCATCGAACGCAAGCGTACCGATGAGGAAATCCAGCAGGAAAGAATGCAGGCCGCCGAGGCGATGGAACGCAGGAGCCAGCAGATGGAGATGCAGCAACGCATGCCCGACCAGCAGACTCAGGGTCCGCAGGCAGCCCCTGCTCAGCGTCCAGACCAGTCTCTGGCCTGCCAGGAGGCTCGCAAGGAACTGGAGTTCGTCTCCAGCGTTCGCACCGTTTCGCAGGACGAGCAGCGCGTGAGGATCAATGCCGCCATCGGCAGCGTCAACGCGGCATGCGGATCCAACACTCCTCTCATGCAGGAGCCCTCCCAAGTGGTCGTGCCGCCGCCGCGCCCCCCGATACCGATTTCCAGTTGCCACGCGGGATTTTGCTCGGACATCAACGGGAGCAACTACAACCGGAACGGCTCTCTCCTCATCGATCAGGAGGGCCGGGCCTGCCAGATACTTGGCAATATGGTCCAGTGCCATTGATCAGTACGGTGCTGGACTGCGGGAAAGCCCAGCCCGCCAAGCAGAGTTTCCGCAGGAGCCGGATTGCCGGCAGGCGCCTGCCACCTCGACCCGCAAGGAACTTTCCCACCCACCGTGGGCCGGCATTGTCACTGCTCCAGCCCCCGAAAACCGCATTCGCCTCACCTTTAAACTGGGCGCATGAATCGACGAAATCTGATGTTATCCGCCCTGGCAGCAGGGTTTGCCCAAGTGACGGCAGCCCATCCGCAGTTTCAGGAAATGGCCGATTGGTCGCGGTTTTTCACCGCGGCCGATGCACAAGGCAGCATCGTCGTTCTCGATGCCCGGGACAACTCTGAAACGACCTACGTTCACAACCCGTCGCGTGCCGAGCGCCGTTACTCTCCCGCCTCCACTTTCAAGATTCCGCATAGTCTGTTCGCACTTGATGCAGGGCTGCTGCGTGACGAATTCCAGGTCATTCCATGGGATGGCGTGAAGCGGCCCACCGCGGCGTGGAACGTGGACCAGAACCTGCGCTCCGCGATGAGGAATTCCACCGTCTGGGTGTATGAGCGCTTTGCCAAAGAACTCGGCGATGCACGCGAGGCCGCCTACATGCGAAAGATAGGGTATGGCAATGCGGTCGCCACGGGCGACAAGCCATTCTGGGTTGAGGGCGACCTCGCTATCTCATCCATCGAGCAGATTGCCTTCCTGCAACGGCTGTATCGCAATCAACTGCCTTTCCTGGTCGAACACCAGCGGCTTGTGAAGGACGTGATGCTCAATGAGGCGGGCCCTGACTGGATATTGCGCGCCAAAACAGGCTGGACCGGAAAAATAGGCTGGTGGGTGGGCTGGGTGGAGTGGCCCAGCGGCCCTGTCTTCTTCGCCTTGAACATGGACACGCCGAACAGGCTCGGCGACCTGGCCAAACGCCAGAGCATTGCACGCAACGTGCTGCGTTCCATCAACGCGTTACCTGTTGCACCATAGATTCCGACTGCGGCCCTCAGCGCCTGCCACCTCGGTAGCGCCTAAAAAATGCCTTGCGGGCTATGCAAAGCCAACCGTTGAATCTTGTGCTGGCGCTCTTTGTGCAAGCCATCGCCGGCCAACTGCTTTTGAGAAAGGACGGTAGCGGCACCGCCCTTCCGGGAAACTCCATGAAGTTCCAACCCACCGCCTTTGCGGCTTGCTTTCGCCGTATCCGACTCGAACGACAGCTCTTGTGCACAAGATGCAGGAAGCTGATACATCAAAGCGATGGGCTTCTACACCATCGGGCGGCCCTTGAAGGTTGCTCCCGAGCAAGCCAATGGACATCAAGCCGCAAAATATTCCTCATCCTTGATCTGCATCATGCAACGCCTCAAGCAACGCCGGGGCAGCCATGGGCTGCGCGATAGAGTGTGGCGGCCGCCCTGCGGACGTAGGCCGGCTTCACAACATGCTCTGCAGAGGGAGGCCCGATGGGCAGGATCCATGCGACTTTCGTGGGCGGGCCGCTCGGCGGCAGGCTCCTTGAGGTGGAAAATCTGAGCGCCTATCGCGCCTTTGACCAGCAAACGGGCGAGGAAGTGGTCTACCAGCGCCATACCGCCGTCGTGCCGGCCAGCGCTGGCAAGGACATCGCCATATACGTCATCATGGGTCAGACGGATTCGGAGGTGCTGAGCCACATGCTGACGGGCGTGATCAGGCCGCGGCAAACCTAGGCCAAGCGCGCAATCAAAGAGCCTGCCGGAATTTGGCTGCGTCTGATCCTCCGGGCACTTTGCTAAATTCCACACCATGGATGCAGCGGGAAAACAGAAGCTTTTCGGATTGCGGCGGCGGATGTGGCAACTGCAGTTCTGGCCGGCTGCACCATCGCTCCAGCGTTTCGGCAAGTCGATCTTGACGGCTGGCAAGGCATGCCGGTACGGGCGCTGGATACCCACCCCGCCTTTTCAACGATGCCGATGACGGTACACACCGCATCACCGTGCGTTGAAGTCCGCGACTGCGTCAGCACCAGATGAGGCGCATACTGCTGCGGAACGACATTTTCTTGAAGTTGCGCCGACCACGTTGATGCTGCTATTTGCCACAGTTTCTTTTCCATCAAAGACAGCCACGTCATCGAGTACATGCAGTCAGGCCCAAGCCTGGCCGACAATTCGGCCAGCCCGCAGTGGCGCCACCTGAACCTGGATCTTGAGTGAAGTCCCATCATGCACCCACTGCGGCTTGCGTGCCCGCATCGCGCTGGCTATGGATGCTGGGCACCGATGCCCTGCTACTGGCCCTGCTCTGGTATGAGCATCTGAACCCGACCTCGGCAGCTTTTCGCCTGGGCTTGCTGTTGACGATGATCGTCACCGCCAATGCCGGGGTTGCAGCGCTGGGACAGGCCAGGCAGGCCCGGTCTGTCCGAAAGGTAGTTGGCTCATCGATGGGCCGTTTGCGCTCCTCGCCCTTGCCTGCTGCCTATCGGCTGACGAGCGGGCTTGGCGATGCGTTGATCGTGCTCACCTTGATATGGACCTGCCATACCTGGCTTGCTGCAGCGTACGGAGCGGCTGCATTGGGTTTCCAGCTGGCACAGGCCACCGGGCAACGGCAGGCCACGCCTTGAACATCGCGTGGTGCTGCGCTGGGGAGAAGTCAGCGGATGTTGCCCCTGGTCATGCAATGTGAATGGACGAACACGGCAGTGTGCTGCAAGGACTGGCGCATATCCGGTTTGGCCAGCCCATGCCGGTTGGCAAATTGCTCGGCCGCCGTTGTATCAAAACGGGTAGTCTGGATAAAGTCCAGGGCTTCGGTACTTGAATTCAAAAACCGCGCGACGGGGGGAATGCTCAGGAGCACCTTCAGCAATCGAAGCGGGATGTGATGCTTGGGAGACTTCAAGCCAATAGGTCGTGTCACCTGCACCATGAGTTCTCGCAAGCTGGGACTTTGGTCATCGAGCGCCAGCAGTTCCTGGCCCGCCATGGCAGGATCAAAAGCACAAGCGGCCATCAGCTCGACCAGATAATCCACGGTGACCAACGGCAGCCAGTGATCGGGAGTGCCCGGCACTGCAGTCAGCCTTCCCTGCACAAGGTTGCGTATCAGTTCCACCAGCGGCTGGCCGTCAAGGATATGCCCCGTGCGGCTGTGACCACAAACCGTCGCGGGGTGGACAACGGTCATCTCCCCGCCCTTGGCGGACATGAGCTGCAGAGTCGCAAAATGCGCTTCCAGCTTGCTCCCTTCGTAGGCACCGACACGCCGGTAGACAGCCCGCCAATTCGTCAGCTCCGGGTGACGAGGGTCAATTCCGATGCGTTGCAGATGTTCATGGTTTTTCAGCATGTAGCCGCCAGTCATCACCAACCGGCTTTTTTGCTCGACTGCCAGCAACGCCACGCGCTGAGCCCCTTCTACATTCACCGCACGAGAATGCTCCAAGGAAAGCCCCCATGCGAAATGGGCGCCCAGGTGGAATACGACGCGGGACTGCCTGAGCACCTCCCGGTCGGCAAGGCTTAGCCCGAGGTTGTCGTGTTCCAGATCGCCAGCAACGGCAAATACCCGGGTTGCCACCCCTCCCAATTTGTCGACTTGCTCCCGCAGTGCAGCCAGCCGCTCCGGACGACGCATCAACACCCGAATGGTGTGACCTTTTGCACTCAGGTACGCCAACAAATGTTGGCCGATGAAGCCGGTTCCCCCGGTGACAAAACACTCCACGCTCATTTCACTGTTCCTTGGTAAGGTGAGAAATCAAGTGTAAAGTGTCGATCTAACTCCATAGTCAAGCGATATTTTCATGAAAATCAGCGAACTCGAGGCTCGCAGCGGCATCAGCCGCCATACGCTGCGTTACTACGAGCAAATCGGCCTGATCTCACCGCTGCGGCAGCCTAACAACTACCGCGTTTACACAGTGCAAACGCTGCAGCAGCTGCAATTCATCCAGCGCGCGCAAAGCATGGGTTTTTCCCTTGGGGAAATCGGCGAGATTCTGGAAGCCCAGCGAAACAAGACGATCGACTGCGCTGCCGGCGCCAGACTCATCGAAAAGAAGATGGCAGAAATCAGACAGAAAATCGCCGATCTCAAAAGCATTTATCGGTATCTGGATAAAGAGCGTGCCAGCCTCGAAGCCAGTGCCGCCAGCCAGCTGGAGCAACTGCACAACTCGTCCCGCTGAACTGTGCGCATCCAGAAACTGGAAGTTTCAGCCGCTTCCCCGTTTCAGGCACCCTTTTGCATTCTCCATAACCTTTTAGCAGACGCCGGCCGTTATGAGCAGGCGTGCCTGCACTTCCAGGCTGCTCGCAACCTCTGCAAAGCAGGCCTGGGACAGCGAGGCACCGCAGATTGCTTTCTTCGATGCGATCACAAGTGATGGTTGTCCGACGAATGCCGGTTTCATCGCATTGCACCAGATTGGCCGCTCCCGCTTGGGCGTCACGGAAGGCTCAAATCCATACCGAGCATTCTGGCGAGGCCAAAAGTGAAAAGCAGCACACCCAAAAGCAACAGGATGAAAACGGCAGCGATTTTGCCGCCCGTGCGTAGCAGTGCGCGCCTGTCCGTACCCATCTTGCCTTGGTCGTAATGCCACTTGATGGCGAAGAACATGCAGGTCCCGAATATGAGGACCTTGAAGGTAATGAAGACTACAGGGATCCAATCGATCATTTGAAAATTTCCAGCCTATGACTTGCCGCAGCCTGCCGTGAGGAGCCCCCCTCTGATGAGAGATGCCAAGACCTCAACGGGAGCCATACAAGAGTGGCGTTGCAGCACATCCGGGACATACTACGTAAAAGCAATTTCCATACATTGAGAGCAACACTGGGTTTGAAAGCCATGCAAGATGAAAGTTTGCCCCTCTGGTTGCCGCGATTGGCCAGGCATGGCGGACCTCGCTTCTTGCAGATTGCGGACGCATTGCAGGTGGCAGTGGCGAACGGATTGCTGAAACCTGGTGACCGTCTGCCTCCGCAGCGCCGGTTGGCGGCACAGTTGGAGCTCGACCTGACAACGGTCACGCGCGCGTACGACGAAGCCAGGCGCCGCCACTTGCTGGAGGGACGAGGCGCCCGAGGCACTTACGTCGCGGCGCCCAAGGTCGACTTGACAGCCATCCTCGATCTGAGCATGAACACACCACCACCACCGGCTGGCGTGGACTTCGACGACATGCTGAAGCAGGGTCTGTCTCGGGTGTTGATGAGCACGGAAGCTGAACTGCTGATGACTTACCACCTGGGTGGCGGAAGCGACTCAGACCGCAAGGCTGGAGCCCGATGGCTTGAGCCGATGTTCGGACCTCTGGATTCTCGGCAGATTGTCGTCTGTCCAGGCGCACAAGCAGCGATCGCCGCATTGATTCTTGCGCTGACGAAACCTGGCGATGTACTTCTGGCAGAGCCCGCAAGCTACCCCGGCTTGCGCGCCGCAGCAACGCAATTCGGCCGGCGCATCGTTGCAGTGGAAGCGGACAAGCACGGCATGGTCCCCGAGATGCTTGAGCAGGCGTGCCGCCGGCACAAGCCTGGGCTGGTCTACCTCAATCCGACGTTGCACAACCCTACCGCCGTCACCATGGCGGCACACCGGCGCAAGGAACTCGCCAGCGTCGCCAAGCGCTGCCAAATGCGCATCGTCGAGGACGATCCCTACTGGCTTCTTGCCGAGGCACCACCACCCCCTGTTGCCACGTTGGCCCCGGAACAGGTGTGCTACATCTCGACCCTTTCGAAATGCCTGACGCCCGGCTTGCGCGTCGCATTCGTGCTCATACGTGATCCGCACGAACGCGAACGCTTCCTGGACGCCCTGAGATCGTTCGCGCTGATGGCCGCGCCAATGACGGCCGCCCTGGCCACGCAGTGGATCCTTGACGGAACGGCTGACGAACTGATGGAAGGCGTGCGCAGGGAAGCGCGTCTGCGCCACCAGATGGCCAGGGATATTCTGGCGGGGCGATACAGCGGCGCCGGAGACGGCCTGCACGCATGGCTCGAGTTGCCGTCGTACTGGACTCCCTCACAGCTGGCACGCGCGGCCGACCGCGAAGGCATAGCCATTACCCCGGCGGAGGCATTCGCCACCGGTGCAATCAACGGCGTATCCGTGAATGCCATCCGGATCTCTTTGGGCAGCGTCAAGGACCGTGAACGCCTGCAGGCAGGCCTTCAACGGCTGTCTCATCTGCTTGCCCGACGGCCCGAGTCTTTCAGCGCTGCCGCGGTTTAGCGGCCTAGCTGCCCGAGGCGCCTCCTGCTCTTGCGGTGCAGGGTCAGCGTACGCAGACCGGAAGGGGAACCAGCATCGCCACCCACCACCTGGGCCGGTAAATACCTGCCCCCAAACAGGCTGCGAAGATCTGCAGAACATGTCTTCTCTCATCGGCATGCCGTGGCGAACACAGCGGCGCCCTCAAACTCGGCTCTGCAATCGAGGCAGTGAAAGCATTCCAGAGGAGAAATTTCGTCTCCCACGTGTGCGAATGTGTCCGCAAACCCCTTGAGATCCCAAGGGGAGGAGCATTAGCAATCACTTACGTAATGCGATGCCGATGTCTAAAAAGGCCTACAGGCGTCTCCACGCATGATGCCCCCCCCTAGAACGCAAGGCAGGTCACAGGGGTCTGCCTTCTCAACTGAAAGGAGCTAAGCGATGAATCAGCAAACCCATCAGAACCACACCAGCCAGCAACACCAGCAGAATCCCCACCAGAATCAGCCGGGACATCAGCAGCAGCCGCAAAAGCGCACTGACCAGCAACAGCAGCAGAACGCGAACCGCCAGCAGGCTGGACAGAACACCCAGAAACAGAATCAGCATTAATGCGTGATCCGGGCCGGCCTTGCCGAATCGGGGCCGGCTCTTCAAGGATTGATATGTCAACCCCAGCCATCTCTCAAAAACCACCATGCTCGGTGCCAGGCAAACCACCAGAGCGGAATCCGGCTTTCGAGAGTGGCAGCGTGCTATGGGCAGCGCCCCAGCGGCCGGCCTACCCAGGGGATGAGTATGGGGATATTGCCGGGAGCCCTATCCCGTTCAGAAACCAGACACGCCAGACGTCAGCGATCAGCCACCCCGGCAAGCCACACCGCAACACGATTGAGCCATCCCGCAAGGCCTGCAAGCAAAGCGAGAAGTTCTCTCCAAGCCACCGGGCAGCTGAAGCATTTCGCCTGGGGGATTCAACTATCAGTTTCCCGAGGCCAGGATTTCATTGGGCACCCGCATACCTATCGAGGGATGCGCAACGGCGGCGGGATCACTGCCGTACAGGCAAGGACGGCTAGCGGACTTCTCCCATCAGCTGGAATGGCAACACAGGGAGCTTGGGGCAGCCCGGGCAAGCATCGCAGAATTGGAAGCCATGCCGGGCAATCAAGCGCCTCTGCGCTGCCAGATCCCTGGAAAATAGGCCACGACAGACAAATTCCCGTTTCGCTCAACGCGCAAGATCTGTCATCCGCCAGCCCCAATCGGGGCATTACCTTGCAAAGGCGACTCTCAAACGAGCCGCCACTCGCAACTGTCCTGCCCGCTTACATTGGCGAACCGTCGCTCATCATGTACAGCCCGTCTCCGCCGGACCAGCGTTGCATGGTCGCTTGATCCGACGCACGCATGGAGTCACGCGTCGGCATGGCACATCCTGTCAGCATCCCGGCCATTGCTGCAATCAAAAGTAGCGCTTTCATGGAAACTCCTCGAAGTGAAGTCTTTCAGGCTATTCCTGCCAGCCAAGCGTCGTGTAATTTGTTGTTTGATTTGTCCTTCGACTACCCCATTCAAGCAACAGAGCGCTACGCTGAAGCCCGAAATTTCCGAAGCCACCCTCCCAGACCTTTACCAGAGAAAAGGAACAGGCCTCATGCGCCGAACACAACCATCACCGCAAGGCAGGACAGGAAAACTTCTGTGCCACTTCCCACCAAACCGGAAACTTCGCCCATATGTACACAGCCTCGGGCCCCAAACTTGTTCGTGCCGACCGGGCTACTCACTCCAGGCAATGACCGCCAGGCACATGCATCAAGACGCCCGCAGGAAGATGCAACCGGCGGGCTGAGTCACGGAACAGCAGACAAGAAAAAAGCCCTTGCGCTTTTGCACAAGGGCTTGATCCTTTCAGTATTCCTTGGTGGGTCCTGCGAGATTCGAACTCGCGACCAACGGATTAAAAGTCCGCTGCTCTACCGACTGAGCTAAAGACCCGACCTTCGCATCAATGAAGTGATTGCCTCATCAACGGAATGGCGTTATTGTAATACTATTTTTGCCCGCCCATGGACCTGCGGCTGATTTTTTCCATGATCCAGCCGGCCGCACACTGGCCGAAGGTAGCAGTCACCGCCACCGTGGAGCCATAGCCATGGCAGTTGAGCGTACCGTCGCCCTCGATCGCGCATGAGGCGTCGGGCGGTGCCACGGCTTCACGGCTGAAGACACAGGTCACATCCATGCGCTTGCCATCCTTGGGCGCACCATACTCCTTGCGCAGACGGTAGCGCAACTGGGCGAGCAGCGGGTCGTGCGTGGTCGCGCTCAGGTCGGCGATATCGACCAGATGCGCCAGACGCTTGCCCCCCGCGGCCCCTACGGAGATGAAGCACAGCCTGTTTTTCCGCGCATGGGCGGCCATCGCCGCCTTGGCACGGACCTGATCGCAGGCATCGACCACGGCATCGACGCCGCTTGGCAGCAGCGCGGGCCAGTTGTCGGCATCCACGAACTCGTCTATGCAAGTGACCTGGCAGGCGGGATTGATCTGCGCAATGCGCTCGCGCATGGCTTCGATCTTGGCTTGCCCGACGGTATCGGTCAGCGCATGGATCTGGCGATTGATGTTGGACTCGGCCACATGGTCCATGTCGATCAGCGTCAGCCGCCCCACGCCGCTACGTGCGAGCGCTTCAGCAGTCCAGGAACCCACGCCGCCCACTCCGACCACGACGACATGGGAGCCGCGGATGTTGGCTGCGCCCTGCACGCCATACAGGCGCTCCAGTCCGCCGAAGCGGCGCTGCAGATCGGCATCGCCCATAGAAAAAACAGCGCCTGGTTCAGGCGCTGTCATGCCGTTCTCGGTCAAGGTATCGGGCATCACTTCAGGGTCGCCAGCCGGCTCTTGGCGTTGGCTGCGGCTTCCGAGTTCGGATAGGCCTGGATCAGCTCTTCCAGCGTCTTGCGCGCTGCCTTGGCATCCTTGAGCTCCACCTGGCAGTTGGCGATGGACAAGGCAGCCTCGGGTGCGCGCGCGTGCATGGGCGCATTGGTCAGGATGGAGCGGAAGTTGCCGATGGCATTTTTGTAGTCGCGCGTGGCGTACTGCGAATTGCCCAGCCAGAAGCGCGCCGAAGGCGTATAGCCGCTCTTGGGCCACTGGCGCAGGAAGGCCGCGAAGGCTGCTCCCGCTTCCGGGAACTTGCCGCTGCGGAACTGCGCCAGGGCGTCCTCGTATTCGCGCTTCTCGTTGGGATCGGCGTTGAATTCCTGGCCGTCGACGTTCACCGGTGTGGGCTCGAACTGACGCAGACGCTCATCCATGCCCTTGGCCAGATCCTTCTGGCCCCGCTGCAGCTCCGCCGAGTCGCGCATGAGCTGTTCGTTCTGGCCGCGCAGCTTGGCCTGGTCGGCCTTGAGCATCTCGATCTGCGACTGCAGATCCAGCAGGCTGCGGCGCGTCTGCTCCTGGGACTGCTGCAGGCTGTCCAGGCGCTGGCGCAGCTCGATGATGGCGCGGCGCGCCTCGTCATCACCGAACAGGGCAGCCTGCGAACTCACCGCATAGCCGGCCAGGAGGCCGGCTGCCAGCAGCGGGCGCAGCGATACGTGACGAAGAATCAACGAAGCCTGCTTCATCATCAACGGTAGGAGATTTCAACGCGGCGGTTCTGGGCGTAAGCGTCTTCGCTATGGCCTTCGGCAGCGGGCTTTTCCTTGCCGTAGCTGACGGCTTCCATCTGGGCATCGTTCACGCCCAGCAGGCCCAGCGCACGGCGCACGGCCTCGGCACGCTTTTGCCCCAGGGCCAGGTTGTACTCGCGGCCGCCGCGCTCGTCGGTATGGCCTTCCAGTTGCACCTTGGAGCCGGTATGGGACTTGATGAACTTGGCATGGGCTTCGATCTGGGGCTGGGCTTCGGGGCGAACCACGTAGCTGTCGAAGTCGAAGTACACGATGCGGCTCACGCCCTGGGGACCGGCCTTGTCGGCAGCGGAACCGGTCAGGTCCACACCGGACACGCCGCTTTGCGAAGTGCCTGCACCGCCGGCGCCCTGGCTGGTCAGCGAGCCGTCAACGGGCTTGTCGTCAAGCTTCACGCCCGAGCTGCAACCGGCAACCAGAGCCGTCACGGCCAGAGCCAGGGAAAGACGTTTGAAGGTAATCATGGGATTTCTCCGATAGGTCCTTGCGGACATCACACTGTGTAGAGGGAAAGCAAAAAAGAATCAGCGTTTCTGGAACGGGCCCCAGTCGGGCTCGCGAATGTCTCCACCCTGCCCTGCCAGCCGCGCCTTGATCTTGCCGTCCAGCGTGGTGGTCATGAGCGCCTCGCGGCCGCCCTGGATGGTGGCGTAGACGATGAGTCGGCTGTTGGGCGCGAAGCTCGGGCTTTCGTCGGCCGTGGTGTCGGTGACGGAATTCACGGTTCCCGTGGCCAGATCCATGACCTGCAGCTTGAAGGCACCGCCGACGCGCGAGACATAGGCCAGCCACTTGCCGTCGGGGCTGATGGCTGGCGAGATGTTGTAGCTGCCGGTGAAGGTCACGCGCTCTGCGCCGCCGCCCGAAGACGAGACCTTGTAGATCTGGGGTGCGCCGCCGCGGTCGCTGACGAAGTAGATGGTGCGGCCGTCGCTGGAGAAGCAGGGCTCGGTGTCGATGCCGCTGCTTTGCATGAGGCGGCGCGGCTCGCCGCCCTGCGCGCTGATCAGGTACAGCTGGGAGCCGCCATCGCGGCTCAGCGTCACGGCCAGCGTCTGGCCGTCGGGCGACCAGGCCGGAGCGCTGTTGGAGCCGCGGAAGTTGGCCACCAGGCGGCGATGGCCGCTGGCCACGTCGTGCACATAGACCACGGGCTTGCGCGACTCGAACGACACATAGGCCAGTTGCGTGCCGTTGGGCGCCCAGGCCGGAGAAATGATGGGTTCGGGGCTGGACAGCGCCGACTGGGCATTCTCGCCGTCGGCATCGGCCACCCACAGGCGGTAGTGCGCACCCGCCTTGGTCACGTAGGCGATGCGGGTGGAGAAGATGCCCTTCTCGCCCGTGAGCTTTTCATAGATGTAGTCGGCGATGCGGTGGGCCACCAGGCGCAGGTCGCCCGTGGTGACGGCAAAGCCCTGACCACCCAGGTCCTGGCCGCGCACCACGTCCCACAGGCGGAAACGCACGTCGTAGCGGCCGTCGGCCAGGCGCGTCACGCTGCCCACGGCCAGCGAGTCGGCGCCCTTTTGCTTCCACATGGCAACGTCGGGGCGGGAGGATTCGTCCAGCTGGCTGCCCGAGGCATCCACGCCGCGGAACTGGCCGCTGCGCTCCAGGTCGGCCTGGATGATGGCGGAAATCTTCTGGGGCGACTGGCCCTCTCCCTTGAAAGGCGCAATGGCAATCGGCAGCTGGGTCAGGCCCACGCCCGTCACTTCGACCCTGAACTGGGCCAGGGCGGGGATTGCCGATGAAGATGCAAGTGCGGCCAGTACGGTGCGACGCGAGGCGCGCAATCCTGTGGCGCTAGGAGAGAGGGATGGTAGTCGTTCAACAGTCATTGGCAGCCATCAAAAACGTCGGGCAAGCCCGGCACATACACAAGCGCGCATGTTACACATACTGGATGCATCATGATGTAAGACTGTGCACAGTAGGGTGATCCATCAGGCCTTTGTCAAGTCGGACGGAATCCGCTTGCAGCAAGGGCCTGCGGCATGCGCGGGCAGACCGGATGCGGCTTTGGCGCGGCCATCGTGGCACCACACATTCCGGAGCCCTGGTGGCCGCTTTCATGAAACCGCATTGCGGTGCAACGCCTGAAAAGCCGCAAGCTTAGTGCTTCTGCGCGCAGCAGGCAAACGGCCCGGCCTGCGCAGCGCCGCCCGCCCAGCGCCTAGAATCTCGCGCTTATGCAAGCCACTTCGTCCACACCGCCCGAGCCGCCTCCTGAGGCTGCCGCCCCCGGCACGACCGCCAGTGCCGGCCCGGCGCCCCAGGCCGCCCCCCATATTCCGCATGCCACGGCGGCGTCCGACCTGCCGCTGGGCCAGCGCCTGAAGCGGCTGACGCCCTATTTCTCGGGCCAGCGCTGGGCCTGGGTGCTGGCCATTGCGGCCACGCTGGTGGGCGCGGCGACCGAACCGGCCATGCCGGCCCTGCTCAAGCCGCTGCTGGACAGCGGCTTCACCCAGGGCTCGCTGCCGCTGTGGACCGTACCGGTGTTCCTGATCGGCATCTTCATCATCCGCGGCCTGGCCCAGTTCGCCGGCCAGTACGCGCTGGCGCGCATCACCAACGACGGCATGCTGGCGCTGCGCAAAAGCCTGTTCGAGCGCCTGCTGGCGGCCGACATGGGCCTGTTCTCGCGCCAGTCGGCCTCCTCGCTCTCCAACACCGTGGTCTACGAGGTGCAGACCGGCGCGCAGCAGCTGGTGCAGGCCATGATGAGCATCTCGCGCGACGGCTTCACGCTGATCGCGCTGCTGGGCTATCTGATCTATCTGAACTGGCAGCTGACGCTGATCGTGGCCGTGATGGTGCCGGGCGTGGCCTGGATCATGAAGACGCTGTCGCGCCGCCTGTACCGCATCACCAAGTCCAGCCAGGAAGCCACCGACGAGCTGGCCTATGTGGTCGAGGAAAACGTGCTGGCCCACCGCATGGTGCGCCTGCACGGCGCCCAGGCCTCGCAGCAGTCGCGCTTCAGTGCCTTGAGCTCGCGCCTGCGCGGCCTCAATACCAAGGCCACCATCGCCTCGGCCGCCATGACGCCGCTGACCCAGGTGCTGGCCGCCGTGGCCCTGTCCGTCATTCTGTGCATCGCGCTGTGGCAAAGCCGCGAGGCTTCGGAGGCGGCCTCCAGCGTCAAGGATGTGACCGTGGGCAGCTTTGCGGCCTTCATCTCGGCCATGCTGATGCTGATCGCCCCCATCCGCCGCATGGCCGATGTGGCCAATCCCATCACGCGCGGCGTGGCGGCGCTGGAGCGCGGCCTGCACCTGCTCGAAGGCTCGGTCAACGAGCAAGGCGGCAGCTACCGGCCCGCCGCCAGGGTCAGCGGCAATCTGGCCCTGCACGACGTGACCGTGCAGTTCGGCGAGGACAAGGCTCCCGCGCTCTCGCACCTGAACCTCACGGTCAGGGCCGGCGAGGTGGTGGCCCTGGTCGGCCCCTCGGGTGCCGGCAAGACCACGCTGGTCAATCTGCTGCCGCGCTTTCTGTCGCCCACCGGCGGCCGGATTCTGCTGGACGGCGTGGACTTGCCCGAATGGGACCTGGATGCGCTGCGCCGCCAGTTCGCCATGGTCAGCCAGGACGTGGTCATGCTCAACGACAGCGTGGCCGCCAACGTGGCACTGGGCGCCGAGGTGGATGAGGACCGCGTCTGGGCCGCGCTGGATGCCGCCAACCTGAAGGGTTTTGTCCAGAACCTGCCCCAGGGCATGCACACGCTGGTGGGCCACAACGCCAGCCAGCTCTCGGGCGGCCAGCGCCAGCGCCTGGCCATCGCGCGCGCGCTCTACAAGAACGCGCCCATCCTGATCCTGGACGAAGCCACGTCGGCGCTGGACAACGAGTCCGAGCGCCTGGTGCAGGAAGCCCTGAATCGCCTGATGCAGGGCCGCACCACGCTGGTGATCGCCCACCGCCTGTCCACCATCGAGCATGCCGACCGCGTGGTGGTCATGGAGCGCGGCCAGATCGCCGAGCAAGGCACGCATGCCGAGCTGATGGCGATGGATGGCCTGTACGCGCGCCTGCATTCCCAGATCCGCCCGGCCGCCCGGCCCGGCGCCGCAACGAACAAGCCGTAGCAAGAATAGGAGCAGCTTGCGCACAAAGACAAAGGACTTCAGGGTTTATCCTCCCTGAAGTCCTTTTTTCATGAGCGCAAGCCGCTATGAAATTTACCAGCTACCGCGCGGCGCCTGGGTGCGGCGCTCGGCCTGCAAGGCCTTGTTCAGCAAGTCGACCATGTACCGGCGGTCCGCCAGCCTGGCGAAATCCACGGCCGTGAAGCCGCGCTGGTTGCGCAGCACCACATCGGCGCCCTCCTGCAGCAGCAGCCTGACCACGGCCTCGCTGCTGTACTGGGCGGCCAGCATCAGCGGCGTGGTGCCGTTGGGCGAGGCCGCGTCGATGTAGGCATTCTCCTCCAGCAGCAGCTTGACGATGTCCAGCGTCTGCGGCGTATCGGCGGAGGCCGCATAGTGCAGCGGCGCCCAGCCTTCGCGGTTCACGTCGGCCCCGCGCCTGATGAGCTCCCTGGCAATGTCCAGATGGCCCTTGATGCAGGCCATCATCAGCGGCGTCTCGTTCTGGCGCGATGCCAGGTTCACGTCCACGCCCGGCGACTTGAGCAGCACGTCGAACACCTTGAGCGCATCCTGGTGCAGGGCCGAGACCAGCCCCGGGCGCCCGCGCGAATCCAAGGTGTTGGGATTGAAGCCCCTGAAGATCAGGTTGATCATCAGGCTCACGTTGTCGCTGACCAGCGCGCGCGAATAATCGTCGTAGTCGCCGGACCAGGCCGCGCCCGGGAAACCGCCGACTCCCAGCGCCAGCGCGCCCAGGCGCAGCAGGCCCTGGCGGCGGGCAAGGTTTTGACGGCTCGACGTTCCTGCCGTGAACAAGGCCGCAGACGGCTTCATGCACTCCCTCCTGCAGTCACGCCCTTGAACAGGCGGTCGAAGTTGGCACTGGTGGCCTCGGCCACTTCCTCCACGGAAATGCCGCGCACCTGGGCAATCTGCTGCGCCACGAAGGGCACGTAGGAAGGATTGTTGGTCTTTCCGCGGTAGGGCACGGGCGCGAGATAGGGACTGTCGGTCTCGATCAGCAGGCGGTCCAGCGGCACGAAGGCCGCCACGTCGCGCAGGTGCTGGGCGCTCTTGAAGGTCACGATGCCCGACAGCGAGATGTAGTAGCCCATGTCCAGCCCGGCGCGCGCCACTTCGGCCGTCTCGGTGAAGCAGTGGAACACGCCGCCGGCCTGGGTGGCGCTGTCGGCCTCGCCGCATTCGCGCAGAATGGCCAGGGTGTCTTCCGAGGCGCTGCGCGTATGGATGACCAGCGGCTTGTGCGCGATCTGGCCCGCGCGGATATGGGTGCGAAAGCGCTCGCGCTGCCATTCCAGGTCGGCAACCGAGCGGCCGCCCTTGCGGTCTTCCATGCCGTAGTAGTCCAGCCCGGTCTCGCCGATGGCCACCACGCGCGGCAGGGCCGCCCGCTCGACCAGGTCCTGCACGCTGGGCTCGGTCATGTCCTCGGTATCCGGATGCACGCCCACCGTGGCCCAGAAGTTGTCATAGTCCAGCGCCAACTGGTGCACCTCGCCGAACTCTTCCATCGTCGTGCAGATGCACAGCGCACGCGTGACCCTGGCGGCGGCCATGGCCTCGCGGATCTGCGCCAGGTTGGCGCTCAGCTCAGGGAAGTTCAGGTGGCAGTGGGAATCTGTAAACATAGAAATTGGCCCCTCTGCGCGGCTGCGCCGCTTCCCCCAAGGGGACGGCATCTTCGCTGCGAGGCGGCTCCTGCTCGGCGCCTCTCGTATGGAGCGCGCCAGTATTGAAAAATCAGACGGTCTGTGTGGGTTTCTCTGAGCCCAGCGCCGTGCCCAGGATCTGCTCGATCTTGGCCTTGAGCTGGGCGGATTTCTCGTCCTTGGGGAACTGTATGCCCACGCCCTGGGTGCGGTTGCCGGGCGCGCGCTCCGGCGTTACCCATGCCACGCGGCCGGCCACCGGATAGCGCTGGGGATCGTCGGGCAGGGTCAGCAGCACATAGACATCATCGCCCAAACGGTAGTCGCGCTGCGTGGGCACGAAAATCCCCCCCTCGGCGAACAAAGGAATATAGGCGGCGTAAAGCGCTGCCTTTTCCTTGATCGCCAGCTGCATCACGCTGGGGCGGGGTGTGGAGGAAGCGTTCATAGGTGTAGCAAATTCGCAAGTGAAACCGGCTGGCCAGGACCTGTAGGTTAACAGCCTGCCGACAGGCCATAAGGCCGGATAAGGCCGGATACCAGACCGATCCAGGCCTGCAGGACCAGCTCCGCCTTCAGCGCGGCGACCTGGCCCGGGCGCGCTGGCCCGACAGCAGCACGCCGCGCGCCCTGGCCGCCAGGGCCTCCATCATCAGTCCGTTGTTGAACGGATGCTCGGCCGTGCGCGCCGCCTGCACCAGCTCGCGCGACCAATCGGCCAGCAGCGCCATGGACAAGGGCTTGCCCGGCAGGTCGGCCGGCGAGAAATAGCGCGCCGGCGCACCGCTGGCCAGCGCCATCAGGTCATGGCAGATCTTCTGCAGCGCGCTGACCGCATCGGGTGCGGAAAATGCAGCCAGCGCCGCCACGTCGCCCCTGGCCAGGTTGCGCGGCAGCTGCGACCAGGCAGCCACGCCCGCGCCTTCGCGGGCCAGGGCCAGCGCATCGCCCGGACGCCCGCCGGCGGCCTGCAGCGCCGTGGCTGCCATGGCGGCCTCCACGCCCTGCTGCGCCAGCCAGGCCTGCGCCTGATCCGCATCGGGCCAGGCCATGGTGTGGGTCAGGCAGCGGCTGCGGATGGTGGGCAGCAACTGGTGAGCCGCTTCGCTGGCCAGCACGAAGCGCGTGTCGCCCGGCGGTTCCTCCAGCGTCTTGAGCAGGGCATTGGCCGTGATGGCGTTCATCTGCTCGGCCGGGTAGACCAGCACGGCCTTGCCGCGGCCGCGCGCGCTGGTGCGCTGGCAGAACTCCACGGCATCGCGCATGGCCTCCACGCGGATCTCCCGGCTGGGCTTGCGCTTCTTGTCGTCGATTTCGGCCTGGGCCTTTTCGGGCAATGGCCAGCCCAGCGCCATCATCTGCACCTCGGGCATGAGCACGCACAGATCGGCATGCGCGCGCACGTCGATCGCATGGCAGCTGCCGCAATGGCCGCAGGCGCCCTGCTCCGTGGGCTGCTCGCACAGCCAGGCACGCACCAGCGACAGGCCCAGCGCGTACTGGCCCAGGCCCGAAGGCCCCTGCAACAGCCAGGCATGGCCGCGCTGGGCCAGCAGGCGCTCGCGCTGCGCCGCAATCCAGGGCGCCCGGGTTTCCGCAGGCTGCAGGTCCTGCTCCAGATCGGCGCTCATGCCTGCTCCCTGGTGTCCGCCGTCTTGGTGCCCACCATGATGGCCAGCCAGCCCTTGCGCACCATGGCCTGCACGACCTGCTGCCACACGGCATGACGGCTGGCGTTGGCGTCGATGCGGGCAAAGCGCGCGGGCGCTGCCTGGGCGCGGTCGGCATAGCCCCGTGCCACGCGGGCAAAGAATTCGCCGGGCTGGGCCTCGAAACGGTCCGGCACGCGGGCCGTGGCCAGGCGCTCGGCCGCCACGGCAGCGGGCAGGTCGAACCACAGGGTCAGATCGGGCTCGCGCAGCAGGTGCGGCTGGGGCGCGGTGCCGGTCTGCACCATGCGCTCCAGCGTGGCAAGCTGGCCCCGGTCGAAGCCGCGGCCCGCGCCCTGGTAGGCAAAGGTGGCATCGGTGAAGCGATCGCAGATCACCACCTCGCCGCGCGCCAGCGCCGGCTCGATGACCTGCACCAGATGGTCGCGCCGCGCGGCAAAGGCGATCAGGGCCTCGGTCAGCGGGTCCATGGCGTCGTGCAGCATCAGCGCGCGCAGCTTTTCGGCCAGCGGCGTGCCGCCGGGCTCGCGCGTCAGCGTCACCACTCGGCCCTGGTCGCGGAATGCCTGCGCCAGCGCCTCGATGTGCGAGGACTTGCCGGCGCCGTCTATGCCTTCGAAACTGATGAACAGTCCTGTTGTCATTTCAAAATCATCCATTCATTGCGCCGTGCGTTGCCAGCCACGCAAGCAACCGGCACGGCCCCTGCGACGCATGCGGGGCAAGGGCCCGGGCCGGCAGGCATCGCCGCCTGCTTCAGTGCCGCGAGAGCGGGGGGAGACGCGGACGGCTCAGGGGGTGCTCATTGCTGGCCGCGCTGGTAGCGGTTCACCGCCCTATTGTGCTCGTCCAGCGAAGCGCTGAAGTGGCTGGTGCCGTCGCCGCGCGCCACGAAGTACAGCGCCTTGGTCTGCTCGGGCTGCACCGCGGCCATGAGCGCGGCCTTGCCCGGCATGGCGATCGGCGTGGGCGGCAGGCCTGCACGGGTATAGGTGTTCCAGGGCGTATCGGTCAGCAGGTCGCGCTTGCGCAGATTGCCGTCGAACTTCTCGCCCAGGCCGTAAATGACCGTGGGATCGGTCTGCAGCAGCATGCCGATGCGCAGGCGGTTGCTGAACACGCCGGCGATCAGCGCACGATCGGAGGCCTTGCCGGTCTCCTTTTCCACGATGCTGGCCAGGATCAGGGCTTCCTCGGGCGTCTTCAGCGGCGTGTTGGCCGCGCGCATGGCCCAGGCATCGGCCAGGCGCCGGTCCATGGCATGCAGGGCGCGGCGCAGCACGGCCATGTCGGAGCTGCCCTTGGCATAGGTATAGGTATCGGGAAAGAAGCGCCCCTCGGGCACCACGCCCGCGCGGCCCAGGGCCGCCATCAGCGCTTCGTCGCTGAGCGTGGCGCTGTCATGGCGCAGGAACTCCTCGCGTCCCAGCGCCGCGCGCACCTGGCGCCAGTTCCAGCCCTCCACCAGGGTCAGCGCGCGCAGCGACTCCTCCCCGCGCGCAAGCTTTTGCAGCAGCACATAGGGCGTGAGGCCGGTGGTCAGTTCGTAGTTGCCGGCCTTGATCAGCCGGTCCTTGCCCGAGAAGCGGAACCAGGCATACAGCAGCCGGGCATCGACCTGCACGCCGGACTTGACCACATTCGCGGCCACGCCGCGCGGCGTGGTGCCGGGCTCGATCTCCAGCTCCAGCACGGGCTGGCTCAGCTCCAAGGGGTGGTTCAGCCACCACCATGCACCGCCGGCTGCGGCGGCAGCCAGCACAATCAACAACATCAGTGCTCGAAAAATGGCACGCACAACCTTGATCCATGAAAGCCTTGGACCGGCGATCATAATTCAGCCATGACCCAGACCCTGACGACGTCCTCCGTACCCGCTCTTGATGGCATTGCCCCGATTTCCCAGCTTGGCGTGATCCGCGCCGTCGGCGAAGACGCCGCCAGCTTTCTGCACGGCCAGCTGACGCAGGACTTCGCGCTACTCGACGCCCGGCATGCGCGCCTGGCCGCCTTCTGCTCCGCCAAGGGCCGCATGCTGGCCAGCTTCATAGGCTTCAGGCACGGCACCGACGAGATCCTGCTGGTCTGCGACCGCAGCCTGCTGGCGCCCACGCTCAAGCGCCTGTCCATGTTCGTGCTGCGCGCCAAATGCAGGCTCAGCGATGCCACGGCCGATTTCGCCCTGCACGGCCTGGCCGGCAGCGCAGCCGAGGCATTCCTTGCCGCCGGCACGGCTCCCTGGACCAGGACAACCGAGGCAGACGCCACCGTGGTCGCGCTCTACCCTGCCGCAGGCCGGTCCCGCGTGCTGTGGGTGGCACCGGCTGGCACGCCTGCGCCCCAGGGTCCGGCACTGAGCGAAGCCCAATGGCAATGGAGCGAGGTGCAAAGCGCCGTGGCCACGCTGTCGGCCCCGGTGGTCGACGCCTTTGTGCCGCAGATGCTCAACTACGAATCGGTGGGCGGCGTGAACTTCAAGAAGGGCTGCTACCCCGGCCAGGAAGTGGTGGCCCGCAGCCAGTTCCGCGGCACGCTCAAGCGCCGCGCCTATCTGGTGCATGCCGACCAGCCGCTGGCCGCAGGCCAGGAAGTGTTTGCTCCCGATGAACCGGAGCAGGCCACGGGCACCGTGGTGCAGGCCGCCGCAGCGCCCGGCGGCGGCTGGGATGCGCTGGTATCCATGCAGATTGCATCGGCCTCGCGCAATGATTTGTTTGCCCACGCCAAGCTGGCCGAAGGCCAGAGCGCCGATGTCACCCAGGGTGTGGCGCTGCAGGTGCTGCCCCTGCCCTACGCGCTGCTGGACGATATCTGATACAGCGACCTTCCTCGATCCAACCGTGAGGAAAGCGCCCGCGACGGCAGGCACCGCCTCTTTCGCCAGGGGCGCCGAGCAAGAGCCGCCTCGCGGCGGGGGTGCCTAGCCGAAGGCGTCGTCCCCCTGCCGAAGAGAGAGGGGGAAGGCGCAAAGCGCCTCAGGGAGTGAACACCTTTTTCATGGTGATGTGGGGAATGCCTGCCTCTTCATAGGGCTCGCCCACGGGCGTGAAGCCGGCGCGGCTGTAGAAAGGCTGGGCATGGCGCTGGGCGTGCAGCACGACCTCCTGGTCGCCGCGCTGGCGCGAGGCCTCGATCAGGCTGTCGAGCACCATGCGTCCCCAGCGTCCGCCGCGCACGCTGCGGTCCACGGCCATGCGCCCGATGCGGCCCACGCCCGGGCTGTCGCTGACCAGGCGGCCCGTGGCAATCGGCTGCTGCAGCCCGTTGAACACCACCGCATGGCGGGCCACGGTGTCAAACTCGTCGATCTCGATCTCGCGCGGCACGCCCTGCTCCTGCACGAAGACGGCCATGCGCAGGCGCTCGGCGTCGCGGCCCAGGTCGTTCCAGCTGCCCGAGCGCAGGCTCACCACGCTGCGGCCTTCCTCGAAGGCCGTGAGCACGTCGCGCAGTGCCTGGGGCACGGGCTTGGGCTGCTGCGTGGCGGCATCGGCAAACACATAGACCAGCTCCACGGTGTTGAGCAGCTGCAGGCCGCGGAAGATGCCGGCCTCGAACTGCAGCGAGGTATTGCCCTGCCTGATGCAGCGAATGCCCACATCCAGCACGTCGCCCAGCGTGGCCGAAGCGTGATAGGTGGTGCTGGCCTTCTTGACGAACAGCTCACCGCCCAGCGCCGCGAAGCTGCTCTCGTACGGCAGGGCCAGCTGGCGCCAGTAGCTGGTGACGGCCACGTCGGCATACATCAGGTAATGGGCATTGAAAACGATTTTCTGGGCATCCACTTCGGCCCAGCGCACCTCGATGCGCTGAAAGCAGCGAAAGTCTTCACGTTGCATGGTTGGGTTTCCTGTCGTTGGCAAAAAAGGGGGCGGTGTTCAGAGCGCAAACGCTTCACGCAGCGCCCGGGCCATGTCCGCATGGGCCTGGCGCGCCTCGGGAATCGCGCGGCCCATCTTCACGAACTCATGGGTCACGCCGCGGTAGATCTCGAGGTCCACGGGCACGCCCGCCATGCGCAGCTTGTCGGCGTATTCCACGCCCTCGTCCACCAGCGGGTCGCACTCGGCCAGACCTATCCACGCCGGCGCCACGCCTTCCACATCGGGCGCCAGCAGCGGCGCAAAGCGCCAGTCGTCGCGGTCCGCGGGCGTGTTCACATACTGGGCGAAGAACCAGCTGATCACGGCCTCGTCCAGCACCGGCCCGTGGGCGAAGCGGCGGTGCGAATCCGTGTCCTGGTGCGCCGTGGTGCCGGGATAGATCAGCAGCTGCAGCGCCAGCGGCAGGCCCGCGTCGCGCGCCTGGATGGCACAGGCCGCCGACAGCGTGCCTCCCGCGCTGTCGCCGCCCACGGCCAGGCGGCTGGCGTCGCCGCCCAGCCCGGCCGCATGGGCCGCCAGCCACTGCAGCGCATCCCAGGCATCGTTGTGCGCAGTGGGGAATTTGTACTCGGGCGCCAGCCGGTAGCCGAGCGACACCACCATGCAGCCGCCCAGGTGCGCAAGCTGCCGGCACAGCGCATCGTGGGTGGCCACGCTGCCCACGGTAAATCCGCCGCCGTGCAGGTACAGCAGCACGGGCAGGCCCGAAGCAGGCGCTTCGGCGCGATCCACGGGCGCATACAGGCGCGCCGGCAGCAAGGCGCCGTCGCGCACGGGAATCTGCAGCTCCTGCACGCGCGCCAATGCCGGCTTGAGGATCTCCAGCACGCCGGAGCCTGCCTCGTACGCCGCCTTGGCGCCCTGCGCACCCAGCAGGTGCATGGGCGTGCGCGCCGCGCGCTGCATCCGCACCACCACATCGCGCATGTTCTTGGTCAGGGCTTCGGGCAAGGCATGAGCGGCCTTCGGTTCGGCAGGCTGGGACACCGGGATTTCCTCGTTCAAAACAGAGCGTCCGATTTTGCCCGCAGCGCGGCCCCTGCGCGGAGCTCCGATTGACAATCCAGGCCTCTGCAATGCGGTCCTGTCCCCCATGCGACGTGGGATGCCGGCAGCAGGCCGGCTCTCAGGGTTTGCTTTGTTTGCGGTGCAGCATGCGGGGACTAGATTAAAAGCCCGGCCGGGCCGGGACCCTGCTTCCCCTGCCCGGCACCAGAAACTTTCTGCTTACCCGTATTGCCATGGCCTTCATCAATTACGTCACCCAGATCCAGTTCGACTTCGGCGCCGTGCGCCTGCTGCGCCAGGAGTGCCAGCGCGTGGGCATCGGCAAACCCCTGATCGTGACGGACCAGGGCGTGAAGGCGGCCGGGGTGCTGCAAAAGGCATTGGACGCCCTGGGCGATCTGCCCCATGCCGTCTTCGACCAGACGCCGTCCAACCCCACCGAGGCCGCAGTGCGCGCCGCCGCGGCGCTCTACAAGGAGCAAGGCTGCGACGGCCTGATCGCCGTGGGCGGCGGCAGCGCCATCGACTGCGCCAAGGGCGTGGCCATCGCCGCCACACACGAGGGGCCGCTGTCCTCTTACGCGACCATCGAAGGCGGCTCGCCCAGGATCACGGAGGCCGTGGCACCGCTGATCGCCGTGCCCACCACCAGCGGCACGGGCAGCGAGGTGGCGCGCGGCGCCATCATCATCGTCGACGACCACCGCAAGCTCGGTTTCCACAGCTGGCACCTGGTGCCCCGGGCCGCCATCTGCGACCCCGAGCTGACCTACGGCCTGCCGCCGCTGCTGACGGCCGCCACGGGCATGGATGCCATTGCGCATTGCATGGAGACCTTCATGGCATCGGCCTTCAACCCGCCGGCCGACGGCATCGCGCTGGACGGCCTGGCGCGCGGCTGGGCGCACATCGAACGCGCCACGCGCAGCGGCCAGGACGGCGAAGCCCGCCGCCAGCTCATGAGCGCCAGCATGCAGGGCGCCATGGCTTTCCAGAAAGGACTGGGCTGCGTGCACAGCCTGAGCCACAGCCTGGGCGGCATCAACCCGCGCCTGCACCACGGCACGCTCAACGCCATGTTCCTGCCCGCCGTGGTGCGGTTCAATGCCGGCGCCGACAGCGTGCAGCGCGAAGACCGCCTCGACCGCATGGCCCATGCCATGGGGCTGGCCAGCGGCAGCGATATTCCGGCCGCCATCCGGGACATGAATGCCCGCCTGGGCCTGCCCACGGGCCTGGCTGCCATGGGCGTGGAGCGCTCGCAGTTCGCGGCCGTGATCGGCGGCGCGCTCAAGGACCATTGCCACGCCACCAATCCGCGCCTGGCCTCGGCCGAAGACTACGAGCAACTGCTGGCCGACTCCATGTAAAGGAAAAAATGCTGCAAACGCTTTCCCATCAAGCGTTTGCAGCTATTGTTTTTAATAAAGCTCACCGTCTCTCAGGCGGACTCGCTGCCGGCCTCCCTGGCATTGCCGCCCTGCACCGTGCGCACCTGTTCCATCAGCTGGTCGGCCATGGTGCGCAGCAGCGCCAGCTCGTCCGCCGTCATCTCGCGCGGCTGGTCTGCCATGATGCAGAAGCTGCCCAGCACCTGGCCCTGCCGGCCCGTGATCGGCACGCCCGCATAGAAGCGCACCTGCCGCTGCTGCAGCACGGGGTTGCGCGCAAAGCGCGGGTCCCGCGCGATATTGTTGATCACCACCGGCTCCCGGCCGTGGACCACATAGGAACACACGGCCTGATCGCGCGCCATGCCGGCGGCCTGCGGCTGCTCCCGGTCGACGATGAACAGGCTTCCCGGCGTGTGCACGCGGTCCGCATCCACCCACGACACCTGTGCCCACGGCACGTGGAAGGCATTGGCCGCCTGCTGCACGGCATCGTGGTAGGTGGACAGCAGGCCGGCATCGAGCACGCCGCTGGCATGCAGCGCCTGCACCCGCTGCGCGTCGTCCTCGGGCAACGGCGCCGCGATGCCGCCCTGGTTGCCGTCGGCGACCTGCAGGGCGCTGACCCACAGCTGCAGCTCGTGCAGGCTGCTCACACAGGCGTGGGCGCCGCACTGGGCCGCGAAATCGGGCTCCTCGCTCCCCGCGCCGGGCGCAGCGGCATTCCATAGCGCCAGCACCACCTTCAGGTGCGGCCAGCGCTCCCGGATGCGCCGCACCATGCGCCGCGCCACGGGCTGCGGCCGCGCACCGAAGAGGGAGAGCACCAGCAGATCGGCCTGCGGCATGGCGCGCACCCATTCTGGCTCCAGGCTGGCGCCCGTGCTGTTCCACTCCATGCCGCGCTGCGCCCACTGAGGATCGACGGCCACCGCCCAGGTGGAGCAGCTCGCGCGATGGCCGTGCAGGTCCTGCACATGCGCGACCATGGCGGCGGCCAGCGCATCGACTTCCCAGCGCGCGCCCGCGCAATGGATGCGCAGGCGGGTGCCGCCTTCGGGCACCGCGCCCTCGGCGCCATAGTGCTCCTGCAGCTCCTCGATCAGCGTATCCATGCCGCTGGACAGGCGCAACCGGTGCTCGGCCGTGGCCGATTCCAGGTGTTGCTGGGCGGCCAGCCGCAGTGCCGGAATGGCCACCTCGTCATAGAAGCCCGCCACGGCGGCGGCCCGTCCCTCCGCGCCGGGCCTGGCGGCCACCCGGGACTGGATGTTTTCCAGCGCCATGGCAATGGCGTCATCGGTATCGTCGGCCAGCAGGCGCTGGTACAGCCGCTGCTGCAGTCCCAGCACGGGGGCGCTGCCCAGCAGCACCTCCATGAACTGCAGGGCCGGAATATAGCGCCCCAGCACCAGCAGGCAGACGGTGAGCGGCGTGGAGAGGATCAGGCCGATGGGGCCCCACAGCGCCGTCCAGAACGTGGCCGCGACGATGATGGACAGCGTGGACAGGCCGGTGCTGGCGCCATAGAGCCAGGGCTCGATCACGTTGTTGCTGACCAGCTCCAGCGCCAGGATCAGGCCCAGGGTCAGCAGCAGCATGTGCCATCCAGGATCGACCGCGAATGCCAGCGCCAGCGGGAAGACGGCCGAGATCATCGGCCCCACGTAAGGCACGAAACGCATCAGCGCGCCCAGCGCACCCCACAGGATGGCACCCGGCACGCCGATGAACCACAGGCCCACGCCCAGCGGCAGGCCGTAGCTGACGTTGACGATGAACTGCATGCGCAGGTATTTGCCAATGCGCTCGGAAGCCTCGTCCAACGCATCCGTGGCCACATGCAGATTGCCGCCCATCAGGCGCAGCAGCCGGTCGCGCAGGTCGTCGCGGTCCAGCAGGATCAGGATGACGAACAGCAGCACGATGCCCGCCGTGGTCACGGGCTCGGCCACGCGGCTGAGCCACTGCAGCATGCGCGTGGTGGGCTTGGACTCGGGCGTCTGTATCTCCACCTTCTGCACGCGCGGCGCCGCCGTGCCGCTGGTGATTTCCTTTTCCACGGCGTTGTAGGTCTTGACCGCGCCATCCCAGGCGCTGGGCATGTTGATGCTCTTGCGCAGCGAGCGCAGCTTGCCGCGGATGGTGCTCTGATAGGTGGGCAGGTCGGCGCTGAGCTGCTGCACCTGGCTGCCCAGATACACGCCCAGGCCCGCCAGCACGCTCAGCGCCAGCGCCACCACCACGATGGCCGAGGCCATGCGCGGCAGCCCCCAGCGGCGCAGCCGCGAGACGGCAGGGTCCAGCAGGAAGCCGAACAGCAGCGCCAGCGCCAGGGGAATCAGCAGTTCGCGCCCGAAGTACAGGCCGGCGATCACGATGGTGGCTATCAGCAACCCTACCAGCAGGCGCAGCGCGGGCACCATGCCGGCCAGTTGCGCCAGCGGCGCCAGCTCGGGTACGGGCAGGCGCGCGCGCCTTTCGGGGCCGCTCCATGGGGCGGCAGGCCTGGCGTTCTCGGAGGTGGGAGGCAGGGGCTCGGACATAGGCGGAAAATCACGAAAATGCTCGACGCTACCGCAGCAGCGGCCTCCATCATGCCGGTGTCCCTGCAGGACATAAGGCGTTGCATTCGCAACAGCCTGTCAGCCATCAGCCCGGCAGCCTGCCGCGCCAGGGCCTCCCTAGAGCGGCAGCACGCGCGACGGATCGGGCCGCTGCAGCCACTGGGCGAACTCGTCGGCCAGCTGGCGGCTGGCCGAGGTGGCCGCGTTCCAGGCCCTGGCACGCGCCGCATGGTCCGTACCGTAGTCCAGGAAATCGTGCCGGTCGGGCAGCTTGCCGCGCGGCAGGCCGGCCACCCAGGCCGGGTCCGGGGCCAGCACCACCATGGAGTCCAGGAATCGGCTGGCGCGGTGGCGCCAGCGCAGGCTTTTGTCGAGCCAGCCCGGCACGACGGCGCGCTGGAAATGCGGATACAGCACGATGCCGTCCCCGGCCTGCGATGCCGCATAGTCCAGATGCATGTGGTAGTCGGTGATGCCGCCGTCCCAGTAGGCGCCGCGCGGCGCGCCGGCGATGTCGTGCACGGCCTGCAGCACGAAGGGAATCGAGCAGCTGGCGCGCAGGGCCTGCATGAAATTGGCCTCGTCCAGCCGCGCCTGGCGCGTGCGCAGGTCCGCCGTGGCAAACGGCAGCCGGTGCGGCGCTTGCTGCGGCCCGTGCGGCGCGGTGGAAAACACCACGCGCTCCAGCCACCAGCCCAGCGCCGGCCGGTGCAGCGCATTGCTCATGAAGGCGCCCAGGTAGCCCAGCGGTGTGCGCCAGCCCGACTCGCGCGCCAGCAGGCCGCGCCCGCGCGCGGCCACCACATGCAGCCGGTAGCGGCGATGGGCCAGCACCTCCGCCACCCGGCCGCCATAGAAGTCCTGCAGGCTTTGCGCGAAGCGCTCGCTGACCAGCCAGGCCGGCGTGCGCCTGTGCCCGGCCGGCGGATCGAAGCGCTGGGCGATGTAGTCGCGCTCGAGCCGTGCCAAGGCCTGCTCGGGCTGGGCAAGACAGGCCGTGGCCATGCGCCAGGCGCCAATCGAGGCGCCGACCAGATCCACGGGCTGGTCGGACTGCGCCAGCCAGTGGCCGAAGATGAAGCGGTCCAGCGGGCCGAGGATCAGCCCCTTGGGCCCGCCCGCCGCAGCCGGTATCACACGGACATGGCCGGGCGCCAGGCCATGCCGGCGGATATGGTCCAGGGCCTTGGGGCCGGCATGGATGCGCAGTGCGGGGACATGACTCATGGGCGCCATTGTGCCGGCGCCGGGCCCGGCCGTCACAGCTGCACGTCCAGCCCGCCGGCCGCATGCCAGTCGATCGATGCCTGCCGCAGCACCATGTCGATGTCCATGCGCAGCGCCAGCCCCACTTCCGCGGGAAAGCTCACGGCCAGCTTGCGGTCGTCCCAGTTCGCGGCCCGGGCGCGCACGCGCCAGCAGGCCAGGTGCAGCACGCCCGTCAAAGGCTCGAACTGCGATTGCTGCATGGGCGCATGCAGGTGTAGCAGCGCCTGCACCATCAGGGGCGGCAGATTCCACGAGCCGGCCAGCGCCGCGCTGACCTGGCTGTAGCTGTAGCCGTACACCTGCATTTCGAGCCGCGCGCGGTTCGGATGCAGCACGGCCACCGTCTCGCCCAGGGCCGCCGCCCGCTGCGCGTCCGCGCCGTGCAGCAGGACCTCGCCCAGCCCGTGCAGCAGCCCCAGCGCATAGGCCGTGGCCGCAGGCGCCTGTACCGAGGCCGCCAGCGCGCGCGCCAGCTTGGCCACCTCCACGCTGTAGCGCCAGAAGTCAGGCAGTTCCAGCCCCTGCAGCCAGCCTGTGCCCAGACCCAGCGGCGCCTGCGCCACCAAGTCGCGCAGCTCCGCCTGACCCAGCACGACCAGGGCCTCGGGGATGCCGGACACGCGCTGCTCCAGCTGGTGCTCGGCGCGGTTGGCCGCGGCCAGCAGACGGGCTGCCAGCGCCGGATCGGTGGCAAACAACTGGTCCAGCCTGCGCATGCCGGGCTGCGGCGTGCGCAGCTCGCTCAGCAACAGCGCCACCATGCGCGGCTGGCTGGGCAGCGCCACCGGGGCCTGCAGCAAGGCGGACAGATTCAGAGGTTTTGCGCGGCTCATTCCCATGCACGGCCCGGGGCCGCCTTTCCTTTGCTCGATCAATACGGCGGCCTTCGCGGCCCCGGCGCCTGGCGCCTTTACGGTTTTTCTTCCCGTTGCAGCTGCACCGGCTGCCCCATGGCCAGCTGGCCCGCAATCCGGCGCGTCAGCGGCTGCAGCACGGAAAAATGGTCCGCGCCCTGCACCGAAACGCAATGCACATGCTGCGATTTGCGCGCTGCGCAGAGCGCTTCCAGGCTGCCGATATTGCTGGGGCGCCGGTTGCCCTCGATGATCCAGGTCGGGCTTTTGATGGCATGCAGCCAGTGCACGGGAGAGCGCAGCCGCATTTCGTCTGCGGGCAGCTGGCTCCACCTGACCGGCCAGCCATAGCCGCCCACCTCGTCCACCGGACCGAAGGCGAAAACGCCCTGCACCGGCAGGCCCGCCGTGGCGGTCAGCAGCGCCAGCGTGGCGCCCGTGCTGTGGCCGCCCAGATAGATGCGCGAGGCATCGACATAGGGCAGACGGGCCGCCTGCAGCATGGCGGCGGCCACATCCTGCACCTCGCCCCAGAAATATTCGCGCTGGCCGGGATTGTCGTTGCCGCCGCGCAGCGTGGGAAACAGCATGGCCATGCCGGCCTTGCGAAAGGCGCTGGCGCTCTGGTCGTCGGCCGCCGCGCCTTCGCTCCAGAAGTCGCCGAGGCTGTTGGTGTCGCCGCCGGTCAGCCACACCATCAGCGGCTGCTTGCTGCCGTCCCCGGGGTTGGGCGTCACGAACGCCATGAGCCGCAGCTCGCCGCTTTGGTAAGCCATGGGCACGAACAGCTGCGCGGGCGGTTGCGGCAGGGCCGTGGCAGCCGTGCGGGCACCGGGCAGCAGCGCGGCGGCGATCTGCGTGCTTTTGCCTTCGCGCGCCTGCATCAGGTTCTGCAGGCCGATGGCCCCCGTGGCGATCTGCTGCTCCACCGCCTTTTCGATCTGCGCCTGCTCGGCCGCACGCGCCTGGCTCTGGCGCAGGGCCGCTTCACGCTGCAGCCTGGCTTCCTCGTGCCGGCGCAGCGACGCCTCGTACCCGGCCATGGCCTCGCGCGTGATGCAGCGGCGGGCCATGTCGATGGCCAGGCCCTCTTCCTGGGCCTTGTTCAGCTGCGCCGGATCGAGCCTGACCGTATGGCAGACCGCATCACCGGCCGCGGCCGTTGCCGGCGGCCAGACCAGCGGCTGCTGCTGGGCTTCGGCCTTGTGCCTGACCCGGTCCAGCGACACCCAGCCGCGCGAAGTCATCTTGGCGCCGATGAGCGCCACCAGCAGCACCACGCCGAGAGCGGGCAGCATCCTGCCCGCCGCTCCTGTCCTGGCCTTGCGCATCCTCTTTCCCTCCCAACGGCCGCCTGTGAATGGATATGAATGGGCGGCGGCCCAAAGGGGTGATTATTTCTTGAGACCTTGCAGCTTGGCAAAGGCCGAGGCCATGGCGCTTTGCGGCTCGGGCTCGCCACGGCGCTGCGGCTGGCCATATGCGCCGCGGCCGCCGCCATAGCCGTTGCCCCGCCCGGCGCTTTCAAAGCGGTTCTCGCGCGGGCCGTCGCGCCTTGCCGGCGCCGCATCGAGCTTCATGGTCAGGCTGATGCGGTTGCGCGCCACGTCGACCTCGAGCACCTTGACCTTGACGATCTGGCCGGTCTTGACGACCTCGCGCGCATCCTCGACGAACTTGTGGCTCATCTGGCTCACGTGGACCAGGCCGTCCTGGTGCACGCCCAGGTCCACGAAGGCGCCGAACTGCGCGACGTTGCTCACCGTGCCTTCGAGGACCATGCCTTCCTTGAGGTCCTTGATGTCCTCCACGCCGTCGTTGAAGCGCGCCACCACGAAGTCCGGGCGCGGGTCGCGGCCGGGCTTTTCCAGCTCGCCCAGGATGTCCTTGATGGTCACGGCGCCGAATTTGTCGTCGGCGAACTGCTCGGGCTTGAGCGATTTCAGCACCTCGCCACGGCCCATGATCTGCTCGATGGGCTTGCCGGTCTTGACGATGATCTGCTCCACCACCGGGTAGGTCTCGGGGTGCACGCCGGTCATGTCCAGCGGGTTGTCGCCGCCGCGGATGCGCAAAAAGCCCGCCGCCTGCTCGAAGGTCTTGGCACCCAGGCCGGCCACTTCCATCAGCTGCTTGCGGTTCCTGAAGCTGCCGTTGGCATCGCGCCAGCGCACCACCGACTTGGCCACCGCGCCCGACAGGCCCGAGACGCGCGACAGCAGCGGCGCCGAGGCCGTGTTCAGGTCCACGCCCACGGAGTTCACGCAGTCCTCGACCACGGCGTCGAGCTGGCGCGCCAGCTCGCTCTGGTTCACGTCATGCTGGTACTGGCCCACGCCGATGCTCTTGGGGTCGATCTTGACCAGCTCGGCCAGCGGGTCCTGCAGGCGGCGGGCGATGGACGCCGCGCCGCGCAGGCTCACGTCCACATCGGGCATTTCCTGGGCCGCGAACTCGCTGGCCGAATACACCGAGGCGCCCGCCTCGCTGACCACCACCTTGTCGATCTTCCTGTCGGCCTTGGCGGCGATCTTGATCAGGTCGGCCGCCAGCTTGTCGGTCTCGCGGCTGGCCGTGCCGTTGCCGATGGCGATCAGGTTGATGTTGTGCTTTTCCACCAGCCTGGCGAGCACGGCCAGCGAGCCGTCCCAGTCGCGGCGCGGCTCGTGCGGGTAGATGGTGGCGGTGTCCACCAGCTTGCCGGTGCTGTCCACCACGGCCACCTTCACGCCGGTGCGGATGCCGGGGTCCAGGCCGATCACGGCGCGCTGGCCCGCGGGCGCGGCCAGCAGCAGGTCGCGCAGGTTGTCGCCAAAGACCTTGATCGCCACCTTTTCCGCGTCCTCGCGCAGGCGGCTGAACAGGTCGCGCTCGGTCGAAAGGCTCAGCTTCACGCGCCAGGTCCAGGCCACGCACTTGCGGATCAGGTCGTCGGCCGGACGCTTGGCATGGCTCCAGCCCAGGTGCAGTGCGATCTTGCCTTCGGCCAGGCTGGGCTGGCCGGGCTCGGGCTCCACCGGCTGCACCAGCTTGGCCTCGAGGATTTCGAGCGCCCGGCCGCGGAACACCGCCAGCGCCCGGTGCGAGGGCACGCGGCCGATGGGCTCGTCGTAGTCGAAGTAGTCGCGGAACTTGGCCACCTCGGGGTCGTTCTCGTTCTTGGACTCGACCTTCTTGGACCTGAGCAGGCCCTCGTCCCACAGCCATTCGCGCAGCTTCTGCACCAGGGCCGGGTCCTCGGCCCAGCGCTCGGACAGGATGTCGCGCACGCCGTCGAGCACGGCGAAGGTGGTCGAAAAATCGGGGCCCGGCTTGCCGTCGTCCAGCGTGGTGGCGGGCTGGCAGAAGGCCTCGGCCTCCTTGTGCGGATCGAGCGTGGGGTCGGCAAACAGCTTGTCGGCCAGGGGCTCGATGCCGAATTCCCTGGCAATCTGGCCCTTGGTGCGGCGTTTCTGCTTGAACGGCAGGTAGATGTCTTCCAGCTCCTGCTTGGTCGGCGCACCGGCGATCGCCAGGCGCAGCGCATCGGTCAGCTTGCCCTGCTCGTCGATGGCCTTGAGCACGGCCTCGCGGCGGTCTTCCAGCTCGCGCAGGTAGGTCAGGCGCTCGTCCAGCGTGCGCAGCTGCGTGTCGTCCAGGCCGCCCGTGGCTTCCTTGCGGTAGCGGGCCACGAACGGAACCGTGGCGCCGCCGTCGAGCAACTCCACGGCCGCACTGACCTGCTGCGGCTTGACATTCAGTTCTTGAGCAATCTGACCAATGATTTTTTGCATGCGAGGCGCCCCAGGGCGAGAAATCCGGAAAGCCGCCGAGTTTGCCATACCACCTGCACCCCGTCCGGTTTGCCCGGGCACTCAAATGCAACAGAAGCTAAAAACTATGTTTTTCATAGCTGCTTGCGCTTGATGGGTATACACAAAAGCCTTATTTCATTCAGAATCCCCGGCATGCAGGACGATTTGTTTGGCCCGGCTTCGCCCGAGCCTCCCAGGAAACCGCAGGCAGCCCCATCCGCCCTCCGCGCCCCCCGGCCCAAGGCCCGCAGCGGCGAGGTGGCGCTGGCGCCTGCGGCAGCCCAATACCAGGCGCTGGCCGCGCAGCTGCCGGCCAACCTGCGCATGGGCGTGTCCACCTGGTCCTATCCGGGCTGGGAAGGGCTGGTATGGGACGGGGCCTACGACGCCAGCGTGCTGTCCAAGAAAGGCCTCACGGCCTACCACCGGCACCCGCTGCTGCGCACCGTCTGCGTGGACCGCACCTTCTGGCGCCCGCTCACGGCCAGCCAGTACGCGGCCTATGCGGCCCAGGTGGATGCGGATTTCCGCTTCGTCGTCAAATGCCCGGCCGGCGTGACCGATGCGCAGGTGCGCGGCGAGGACGGCAAGGCGCGGGAAACCAATCCGGCCTTTCTGGACCCCCGCCTGGCCGTGGAGCATTTCGTCGAGCCCACGCTCGAAGGCCTGGGCGACAAGCTGGGCGTGCTGGTCTTCCAGCTCAGCCCGCTGCCCTGGGGCTGGCTCAGCCGTCCCACGCTGCTGCTGGAGCGCCTGGGCACCATGCTGGCCGCCGTGCGCGAGGCGCTGGCCGCCCGCCCGCAGGTCATCGTGGCCGTGGAGGTGCGCGACCCCGAACTCCTGATCGCCCCGCTGGCCGATACGCTGCAGGCCCATGGCGCCACTTTCTGCCTGGGCCTGCACGGCAAGATGCCGCCGATCGAGGTGCAGCTGCCCATCCTGCGCGCGCTGTGGCCCGGCCCGCTGGTCTGCCGCTGGAACCTGAACCGCATCTTCGGCGCCTACGGCTATCCGGATGCGCAGAAAAAGCACGATCCGTTCAACGAAATCCGCTCCGAAGACCTGCACACGCGCGAACTGCTCGCGCGTACCATCCGCGGCATCACGGGCGCGGGCCAGCCGGCCTTCGTGACCGTCAGCAACGATGCCGAAGGCTGCGCGCCCTGCTCGATCGCGCTGCTGTCCCAGGCGATTGCCGCACTGTAGAAAGCCCTTCATGACCGCCTCCCACACACTGCCCGCCAGCACGGCGGACCTGCTGGCCCACACCGGCCACATCGGCCTGGTGCAAGGCATATCGGCAGGCCATTTCACCGATGCGCGCCGGCCCACGGGCTGCAGCGTGGTGCTGTGCCCGCAGGGCGCGGTCGGCGGCGTGGACGTGCGCGGCGCCGCACCCGGCACGCGCGAGACGGATCTGCTGCATCCGAGCAACCTCGTGCAGCAGGTGCACGGCATCGTGCTGGCCGGCGGCAGCGCCTGGGGGCTGGATGCGGCCGGCGGCGCCGTGCGCTGGCTGGAGGAGCAAGGCGCCGGCCTGGATATCGGCGTGGGCCGGATTCCGCTGGTGCCGGCTGCCGTGCTGTTCGACGTGATGATGGGCGACATGCGCATACGGCCCAACGCCGCCGCCGGCTACGCCGCCTGCCAGGCCGCCGGCAAGCTGCGCCCGGCCGAAGGCAGCGTGGGCGCCGGCGCGGGCGCCGTGGTGGGCAAGCTGTTCGGCCACGGCCGCGCGATGAAGGGCGGCATCGGCACGGCCAGCTTCACCGTGGACGGCGTGACCGTGGGTGCGCTGGTGGCCTGCAATGCGCTGGGCGATGTCTACAACCCCTATACGGGCGAGCTGCTGGCCGGCGCGCGCCAGGCCGACGGCAAGGCCCTGCTCGATGCGCGCCAAGCCCTGCTGGCAGGCCAGGAGCCGCGCCCCGTGCTGGCGGGCAGCAACACCACCATCGGCGTGGTGGCCACCGACGCCCGGATCACCAAGGCCCAGGCGCACCGGCTGGCCGTGGTGGCCCACGACGGGCTGGCGCGCGCCATCAACCCCGTGCATACCATGAGCGACGGCGACAGCCTGTTTGCGCTGGGCACGGGCCAGTCCGGCAAACAGCTCGGCATGATGACGCTGAGCACGCTGGCCGCCGAAGCGGTGGCGGTGGCCACGGCACGCGCCATTTTGCTGGCCCGGCCCATGCCCGTGGCCGGCCAGCCAATCCTGCCCTGCGCCAGCGACTTGCGGCAGCCGGGGCTTTAGCGCGGCAGGTTTTTGCGCCGCAATGCATCAAAAACAGGAGCTGCCTTCGCATGCCAGCCCTGGATTTGCAATACGTATCGGCCTGAACCACAGCAACAGTGGGCGCAGACAGCTCCTGTTTTCACTCCAGGCTTTCGTCCTCGATGCGGCGCAGCTGGCCTTTGGCCACCAGCTTGTCGCGCATGCGCCGCGTCATCGACTGGGTGCTGCCATCGGCCGCCGTGAACAGGAACAGGCTTTGCTGCGGGCTCATCCAGGTCAGGCGCGTGCGCAGCTGCTGGCGCTCGTTGCACAGCTCCACCCAGGTGCCCAGGGGCCAGTCGCCCGCATCCGCGGCCGGGCCCGACGCCGCCGGCCCACCGTCCGCGCCGGCGATTTTCTGGTCCGGCCCGGCCTGTACGGCTGCTTCGGCTTGCGGCGCGGAATGCATCCAGCTCTCTGCCGAGCGCTGGCCTGAAGGCCGGGGCTGCCGCGTGCGCGCTCCCCCATTTCCCAGCGCGACGGCCAGCACCTCCTGCGCCTCGGCGACGGCCAGAGCCGCTTCAGGGGCAGGGCTTTCCTGCACCCGCGACTGCGCCAGCGGCGCGTGCTGCGTCTCGTGCGCGCCGTCCAGCGCGGCCAGCATGCTGGGCAGCAGGTCCAGCGCATCGGGCTGGCCGGGCGCTGGGGCCTGCCGGGCCATTCCCGCATCGAGCGCATCCTGGTGCAGGGCCGCCAGCCGTGCGGCCAGCGCGCGGATTTCCCATTCGGTACGGCCCACGCTCCGCAGCCCCGCCGCCAGCCGCGCCTGCAGCCGCGGCGCCAGGGCGGCCAGGCGCCGGGTGTCGGCACTGGCCTGGGGCGAGACGCTCCACAGCAGGCTGGGCACCAGGGCCAGATAGCCGCCGGGGTCGCTGTCCGGCAGTGCCTGGCCGCCAGCCTCCAGCCTTTGCGCATGGGCGATGACCTGTGCCCAGGGGCCGGTCACGAAGTCCAGCATGTCCTCGGGAACGCCTCTGGCACTGGGCAGGCGGCGTATGGCATGGGCGATGTGCGATGAATCGGGCGGCACGGCATCCGGCTGTACGCCATCCGGGAGAGAGAATTCCCGAGGCAGGGAGCGGCTCTGGCCTTGCGGCTGTCCGGGCTCTTCATCGGCAGCCACGCCATGGTCGGCGCCAGGCGGGCTCCAGCCGTCGCGCAGGTGCTGCAGCACCTGGGCAAATGCCTGCGCATCCACCGCGGGCCAGGCCGCCAGCTGCCTGGCGGCGGAGTCGGCCGTCTGGATGAATCTTGCAAATCCCGGCGCGGCCTCGTCGGCAAACCAGAGGCTGCGCGCCGTGAGCTCGTCGAGCAGCTGGCGCGCCGGATGCAGGCGGTCTTCGAAAAAACGGGCATCCTGCTCCACCAGCTGCAGCAGCGCAGGCTCGAGCAGGCGCAGCACCTGCTGCACGGACGGCAGCAGCTGTGCATCCTGCGCCATGTGCTCCATCATGCGCTGCAGGGTGCGTGCTGAACGGGACAGCCCGGCGGCAGCGGCGGGTGGACGGGATGGCAAGCCTGCCGCCCCCGGCCGGTGCAAGCCGGACGCCAGCGCCGCGGTCGAATAGGAACTGCTCCAGCCCGGACCCGGCTCCCCGGCCGCGGCCGGCATGGCGGCTGCTGTGCCGAACGCCGCAGCCTGGTTGAAGCCGCCCAGGAGGGAATGCACGGTGGACGGTTGCGCCGCTTCGGCCTCGGCCAGATGGCCGAGCATGGAATCGGTCAGCGCCTGGGGCGCGGTATAGCAGCTGTCCTCGATCCAGCGCGGATCGGACAGCAATTCCTGCAGCAGGCACAGCGTCAGCAGGCTTTCGCGTTGGGCCGCATAGGCACGGCTTTGCGCAACGGCATTGCCGTACTGCTCCGGCGCCTGCCAGCGCGCGCGCGAACCTGCAGGGTCGCCCTGCCGGCGCCGGGCCACGCTCGATGCCTGGGCGGGCGGCGCGGCATAGAGCGCCGGCACCACGCCGAGTTCGCGCAGCAGCTTGGCGGTGCGCGCATATTCGGAGACCAGCAGCGGCCCCAGGTGCTGTGCCATGGCTTCGAGCCAGCAATGGGCGTGCGCGGGCTCAACCTTGGCTGCGGCAATCAGCTGCACCCAGGCCTGCACATAGTTTTCCGGCCGCAGCGGATTGCTTTCGGGATGCACATAGGCCATGCCCTGGGCTGCGCTGACCAGCGCGTCCAGGTCCGCGAGCGCCAGCTCCACCATGGGCGCCACGGCCTGCTGCAGGCGCTGGCCGTCGAGCCAGCTTTGCTGCCGCGCCGCATCCTGCGGGCAGCCGCCGCAATCCAGCAGGCCGAAATCATCGGCAATGGCGGGAGAGGAAAAGGAAAATGGCTGCCTGGCCGATTGCGCCAGGGTTTCCAGCAGGGCCTGCGGATAGCCCTTGAGCAGTTCGCCCTGGTGCAGCCGCAGGCTGCGATGGGCATCGGCAAGAAGGCCGAGCCGCTCGGCATCCTGGATGGCGGGATCGGGCTGCTGCAGCGCATGCTCGATACGCTGCAGCAGACGCAGAGCCAATGTCTCGGCGCTGCGCACCGCCTGCACAAGGCAGGTGCGCAATACCGACACGGGAACGGGAGAAAGGCTCATAGGCGCCAAGAATACCCGCTCCAGCGCCGGCTGGAGACATTCTGATGCTTACTTCAACGCCTTGTAACGCACGCGCTTGGGGGCCGCGCCTTCTTCGCCCAGGCGCTTCTTCTTGTCGGCCTCGTACTCCTGGTAGTTGCCGTCGAAGAAGTACCACTGCGAATCGCCCTCGGCCGCCAGGATGTGGGTGGCGATGCGGTCCAGGAACCAGCGGTCGTGGGAGATCACCAGCACGGTGCCCGCGTATTCGAGCAGCGCATCTTCCAGCGCGCGCAGGGTTTCCACGTCCAGGTCGTTCGAGGGTTCGTCCAGCAGCAGCACGTTGCCGCCCTGGATCAGCGTCTTGGCCAGGTGCAGGCGGCCGCGCTCGCCGCCCGAGAGGTTGCCCACCTTCTTCTGCTGGTCCTGGCCGTTGAAGTTGAAGCGGCCGGCATAGGCGCGCGAGGCCATCTGGAACTTGCCGACGTTGATGATGTCCAGGCCGCCCGAGATGTCCTCCCACACGGTCTTCTCGTCGGCCAGCGCGTCGCGCGACTGGTCCACATAGGCCATCTTCACGGTCTGGCCGATCACGACCTCGCCCGAATCGGGCTTTTCCTTGCCAGCGATCAGCTTGAACAGCGTGGACTTGCCGGCGCCGTTGGGGCCGATGATGCCGACGATGGCACCGGCCGGAATGTTCATGCTCAGGTTGTCGATGAGCACGCGGTCGCCGAAGCTCTTGGTGACGTTGTGGAACTCGATGACCTGGGTGCCCAGGCGGTCGGCCACGGGAATGAAGATTTCCTGCGTCTCGTTGCGGCGCTGGTATTCGTAGTCGCTCAGCTCCTCGAAGCGGGCAATGCGCGCCTTGCTCTTGGCCTGGCGGCCCTTGGCGTTCTGGCGCACCCACTCCAGCTCCTTCTTCAGGGCCTTGGCGCGGGCTTCCTCGCCCTTCTGCTCCTGCTCCAGGCGGTTTTGCTTCTGCAGCAGCCATTCCGAGTAGTTGCCCTTGTAGGGAATGCCGTGGCCGCGGTCCAGCTCCAGGATCCACTCGGCCGCGTTGTCCAGGAAGTAGCGGTCGTGGGTGATGGCCACCACGGTGCCGCTGAAGCGGTGCAGGAACTGCTCCAGCCAGTCCACGGACTCGGCGTCCAGGTGGTTGGTGGGTTCGTCGAGCAGCAGCATGTCGGGCTTGGACAGCAGCAGCTTGCACAGCGCCACGCGGCGCTTCTCGCCGCCCGAGAGCTTGCCGACCACGGCATCCCACGGCGGCAGGCGCAGCGCGTCGGCGGCGATCTCGAGCTGGTGCTCCGAGTCGGTGCCGGCGGCGGCAATGATGGCCTCCAGCTCGCCCTGTTCCTTGGCCAGCGCGTCGAAGTCGGCATCTTCCTCGGCATAGGCCGCATACACCTCCTCGAGGCGGGCCTTGGCATTGTTCACCTCGGCCATGGCTTCTTCCACGGCCTGGCGCACGGTGTGCTCGGGGTTGAGCTGGGGCTCCTGCGGCAGATAGCCGATGGACAGGCCCGGCATGGGAATCGCCTCGCCCTCGAACTCCTTGTCCACGCCGGCCATGATCTTCAGCAGCGAGGACTTGCCCGAACCGTTCAGGCCCAGCACGCCGATTTTGGCGCCGGGAAAGAAGCTGAGCGAAATGCCTTTCAAGATCTGCCGCTTGGGCGGCACGGTCTTGGTCAGCTGATTCATCGAGAAAACGTATTGAGCCATGTACGAATTGCTTTGAGTTGCTTGAATTTACGCAAAAAAATGTGCCGCTTTGAGTGGCGAGCCAGCCATGATTATCGACGCATGCGACAATACCCTTCGCAACAGGCGTCCAGTTGCCTGTCGCAGCAGCACTTCAGCTGGGGACAATGGGTGGTTTCGGCAGACAACCGAAGCGGCCGCTCCGGGCTCCCACACACGAAACTTTATCTGCCTACAACTGGCCAGGCAGCCCCACGGGCCGCCATGACAGGCTGATACCCCGCGCCCAGGATTGGCGCAACTGATCACAATGACATTTGAAGAACTGAATCTGGCTCCCGCCATTCTCAAGGCCGTACAGGAACAGGGCTACGAAACCCCCACCCCCATCCAGGCCCAGGCCATTCCCCTCGTGCTGGCCGGCCATGACCTGCTGGCCGGCGCGCAGACCGGCACCGGCAAGACTGCCGCCTTCACGCTGCCCATGCTGCAGCGCCTGTCCGGCGGCACTGCACCCAAGAACCGCTTCGGCGGCAAGGGCATCCGCGCCCTGGTGCTGACCCCGACCCGCGAGCTGGCCGCCCAGGTCGAGGAAAACCTGCGCAACTACGCCAAGTACCTGGACATCAACTCCACCGTGATCTTCGGCGGCGTGGGCATGAAGCCCCAGATCGCCCGCATCGAAAAAGGCGTGGATGTGCTCGTGGCCACGCCGGGCCGCCTGCTGGACCTGGCCCAGCAAGGCTTCATGGACCTGTCCACGGTCGAGGTGCTGGTGCTCGACGAAGCCGACCGCATGCTGGACATGGGCTTCATCCACGACGTGAAGAAGGTGCTGGCCCTGGTGCCCCAGAACAAGCAGAGCCTGCTGTTCTCCGCCACCTTCAGCGACGAGATCCGCGAGCTGGCAAACGGCCTGCTGCGCAATCCGCAATCCATCCAGGTCACGCCGCGCAACACCACGGTGCAGCGCATCAAGCAGGTCATCCACCCGGTCGGCCGCGCCAAGAAGAAGCAGGTGCTGCTGCACATCATCCAGGAAAACAACTGGAGCCAGGTGCTGGTGTTCACGCGCACCAAGTTCGGCGCCAACAACGTGGCCGAATTCCTGACCAAGAATGGCGTTTCCGCCATGGCTCTGCATGGCAACAAGAGCCAGAGCGCCCGCACCCAGGCCCTGGAAGGCTTCAAGACCGGCGAACTGCGTGCCCTGGTGGCCACCGACATCGCTGCACGCGGTATCGACATCGACGAACTGCCCAACGTGGTGAACTACGAGATCCCCAATGTCTCGGAAGACTACGTGCACCGCATCGGCCGCACCGGCCGTGCCGGCCGCGAGGGCAATGCGGTCAGCCTCGTCTGCATGGACGAGGAAGGCTTCATGATGGACATCGAGCGCTTCACCAAGCAGGAAATCCCCGTGCAGGTGCTCGAAGGCTTCGGCCCCGACGAGGGCGAGAAGGCCGAGCCCATCGCCATGGGCCGCCAGACCATCTGGGGCGGCGCCGGCAAACCGCCGAGCCGTGAAGTCATGCAGGCGGCCGCCAAGGCCGCGCGCCAGGAAATGATGGAGCGCATCCGCACCAACAAGGCTGCCCAGGGCGATCGCGGCCGTGGCAACCGCCGCCCTGCCGAAGCCGGCGCCACCGACGGCGCCCAGGAAGAGCGCCCCCAGCGCCAGCAAAAGCCCCGCAACCGCTTCAACAACCAGGGCACGCCCCGCGGCGCCAACGGCCAGGGCACCGAGCGTGGCCACCACCACGGCCGTGGCGAGCAACGCGAAGCCCGTCCGCAGAACGATCCGCAGCGCGCTCCCAAGCGCGGCCCGCGCCAGTTCGGCGAGCGCAACTCGCGCTATGAAGACCAGCCGCCGCGCCCCGATGCCCATCTGGGTACCCAATTGGGCCATGCGCGCAGCAAGGCGCCGCGCGGCAACGGCGGCCAGCCCGACCCGATGCGCACCAGCGTGGATACCATGGCCGAACGCGGCCGTCGCGGCGGCTTCGGCCGAGGTGGCTTCGGCCGCTGATGAATCGCCAGGGAGGCTCGGACACTTCCCGGCTTCCCGATGAAGGGCTGCAATCATTGCAGCCCTTCTGCTTTTTTTCGCCCGCTTCTAGCTGTGGGCTGACAGCGACCCGCAAGGCTCCAGGGCTACCATGCCTGCCAAATATGCGAAGCTAGGCCAGGCTGCCGTTTCGGCCTGCTTTCCGGATCAGCTCTTTTCCTATTCGACCTATGACTCTGCCATCCACATCCGCGCCACCCCATGCCGTACGCCACGCCCGTGCATGGCGGTCGGGCGTCCTGCGGCTGACTGCAGTGGGGGCAGCCGCCCTGGTCACGGCCTGCGCCAACGTGCAATTGCCCCCCTGGCCCGGCAGTGCCCCGCAGCCCCAGGCAGCAAGGCCGGCCACACCGCCGCCGGCGCAGCCTGCCACCGGTGCGACGGCGCAGCCCGTGGTGCCGGCGCCGCAGCTCACGCCCCTGCCCTACAACCCCGCCATCGAGGCGCGCTTTCCCGACCCGGCGGTCCGCTACGACACGCCGGGGCTGAACAATCCGCGCCAGCAGTTCACCACCCAGGCCGAGATGTCGTCCTGGCTGCAGGCGCTGGCCGCCAGATCCCAGGGCAGCGGCACGACGCTGGGCCTGCTGAACATTGGCAGCTCCCAGCACGGCACGCCGATACAGGCCCTGGTCGCCACGCGCGCGGACAACATCCAGGCCTCCTCCCTCAACAGCAGCGGGCGCCCCACGGCCCTGCTGGTGGCGCAGCAGCATGGCGACGAGCCGGCCGGCGCCGAGGCACTGCTGGTCATTGCGCGCGAGCTCGCGCCCGGCGGCCTGCTGGCGCCATTGCTGCAGCAGATCAATGTGGTCGTCGTGCCCCGGGCCAACCCGGACGGAGCAGCTACCGCCAGCCATCTGACGGCCGACGGCACCGATCTGGCGCATGACCATCTGCTGCTCAGCACGCCCGAGGCTCGCGCCCTGGCCACGCTGGTGCGCGACTACCGGCCCGCAGCCGTCGTGGACCTGCATGAATACGCGGCAGCAGGCCAGTTCCTGCAGAAATACCAGGCCGTGCAAAGCTACGATGCGCTGCTGCAATACGCATCCACCGCCAATGCGCATGAATTCGTGACCAAAGCCGCGCGTGAATGGTATGTGCAGCCGGTGCGCAGCGCCCTGAGCCAGGCCGGACTGAGCAACGAGTGGTTCTACAGGACCAGTGCCCAGCCCGATGACAAGTCCGTCTCCATGGCCTCTCTGGTGCCCGACACGCTGGCCAACACCAGCAGCCTGAAGAATGCGGCCGCCCTCTTCGTCAGCAGCCGTGGCTCGGATCTGGGCGCCACGCATATCCAGCGCCGCGTGCACACGCTGGTGACCGCAGCCACCAGCGCCTTGCGCGCCACCGCCGAAAAAGCCAGGAACCTGAACCAGGTGGAAGAGTTCGTCGCACGCGATGTCTCCTCGCTGGCCTGCCGCCAGCAGCTCACCGTCCAGGCCGAGCAGACGCCCGAGCAGCGCAGCATCGCCATGCTGCAGGCCGGCACCGGCGCCGAGCAGCAGGCCCGCCTGGACTGGAATTCGTCGCTGCAGATCAAGGCCAGCCAGACACGGGCGCGCCCCTGCGGCTACCTGATATCCGCCGAGGCGCGCCAGGCCGTGGAGCGCCTGCGCCAGCTGGGCCTGCAAGTGCAGCAGATCGCCGAGCCCGGCCAGGTACTGGCCGACTCCTACCAGGAAGCTCGCCATGCCGGCAGTACCGCGGCGCTGGTGCTGACACGCGGCTCCCTCGATGCGCCGGCCGGCAGCTATTACCTGTCGCTCAACCAGCCCAAGGCCCATCTGGCGACCGCGGCCCTGGAACCCGATACGCCCTACAGCTATGTGAGCAAGGGGCTGATCGCATCGACCGCCGACATCGCCCGCGTGGTGGCCACACCTTCCGTGGTGTTCGACGAGGACGACGACTGAACCGGAATCTGCGCCCGCACCCCAGCCCATGCCGCGAATGCCGCATGGGCTTTTTTACGGCCCGGCCCCACAACGGAGGCCGGAAATGGCGGGAATTGAAAGGACTGGCCTGCCCGGCAGGGATCGAACCTGCGACCCACAGCTTAGAAGGCTGTTGCTCTATCCGACTGAGCTACGGGCAGATGTTTGAATGCACGGGGTTCTTCGGTTTCGCGAGCCCCTGCAGTGACGCGAAATGCGCTGCGATGCGCATTTGCCGGCCGGCCGTTTCCGGCGCGACGCCATTATGCACGGCATTTGGGCGGGCTTGCGCAATAGGCGCCTGCAGCCTGGCTGCTAAAGCAGGCCCGATGAAGCCCATCCAGCAAAAAGTGCTCAAGTCCGGCCTCTTTATGTCGATACATAAAGAGTTTCAACCGGTGCCCATGGCAGATGGATCAAGACCTTGCAGGCCTTGCCGCCCATGAATGCCCTCGCTTTCACCTTCGACCGACGCTCCCGGCCAATACGCGACTTTCCGTAGCCGCCGCATTGGCCGCCAGCGTCCTTTTGCAATTCATTTATCCAGGACAAGAGCACAGCGAATGAAATTCAATCAATGGCGCGTATCAACCAAGCTGTGGTGCACTCTCGGCGGATTGCTGGCAATGATGCTGGCAGTCTCGCTGTGGGCGCAGTACACCGCCGCCCAGGCAATGCAGGCCGGCATGCGCACCCAGGCCGACTACGATCACCGCATCAACCTCGCTCTTCAATGGAAAGGCGCCACCGAGACCACGGGCGAGCGCGTGCTCACCAGCAATGTCACGCCCGACGAGGAACTGACCGCGCTGATGGACGAGCGCGTCAAGGCCGGCGTGGGCATCAACTCCGAACTGCAGGCCCAGGTCGTCAAGCTGGCCCAGAGCGATGCCGACAAGCAGGCACTGGAGCGCATCGCAGCCGTGCGCGCCGAAGTGCTGGCCCTGAACAAGCAGGCGCGCGAGATCAAGCTGACGGGCGACATCACTGCCCTGCGCACGTTCATCAAGCAGCAATACATCGGCGCCATCACCCGCTATGTGGGCTCGCTGGAGGCCTTTGTGCAGCTGCAGCAGCAGCAACGCGATGCCGCCAACCTCCTCACCCAGCAGGCGCAGCAGCGCGCGGCCTGGCTCGCATGGGGGGTGCAGGGCGTGGTGCTGCTGGTGGGACTGGGCCTGGCGCTGGCGCTGACCCGTTCCATCACCCGCCCTCTGGCCGAAGCGGTGGAGCTGACCAATGCCATCGCCGAAGGCGACCTGACCGTGGCGGCCAACAGCCAGCGCCAGGATGAATTCGGCCATCTGCTGGGCTCCGTCTCCAGCATGGCGGCCCGCCTGCGCGGCCTGGTGACCGATGTGCGCGACAGCGTGCACTCCATTTCCACCGCCTCCTCGGAAATCGCCTCGGGCAACCATGACCTGTCCTCGCGCACCGAGCAGACGGCTTCCAACCTCGAGGAAACAGCCGCCAGCATGGAGCAGCTGACCGCCACCGTGGCCCAGGCGGCCGACACGGCGCGCCAGGCCACGCACCTGGCCGGCAATGCCGCGCAGGCCGCCCAGCGCGGCGGCACCGTCGTGGAATCGGTGGTCAGCAGCATGAGCCGCATCAGCGAAAGCGCACACCGCATCTCCGACATCATCGGCGTCATCGACTCCATCGCCTTCCAGACCAACATCCTTGCGCTCAATGCTGCCGTGGAAGCCGCGCGCGCCGGCGAACAGGGCCGCGGCTTTGCCGTGGTGGCCAGCGAGGTGCGGGCCCTGGCCCATCGCAGCGCCGAGGCGGCCAAGGAAATCAAGGCCCTCATCGGCACTTCCGTCGATGCGGCCCATGCAGGCGCCGAGCAGGTCTCCCAGGCCGGCCAGGTGATGGAAGACATCGTGAGCAGCGTGCGCAAGGTCTCCGACATGATCGGCGAGATCAGCGCTTCCTCCACCGAACAGCGCGACGGCATCAGCCAGGTCAACCAGGCCGTCAACCACCTGGACCAGATGACGCAGCAAAATGCCGCGCTGGTCGAGGAGTCGGCGGCCGCCGCCGTTTCGCTGCGCGACCAGGCCCAGCGCCTGTCGGGCATGGTGGCCGTGTTCAAGGTCAATGGCGCGGGCTCTGGCGCAAACGCGCTTTCCCGCACCGAGCCCCTGGCCGCCTTGCCGGCCTGATCCAGGGCATGGCCACCCTGGCCGCGCCTTCGGCAGATGAAAACATCTTTGTATGCCCGCTCTTGCAGCGGGCATTTTTGATTGCAAGGCCGCCCGACGGAAAACACCGCCTCCCACCTCACGGAAAGCATGGCGCGTGACGCAGCGCGATTTTTTGAAAAGGCTCGCCTGCCTCGGTTTTCGGCAGGCGGCTTGAGGCAAAGAAAAACGGGTTACAGAAAACTCTGTAACCCGTTGTCTTGGAATAAATGGTCGGCGTGGCGGGATTCGAACTCGCGACCCCTTGCACCCCATGCAAGTGCGCTACCAGGCTGCGCTACACGCCGAAGACTTAGATTATACACATCTTTCGGCACTCACAGCGAAAGCAGCGAGCGGATCTGCAGCAGCTCTTCGCGGATCTCCTCGGAGCCCAGTGCCGGCACCGCGCCAAAGCGCAGGCCCGCGAAAGCGGTCTCGCCGCCCCCGGCTTCCTGCGCCAGGCCATCCACCGGACCCGAAGGGCTTGGCAAAGCGGCTTCGCCCGCCGTGCCCGCCTGCGGCAGGGTGCCTGCAGCGGCGCGCGCGCTGACACCGGTTTCGCGCAGGCGGTTGCGGGCACCGCTGATGGTGAAGCCCTGCTCGTAGAGCAGTTCGCGGATGCGGCGGATCATCAGCACCTCGTGGTGCTGGTAGTAGCGCCGGTTGCCGCGGCGCTTCATGGGCTTGAGCTGCGTGAACTCCTGCTCCCAGTACCGCAGCACATGCGGCTTCACATCGCACAGCTCCGCCACCTCACCGATGGTGAAGTAGCGTTTGGCAGGAATGACGGGCAAGTGTGAAGCCATGGCGTTGCAGTCGGTATCGGCCCAAGAAAGCGCATTGTGATGCGCGCAATATAGCGCTCAAAGAAGGCAGACCTGAAACTTCATCCACAGCGAAGTAACGCCATGAAGCCCGGGCCCGCCGCCTTCAGGCCGCAGGACGGTCGCCCTGTATCAGCTCCTTGAGCTTGCTGCTGGCATGGAAGGTCACCACGCGGCGCGCTGCAATCGGAATCAATTCGCCCGTGCGCGGATTGCGGCCCGGGCGCGGCGCCTTGGTGCGGATCTGGAAGTTGCCGAAGCCCGAGAGCTTGACATCCTCTCCGTTCACCAGGCTCTGCGAGATCAGGTCGAAGAACGCATCCACCATGTCCTTGGCTTCGCGCTTGTTCAGGCCGATCTCGTCGAACAGCAGATCGGCCAGCTGCGCCTTGGTCAGCGCTGGGCTGTCGATGCTCTCTACTGCCAGTTCCATGGGACGATCTCCTTGTGGATTGAACATGATCAACGCAGGCGGGCTGCCACCCGCTCTTGCAGCTGCGCCAGCACCGCCTGCACGGCCTGCTCGATCTGCGCGTCGGCCAGCGTGCCTTCGTCGCTCATCAGCGTCAGGCGCACGGCCAGGCTCTTCTCGTCCTGGGCCAGGCTGCCCGGGGCGGCTTGCTCTCCGGCCTTGAGCTTCTTGGGCCGGAACACGTCGAACAGCGTGGCGTTGCGCAGAATGCCTTCCGTACTGGCCGCGAAGACCGCCTCCATGACCTGGGCATGGGTCACGGCCTCCTTGACCACCACGGCGATGTCGCGCTCCACGGCCTGGTGCTTGGCCACGGGCTGGAATACCGGCACATGGCGGGCCAGCACGGCGTCCAGCTCCAGCTCGAACATCACGGGCGCCTGGGGCAGGTCCCACTCCTGGCGCCACTTGGGATGCAGCTCGCCGACAAAGCCGATGGCCTTGCCGTCCAGCAGCACGCGGGCGCAGCGGCCCGGATGCATGGCCGGATGCTCGGCCGGCTCGAATGCAGGCTTGAGCGGCGCCAGCAGCGCTTCCACATCGCCCTTGACGTCGTAGAAGTCCACCTTGGCCTCTGCCCTGCCCCATTGCAGCTGGTCGGCCGCGCCATAGGCGAGACCGGCCACCCGCATGGGCTGGTAGAAGCCCTTGACGGTGGTGTCGGAGTCGACGACCGAGGCATCCTTGAAGAACACGCGGCCCAGTTCGAACACGCGCACGCGCTGGGCCTTGCGGTCCACGTTGAACTTGAGCACCTGCAGCAGCGAACCCAGCAGCGACGAGCGCATCACGCTCAGGTGGCTGGCGATGGGGTTGAGCAGCTTGACCGGGTCGGCGTTGCCGGCCAGCTCGGCCTCCCACTTGGCTTCGACAAAGCTGAAGTTGATGGTTTCCTGGTAGCCCAGGTCCGCCAGCTCGCGGCGCACGGCAAACGGGCTGCGCTGGTTCTCGGCACGCAGCTTGGGCGAAATGGGCGCCAGCGGCTTGGAAGTCGGCAGGTTTTCGTAGCCGATCATGCGGGCCACTTCCTCGATCAGATCCTCTTCCAGGTTGATGTCGAAGCGGAAGGTGGGCGCGGTCACGCTGATCACGCCCTCGCCGGCCACGGTCGCAGGCAGGCCCAGGCCGTTCAGGGCATCCAGGCATTGCTGCTGGGTCACAGGCATGCCGATGACCTTGGCCGCGCGCGCCACGCGCAGCTGCACCGTCTTGGGCGCCGGCATGTTGGGCTGCTGATCATGAATGGCGCCGACCTGGGTCTCGGGCGTGCCGCAGATCTCCAGCACCAGTGCCGTGATGCGCTCGATGTGCTCCACCGTGTGCTCGGGATCCACGCCGCGCTCGAAGCGGTGGCCGGCATCGGTCGAGAAGTTGAAGTGGCGCGAGCGGCCGGCCACGGCCTTGGGCCACCAGAAGGCCGCCTCGATGTAGATGTTCCTGGTGTCGTCGGACACGGCCGTGGCGTCGCCGCCCATGATGCCGGCCAGCGACTCGACCTGCCGGTCGTCGGCAATCACGCCGACCTTGATGAAGTCGTCGATCTTGATGGTGTTGCCGTTGAGCAGCTTGAGCGTTTCGCCCTCCCGGCCCCAGCGGACCTGAAGGCCGCCGTGGATCTTGTCCAGGTCGAAGATGTGGCTGGGGCGGCCCAGCTCGAACATCACGTAGTTGGAGATGTCCACCAGCGGCGACACGGAGCGCTGGCCGCAGCGGGCCAGGCGGTCCACCATCCACTGGGGTGTCTTGACCTGGGTGTTGACGTTGCGCACGATGCGGCCCGAAAAGCGCCCGCACAGGTCGGTGGCCTCGATCTTCACGGGCAGCGTATCCTGGGTGGCGACGGCGGCTGCGGGGAAGGACAGAGCCTTCAGCGGCGTGCCGGTCAGCGCCGACAGCTCGCGCGCGATGCCGTACACCGACAGGCAGTGCGCGAGGTTGGGCGTGAGCTTGAGCGTGAACAGCGTGTCGTCCAGGTTCAGGTACTCGCGCACGTTCCGGCCCAGGGGCGCATCCAGCGGCAGCTCCAGCAGGCCGCCGTGGTCGTCGGCAATGCCCAGCTCCTTGGCCGAGCACAGCATGCCGAAGCTCTGGACGCCGCGCAGCTTGCCCACCTTGATCTTGAACGGCTTGCCGTCCTCGCCCGGCGGCAGCTCGGCGCCCACGGTGGCGCAGGGAATGCGAATGCCCACGCGCGCATTGGGCGCGCCGCAGACAATGTTCAGCAACTCGGGGCCGCCGACATCGACCTGGCAGATGCGCAGGCGGTCGGCGTCCGGATGCTGCACGGCCTCCTTGATCTCGCCGACCACGATGCCGGTGAAAGGCGGCGCCACGGGCTCCATCTCTTCGACCTCGAGGCCGGCCATGGTCAGGGTGTCGGCCAGCTCTTGGGTGGTCAGCTGCGGGTTGCAGTACTCGCGCAACCAGGATTCGGGAAATTGCATAGTCAGACTCTTTGGCGTTCATGCCGGCGCTGGCGGCGCAGCCCGGCTGTATGGCGATCTTGCTTTCAAAAGAGGAGCTGGCTGCGCTTAATATTTCTGGTTTTCAGGTTGTTTTATTTTGAAAACCAGTGATATCAAGCGCTGGAAGCTCACTTTTTCAATTACTGAAACTGCGACAGGAAGCGGATGTCGCCATCGAAGAACAGGCGCAGGTCGTTCACGCCATAGCGCAGCATGGTCAGGCGGTCGGGGCCCATGCCAAAGGCAAAGCCGATGTATTTCTCGGGATCCAGGCCCATGTTGCGCACCACGTTGGGGTGCACCTGGCCGGAGCCGGCGACCTCGAGCCAGCGGCCGGCCAGCGGTCCGCTCTGGAACTGGATGTCGATCTCGGCCGACGGCTCGGTGAACGGGAAGAAGCTGGGGCGAAAGCGCAACACCAGGTCGTCCTGCTCGAAGAAGGTCTTGCAGAAGTCGGTGAACACGACCTTCAGGTCCTTGAAGCTCACGTTCTCGCCGATCCACAGGCCTTCGCACTGGTGGAACATGGGCGAATGGGTGGCATCGCTGTCCACGCGGTAGGTGCGGCCCGGCGCGATCACGCGGATCTCGGGCATGCCCTGGCCGGCGTCGATTCGGTTGCGGTATTTCTTCACGTGCTGCACGGCATGGCGCACCTGCATGGGGCTGGTGTGCGTGCGCAGCAGATTGGGCGCATGCTGCGTGCCGCCTTCCACGTAGAAGGTGTCGTGCATGGAGCGTGCGGGATGGTCTTCCGGCGTGTTGAGCGCCGTGAAGTTGAACCAGTCGGATTCGATCTCGGGGCCTTCAGCCACGTCGAAGCCCATGGAGCCGAAGATGCCTTCGATGCGCTCCAGCGTCAGCGACACGGGATGCAGGCCGCCCGTGCCACGGCGGCGGCCGGGCAGCGTCACGTCCAGCACTTCGGCCTTCAGGTGGGCCTCCAGCTCGGCATCGGCCAGGGCCTTGCGGCGGGCCGTCAGCGCAGCCTCGATGGCCTGCTTGGCCACGTTGATCGCGGCGCCGCGCGACTTTTTCTCTTCGACGGAAAGCTGCGCCATGCCCTTCATGAGCTCGGTCATCTTGCCCGACTTGCCCAGAAACTGCGCCTTCGCATTTTCCAGATCGGCAGGGGTATGGGCTTGCGCAAACAGCTGCTGCGCGCTTTCGACCAGAGAATCCAACTCGTTCATATCGACTCTTTATCGATTCTTGAAAATAAACAAGGGCTAGCGCCTTTTCAAGCCCTAGCCCTTGCTGTTTGTGCACCAGCAGCTACTGAATCAGGAGTAACTACCGATCGTGACCTTAGGCAGCCAGCTTGGCCTTGACTTGGTCGACGATGGCTGCAAAGGCAGCCTTGTCGTGCACGGCGATATCGGCCAGCATCTTGCGGTCGATTTCGATCGCAGCCTTCTTCAGGCCGTTGGCGAACTGGCTGTAGGTCAGGCCCAGTTCACGTGCAGCGGCGTTGATACGGGCGATCCACAGCTGACGGAACACGCGCTTCTTGTTGCGGCGGTCACGGTAGGCGTATTGGCCAGCCTTCATCACCGCCTGCTTGGCGACGCGGAAGACGTTACCGCGGCGGCCGCGGAAACCCTTGGACAGGGTCAGAACTTTTTTGTGACGGGCACGGGCCGTTACACCACGTTTGACGCGAGGCATGAGTTTTCTCCTTGTTCGTCAGTGAATTACAGGCCGGCCGAGGGCAGCATCTGTGCAATGGAGCCCATGTTGGTCTCATGCACGTTCACTGCACCGCGCAGGTGGCGCTTGTTCTTGGTGGTCTTCTTGGTCAAGATGTGACGCTTGAAGGCTTGACCGCGCTTGACGGTGCCACCGGGACGAACGCGAAAACGCTTCTTCGCGCTGCTCTTGGTCTTCATTTTGGGCATGTGAATGCTCCTGTTGATTGTGCTCGTGAGGCGGTGCGCAACTCTGCGCACACTTCGCTAGCCACCGAGGCACTTGTGCACCCGCCCGAAGGCAGGTGTTTTGCAGGCAAGCCTGCAAATCCTGTCCAGCGGAGACTGCTCCCCGCTGCGCTGCAAACCGCAGCAAAACAAAAGTGGGCCGCTTGCGCAACCCACTCTTGCCTTCAAGGCAGACAGCGATTATGCCTTATCTTCGGCCACCGGTGCAGCATCGCCCTGCGCCTTGCCGCCGGCCGCAGGCTTCTTGCTGCGCGAAGGCGCGATCATCATGATCATCTGGCGGCCTTCCAGCTTGGGGAACTGCTCCACCTGGATGGAATCCGACAGGTCGTCGCGCAGGCGGTTGAGCAGGTCCAGGCCCAGCTGCTGGTGCGTGATCTCGCGGCCGCGGAAGCGCAGCGTGACCTTCACCTTGTTGCCATCGGCCAGGAAACGGCGGATGTTGCGCAGCTTGATGTTGTAGTCGCCATCGTCGGTGCCGGGACGGAACTTGACTTCCTTGATTTCGATGACGGTCTGCTTGGCCTTGGCCTCGGCAGCCTTCTTCTGCTCTTGGTACTTGAACTTGCCGTAATCCATCAAACGGCAGACCGGAGGATTGGCCGTAGCGGCAATTTCCACCAGATCGACATCCAGCTCGCCAGCCATGCGCAGCGCTTCCTGCAGCGGCACGATACCCAGCGGCTCATTGTCAGGACCAGACAGACGCACTTCAGGCGCCATGATTTCTCGGTTGAGGCGATGCTTGCGCTCTTCACGGTGGCGCCGATCGCGAAATTCAGTAGCTATGGTTTTCACCCTTGGATTGAAATGGCTACAACAGCGTAGCCGCTTGCGCGCAATGCGCGCAACCGGCTCGCCACAAAACTGTCTTTGTATCAGGCCTTGGCCGCGATGTCCTTGGAGAGCAGTTCGATAAACGCATCAACCGACATCACACCGAGGTCTTTGTTACCCCGGGCGCGCACTGCAACCGCACCAGCTGCCTTTTCCTTGTCGCCTGCAACCAGGATATACGGCAGCTTCTGCATCGAATGCTCACGTATTTTATACGTAATCTTTTCGTTGCGCAGATCGGTCACCACCCTAAGGCTTTGATTAGGCAATGCTTTTTGCAGCTTTTGCGCCACTTCCTGGGCATAGTCGGCCTGGGCGTCGGTGATGTTGAGCACGGCCGCCTGCACGGGTGCCAGCCAGGCGGGCAAGGCACCCGAGTGGTGTTCGATCAGGATACCGATGAAGCGCTCCAGCGAACCCAGGATGGCGCGGTGCAGCATGATGGGACGGTGGCGTTCGCCGTCTTCGCCCACGAATTCGGCATCGAGCCGCTCGGGCAGATTGGGGTCCACCTGGATGGTGCCGCACTGCCATTCGCGGCCCAGCGCATCCTTGAGCGTGTACTCGATCTTGGGGCCGTAGAAGGCACCTTCGCCGGGCAGGTATTCGAACTCGCAGCCCGAGGCGCGCAGGCCTTCGGCCAGCGCATTTTCGGCCTTGTCCCAGGCCTCGTCGCTGCCGATGCGCTTTTCGGGGCGGGTGGACAGGCGGTACAGGATGTCGGTGAAGCCGAAGTCCGCATAGACCTTCTGCAGCAGCGAGGTGAAGGCCGTCACCTCCGCCTGGATCTGGTCTTCGGTGCAGAAGATATGGCCGTCGTCCTGCGTGAAGGCGCGCACGCGCATGATGCCGTGCAGCGAACCGGTGGGCTCGTTGCGGTGGCAGTTGCCGAACTCGCCGAAGCGCAGAGGCAGGTCGCGGTAGCTCTTGATGCCTTGCTTGAAGATGATGATGTGGCCCGGGCAATTCATCGGCTTCAGGGCATATTCACGCTTTTCCGATTCGGTCGTGAACATGTTCTCGCGGTACTTGTCCCAGTGGCCGGTCTTCTCCCACAGGCCCTTGTCCAGGATCTGCGGCGCCTTGACTTCCTGATAGCCGTTGTCCTGATAGACGCGGCGCATGTACTGCTCGACCTGCTGCCAGATGGCCCAACCCTTGGGATGCCAGAACACGGTGCCGGGCGAGTGCTCGTCGATGTGGAACAGATCCAGCTCGCGGCCCAGCTTGCGGTGGTCGCGCTTCTCGGCCTCTTCGAGCATGGTCAGGTACTGCTGCAGCTCGTCCTTGCTGGCCCAGGCCGTGCCGTAGATGCGCTGCAGCATCTCGTTGCGGTGGTCGCCGCGCCAGTAGGCACCGGCCACCTTCATGAGCTTGAAGTGCTTGAGCTTGCCGGTGCTGGGCACGTGCGGGCCGCGGCACAGGTCCTCGAAGCTGCCTTCGCGGTACAGGCTCACATCCTCGTTGCTCGGAATGCTGGCGATGATCTCGGCCTTGTAGTTCTCGCCCAGGCTCTTGAAGTAGGCCACGGCTTCGTCGCGCGGCAGCACGCGGCGCACCACGGGTTCGTCCTTGGCGGCCAGTTCCGACATGCGCTTTTCGATGGCAGCCAGGTCTTCGGGCGTGAAGGGGCGCTTGTATGAGAAATCGTAGTAGAAGCCGTTCTCGATCACGGGGCCGATGGTGACCTGCGCGTCGGGGAACAGCTCCTTGACCGCATAGGCCAGCAGGTGGGCGGTGGAGTGGCGGATCACATCCAGGCCGTCGGCATCCTTGGCCGTCACGATGGACAGCGGCATGTCGCGATCGATCACAAAGCTGGTGTCCACCACCTTGGCTTCGTCGCCGGTGCCGACCTTGCCGGCCAGAGCGGCCTTCGCAAGGCCTGCGCCAATCGATGCGGCGACTTCGGCCACGGAAACCGGACCGGGATATTCGCGCTTGGAACCGTCGGGAAGAGTGATTTGGACCATGTCTTTCAATCTCGCGTCATGGGACGCGCCTGTAGAAAACAAAATGCGCGGACTGGCCGCGCAAACTCGTGAATGGAATCGGATTGTGTAAACGGCCGCGCCTGCAAGGGTGCGCGGACCAGCACCTCAGGCGGTCGGGATGGCTCCCGTCAAGCTCTGCGTTCGCGGTGTCATAACCTAGGTGCCTTTCGTCCCTGTGTCTGCGCCAAGCCGGCAAAGCAGGCGATTGCCGATCGCCACTGCTTCCTGGATTGGCAGGTGAATTTCGAGATTTTAACGCGCGTTGCAGATTTGTTGCGGCTTGCGGACTTTTGTCGTCACAGCGCCCTACCTGGCCTTGCGTATCGCCTTCGGTTGCCCGCGCACATCCGGTGGCATGAGTGCCACATAGCGCTCGTCGGTCAACGTGCGCAGGAATGCCACCAGGTCGTCCATCTCGGCATCGGTCAGCGCCTCTGGGCTGCCCGGCTTGCGGTTGAGCGGAGGCGAATTGACATTCACGTTGTCGTGGAACTCCGGCGCTATATCGTCGAATGATCCGCCCTTGCCGAACCAGCGCGCGGGATCGGTGCCGCGCGTGTTGTAGAACTCCATCACCTCGCGCAGCGAATTCAGCGCGCCGTTGTGCATGAAGCTCTGGCGGATGGCCACATTGCGCAGGCCCGGCGTGCGCACATAGCCGCACCACTGCTCGGGCTCGGGCCACTGCAGCTTCCTCGCGGTCTGGCACAGGCCGTGATCGAAATGCCGCGGATTGCGGTTTTCGGTCAGCCGCTTGTTGCGCGGCGCCGCCAGTGCCTCGTAGCCGAAATCCGTGAACAGCGAGCGCTCCGGGCGCGAAGCGGTTTCGGACACGGCATGGCATGAAGCACAGTTGCCCTTGTCCGGATTCTTGAACAATGCAAGACCGCGCAATTCCGCTGCATCCAGCATTCCTTGGCCGCGGATGAAGCGGTCGAACTTCGACGTGAACGGCGACAGCTCATCGGACTGCAGATAGGCCTGCAGCGAGGCACCCAGCGCCTCAAACAGCTTCTGCGGATCGCTCTTCACCTTCTCGCCGAACCGCGGCACGAGCATCTGGACGACGCCATTGCGCCGCAGGTGGGCGAGCAGGTCTGCCGCGCTGCGGTTGTTCATCTCGCGCGGGTTGAGCAGCGGCGCACTCACCTGCTCGGCCAGCGAGTCGCTGCCCGCATCCGCCATCAGGCCACCGAAGAAGGACGGCACGAGGGCGTCGTCGTCCTGATAGAAATACCGGCGCGGCACATAGCGCGCATACATTAGCGAAGGCGCGGCGCGCTGGCCGAACTGCCCTGCCCGGCTGCCCCGAGCCGTTCCCGGGCTTGTCTCGCCATGGCGCAATCCGCGCCGCAGGTCCGGACCGAATGCACGCGCCGGATCATGGCAGCTGGCACAGGAGGTACCCTGCGGCTGCGACAGGCGCGTGTCATGGAACAGCTGCCGCCCCAGCGCGACCAGTTGCGGATCGGGCGAGAACCTGGCCTGCGTGGGGTCGTAGCGCTGGGCGACCTGCGGTGTGGCTGCGATCATCGCCACCACTTTCACGCCAGCTCCGGGAGCAAGCCAGACCTGCGTTTCAGGCACGCGCTGCGCCTGCGCGAAGGCACAAAGCGCCGCCAGCGCAATGGCGGCGCACCATTTCAACAACAACCGGCCGGACATCAGGGCGTCAGGAAGCCGGTCTTGTCGCAGCCCAGCGCATAGCCTTCCTGCAGGCACGTGGCCAGCAGCTTGCCGTCGGCCGTGTAGGCCTTGAAGCTCCAGCCGGTCGAAGGCTTGGCGCGATGCTCCATCAGCAGGAAGCCGAAGCTCGCATGGTGCGAGATGTGGTCGATGATGGCGCCCGGTGCCGGCACCACATCCGCACCCAGCGGGTCGGGCAGCGCCACGTCGAGGTTGTCGCCTGCCGTGCCGCTCACGATCGTCGCGGTCTGCCCGCTCTTGAAACTGATGGCCTGGAAGTCATGCACGTGGCCGTGCAACGCCAGGTTCACACCCGGCGGGTAGTAGGCCTGGGCATAAAGGCTGGTCATCACGGACTGCATGAACGGATTCGCCTGCGCGGGCTTGGCGCCAGCGATCGGTGCGAATGCAAGAATCGGGTGATGGTTGGTGAAGATGCTGTTGGCCACGCCGCCCTTGGCAGCCAGGGCCGCAACCTGCTGGAACTGCTTCTGATAGATGGCGAACTGCGTGTCTTCCGGCTTGAGCGCAGCCTTGCCGTTCTTGGCCGAATCGAAAACGATGAACTGCGAGTCGCTGCCCAGCTTCACGGCGTAGGGGTCGCTGTAGTTGGCCGTCGCATCGTTCATCGCAAGGTCGCAGGACCGCGCGCTGCTGAACGGCTGCGGATCAAGAAAGCGGAACCAGCCCTGACCGGCGCGCGCGCACTCCTCGTGGTTGCCGCGCACCATGACCCACGGCGCCTTGGCCAGCAGCTTGGCCGCTGGCTTGAACAGATCGGCCTGCCAGGTATCCCAGCCATAGCCCCAGGGGCTGTTCCTGCAGCCCGCCACATCGGACGGACAGGCATTCTCGCGGTAGTGGTAGTCCCCCACGTGCAGCACCAGGTCGGGATTGAAGGAGGCAGCGGCATTTGCCACTTTCTCGAACGGCCAGGCATTCGCATCGCTGCAGGCCTGCCATGCGTTGTCGGCTTTCTTCAGGCGGCAGCCGCTGTCGCCCAGCACGACGATGCGCTGCGGATCAGCCTTGGGCAAGGGCAGCGGCTGGCCGGCAACACTCACGGCCTGCGCCTTCGCAGGCAGGGTCTGCTCGCATACGCTGACCGGGAAAACCGACGGCTTGGAATCGTCGGGGGCACTGGCCGTGGGCCGCTGTGCCGGGCTGCCGGGCGCCACGCGCAGCGCCATGCGCGAGACATTGCCATCCACCGAAATCTGCGGGCAGGCGGCTTGTGCGCCATCGGCCGCGGGCGGCACGTAGCTGGTGATCACGCGCGCAATGGCTTCGTTTTGGGTGCCGACCAGGACAAAGGCCGACTGGATGTAGTCCGAGCGGCTGGCTTCGTCGGGCTCCGAGCCCCCGCAACCGTGCAGGGCCAGCAAAGCAGCGGCAGAGACCAGCGTGAATCCGCCAAGGCAAATCGTGCGTTGTTGTTGGTTCATTGAATGTTCCGTGAAGCTTGGGCTTCAGCTCTCTTTTCTGAAGCCCACGGAGCTTAGGAACAGTTCATGACGCGCTGGTGACGGCGGCGCCACCGCACCGCGGCCACACGGCATTGGCCGATGCCGGAAATGGCAAGGCCACGGAAACCCGTGGCCTTGCCGCACTGTTCACGAGGCGCCATTGAGCGCCTCATGCCCGTCCTCAATGGAACTGCTCTTCCTCGGTCGAACCGGTCAGCGCCTTCACGCTGGACGAGCCGCCCTGGATCACGGTGGTCACGTCGTCGAAGTAGCCTGCGCCCACTTCCTGCTGGTGCGACACGAAGGTATAGCCTTGCTCGCGGGCGGCGAACTCGGGCTCCTGGATCATCTCCACATAGTGCTTCATGCCTTCGCCGCGGGCATAGGCGTGGGCGAACTTGAAGGTGTTGTACCAGTTGCTGTGGATGCCGGCCAGCGTGATGAACTGGTACTTGTAGCCCAGCGCGGACAGGTCTTCCTGGAACGAGGCGATCTGGCTGTCGTTGAGGTTCTTCTTCCAGTTGAACGAGGGCGAGCAGTTGTAGCTCAGCAGCTTGCCGGGGCAGGCGGCATGCACGGCCTGGGCGAATTCGCGGGCAAAGCCGATGTCGGGCACGCCGGTCTCGCACCACACCAGGTCGGCATAGGGCGCATAGGCCACGCCGCGGCTGATCGCCTGCTCCAGGCCGTTCTTGACGCGGTAGAAGCCTTCCTGCGTGCGCTCGCCGGTGAGGAAGGGCTTGTCGTTCGCATCATGGTCGCTGGTGATCAGGTTGGCCGCCTCGGCGTCGGTGCGAGCCAGCACGATGGTGGGCACGCCCATCACGTCGGCGGCGAAGCGCGCGGCGATCAGCTTCTCGACGGCTTCCTGGGTGGGCACCAGCACCTTGCCGCCCATGTGGCCGCACTTCTTCACGGCGGCCAGCTGGTCCTCGAAGTGCACGCCGGCAGCGCCTGCGGCAATCATGTTCTTCATCAGCTCGAAGGCGTTGAGCACGCCGCCGAAACCGGCTTCCGCATCGGCCACGATGGGCAGAAAGTAGTCGATGAATTCCTTGTCGCCAGGGTTGATGCCGCGGCCCCACTGGATTTCGTCGGCGCGCTTGAAGGTGTTGTTGATGCGGCGCACCATGGTCGGCACCGAGTCATAGGCGTACAGCGACTGGTCGGGATACATGGTCTCGCTGGTGTTGCCGTCGGCGGCCACCTGCCAACCCGACAGGTACACGGCCTCCAGGCCCGCCTTGGCCTGCTGCATGGCCTGGCCGGCGGTGATGGCGCCGAAGGCATTCACATAGCCTTTCTTGGCGCCGCCGTTCACCAGATCCCACAGCTTCTCGGCACCGCGCTGGGCCAGCGTGTATTCGGGCTGCAGGCTGCCGCGCAGGCGCACCACGTCGGCGGCGCTGTAGCCGCGCTTGACGCTTTTCCAGCGAGGGTTCTGCGCCCAATCCTTTTCGAGGGCGGCGATTTGCTGTTCACGGCTCAGTTGCTGGTTCAGAGATTGCGGCATGTTGTGCTCCTGAAGTGTTGAAACAAGGTGACTTGGTGTTCGTCCTTGGGATCAAATTTAAGCGAAGCACGGCACCCGCTCAACTCTTATGTCTTATAAAAGACTAAAAATTTAAATTAGTAAAATCAAATACTTGCAAATTAATTCCTCAATATGAAATCATTTTTCTCATATCGAGAAATTTTGATGCGTCGCAACATCTTCATATTTCATAATAAGAAATTGCATGCAGATTCTGTGAAATACCCGGCCCCTGCCCTCTGAAGGCCTGCCATGCAACTTCGATGCAGGCGCAAGGCCGGTACCGCGTGACGCCCGCATGGCGCAAAAAGGAATGCGCCGCCTTCCCGTTATGCTCTCTTGCCCTTTTGCCGCGTCCATTCTTCATGAATCCTCCAAGTCGCTTTCTTGCCTATTGCTGTCTGGCCCTGAGCATGTCCCTGGTCGGAAGCTATGTCGCCCTGTCCAAGCCGCTGGCCGCCGTCTTTCCCGTGGCACTGCTGGCCTGGCTGCGCTTCGGCATAGGCGCCATCGCCATGCGGAGGTGGGTCAGGCGGCCGGCCGGCGAGGCACCGTTGTCCCGGCAGACAAAAGTGCTGCTGTTCCTGGAGTCGTTTTTCGGCAACTTTCTTTTCACGCTCTGCATGATCAGCGGCGTGAGCATGACCAGCGCGGTCACGGCCGGAGTGACCATGGCCGCCATTCCGGCCGTGGTGGCGCTTCTGAGCTGGCTTTTCCTGCGCGAAAGCGTGACGGCAAGAACCTGGTCCGCCATTGCGCTGGCCGTGCTGGGCATCGGCCTCAATGCCTGGAGCAAGGGCGATCAGGCGCAGCCGGCACCGGCTTCTATGGGCGCCAATCCTGCGCTGGGCCAGCTGCTGCTGATTGCCGCCGTACTTTGCGAGGCAGCCTACGCGGTCATCGGCAAGAAGCTCACGGCCAGCGTCAGCCCCAAGCGCATCACGGCGCTGATCAATCTCTGGGGCTTCGCGCTGTCCACGCCTGCGGGCCTGTATCTGGCCTGGCAGTTCGAATTTACGCAGGTGGCCGCGCCCATCTGGGGTCTGCTGCTGTTCTACGCGCTGGCGGCCTGCGTGTGGACGGTATGGTTGTGGATGACGGGATTGCGCGTCATTGCGGCCTCCCAGGCCGGCATCTTCACCGTGCTGCTGCCCATCAGCGCCGCGCTGGTCGGCATGCTGGCCCTGGGCGAGTGCATCGGTCCCACCCAGTTCCTGGCCTTCGGCATTGCACTGGCCAGCGTGGCCATTGCCACCTGGCCCGTGCGCGGCAGGCGCTAAGCGCTTGCCTGCAGCAGATTGCGGGTGGCGACGATGACGCCATCCGCATCCGCATACAGCCATTCGCCGGGGCGCACCGGCACACCGCCGATGCTGACCGCCACATCGCGCAAGCCCTGGTTCTGCTTGTGGGTGGGCATGGGATTCAACGCCAGCGCATACAGCCCCAAAGGTGTGGCGCCTAGCTCGGCCACGTCGCGCACGCAGCCATAGACCAGCACGCCGGCCCAGCCGTTTCTGGCCGCAGAGGCTGCCACATTGCCTCCCACCAGAGCCCGCCGCAGCGAGCCACCACCATCCACCACCAGGACCCGGCCATGGCCGGGTTCGGCCAGCACCGTACGCACCAGGCTGTTGTCGTCCAGGCACTGCACCGTGCTCACGGGACCCGCAAAGCTCGCATGGCCGCCATAGCTGCGAAAGATGGGCGGCAGCACGCGCAACGTGCCGCTGTCGTCGTTTACATGGCCATCGCACAGGTCGCAGGTGCTGAAGTGCAATGGCCGGACTGTGTTCTCGCCGCCAGCCTGGCTCGCAGATGAATTCATTCATGCCTCCGTTTTCAATGGCCGCTAGTATGCCGCGCAGGCCCTGCAGGACCGATCCCGGCGCGGCGTGGCCTGCTGTCTCCGCCTGTCAGCACCCTGCGGGCAATGCCGCTTTGCAGGCAGGCCGGTTCCTACAAAGAGCATCTTTTTCACCACAGTCTCCCGTGTAAACCCCCAGAAAAGGCCTCGGAGCAACAAATCGAGGCAAAAAAAACGAGGTTCTAGCTTGGAAGAGCGTTTTTTTGCCATTAGCATCAGCCTGCCAGTGGATAGCAGCCGTTTATCGCTGGTGAAGAATCCACTCCCAATTAGGAACAAGCAACATGGCAACTGCAAAGAAGGCAACTACTGCAACCGCGGCTCCTGCAAAGAAGCGCACTCCCAACGCAGCCTTCATGAAACCCCTGACCCCCAGCCCGGCCCTGGCTGCCGTGGTCGGCTCCGAGCCCCTGCCCCGCACGGAAATCATCAGCAAGCTGTGGGTCTACATCAAGGCCCACAAGCTGCAGGACGCTGCCAACAAGCGCATGATCAACGCCGATGCCAAGCTCAAGGAAGTGTTCGGCAAGCCCCAGGTTTCCATGTTCGAAATGGCTGGCCTGATCGGCAAGCACGTCAAGTAAGCACAGCGCACGCCGACGCAAAAAAGCCGACATGCAGTCGGCTTTTTTCATGTGGACGCCGCCAGCGCGTCAGTACACGTCCCGGCGATACCGTCCCTCATGGACCAGCGCCTGCACGCCGGCATCGCCCAGCACCAGCCTGAGCGCCCGGTCCACGCCCTGCCCCATGCCCTGTTGGCTGCCGCACACATAGATGGCGGCGCCGCGCTGTACCCAGGCCTTGAGCTGCTCCTGCTGCTGAAGCAGGACATCCTGCACGTACCTGGCGCCATCGCCGTCGCGTGACCAGGCCTGGTCCAGCCTTTGGAGCCATCCCTCGCGCAGCCATTGGGCAAGCTGCTCGCCGCAGAACGCATCGTGCCGCGAGTTGCGCTCGCCGAAGACCAGCCATTGGTCGCCTCGCCCCGCGCGCACGCGCGCCTTGAGATGGCCGAGCAGGCCGGCCAGGCCCGAGCCGTTGCCGATCAGGATCAGCGGCCGCTCGCGGTTTTCCCCCAGCCTGAAGCTGCTGTGCTGGCGTATCGACAGCGCCAGGGAATCGCCCACCGCCATGCCTGCGCACAGCCAGCTCGAGGCCAGGCCGGGCGTACCGTCGTCACGCAGGCTCAGGCGCACCAGCATCTGCAGGCTGCCGTCTTCCACGATGGAGGCGATGGAGTAATCGCGCGGCCTGTCCGGATCGGCCGGCACCGCCAGCGATGCCAGATCGCCGGACTGCCATGCCGGCAGGCGGCCGGAAACAGGCTCCCACTCAAGCAGATACAGAGGCCCGCCCTGGCTGCCGGGGTTGAGCAGCGTGCGCCGCTTCAGGATGAACGGCTCGCTGGCCGGCGGCAGCAGCCACTCATCCTGTGCCGGCAAGGCTTCGGCGTCCTGCCCCAGCCACGCCTGCCGGAGTTCGTTGACCCGGCCTTGCCAGGCCTGCAATGCCGCGCGCTCCATGTTGTCCACGCAGATCAGGTCGCCCTCCGCGCCCTGTGCCAGCAGCCATTCATGCACCTGGATGCCGAAGCTGCAGAACTGGCGGTACTCGCGGTCGCCCAGCGCCAATACCTGGCAGCGATGGCCGCTCAGATCCTGCGCGCCCGCCAGCAGTTTCTGGACGAAATGCAACGCATGGTCGGGCGCATCGCCCTCGCCCGTGGTCGAAAGCATCCACAGGCTGTGCGGATGGCTGCGCAATACCGCGCCATCCAGCCGGTCGACGGGCAGCAGAGTGACCCGAAAGCCGCTGCCCCCCAGCATCCTGGCCGCCGCACGCGCCAGGCCTTCGGCCTGCCCGGTCTGGCTGGCAAAGACCACCAGAACGGGCGGCCCCTGCACATGTCCCGCCAGTTCCTCGCTGTCATGCGTGAAGGCCAGGCGGCGCTGGCGCGCCATCCAGCCCGTGCGCAGGCACAGGGCCGCATACGCTGCCAGCAGCGCCGCGGCACCCGACACGCGCGCAGGCGTCAATACCCAATCCAAGCTCATGATCCGAAACAGGCCCTCCAGGCCGAAGAAATGAGCGGGCCGGCTGCAGCGCCCGCATTGCGCTTTGGCGCCGCATGCGCATGGAGCACCGCGGCAATCGCATGTTGCTCGGCAAACGCCAGCCCCTCTTCAGGGCCCAGCACGGTCAGCACCGTGGCCAGGGCATCGGCATGCATGCACTCGGAGTGGAACACGGTCACGCTGGCCAGGTCGTGCGCGACGGGGTATCCCGTGCGCGGGTCCAGCGTGTGCGAATAGCGCCGGCCGTCCGCTTGGAAGTGATGCCAGTAGTCGCCCGAAGTGGCAAGCGCGCCGGTACGCAAGCCCACGACCAGCGGCGCATACCCGCGCGTGGCCTGGCCGCCGATCTGCACCTGCCAGGGCGTGCCGTCCGGCTTGCTGCCCCAGCCGCGCAGCTCGCCGCCGATCTCGAACAGACCGCTGGCCCAGCCGGCCTGCTGCAGGCGCTGCGCCACCCAGTCCACGGCAAAGCCCTTGGCGATGCCGCAGAAATCGAGTTCCACGCCGCCGGGCTGCAGCAAGGCCTGGCCGGGCAACCAGTTCAGGCGCGCATGGCCGGCCTGCGCCATGGCGGCGGCAACGGCCGCCGCTTGCGGCTTGATAGCAGCCGGCCTTTGCTCCGCCTGCGCCGCAGGCCCGAAACCCCATAAGGACACCAACGCCCCCATGGTCGGATCCAGGGCTGCGCCGGACTTTCTCGCCCAATCCAGCGCCGCCTGCAGCACCTGCGTGAACTCGGGCGGCAGGTCGAGATAGGTCCCGGCCGCCGCACGGTTGTAGCGCGTGATCAGTGAATCCGGCTCCCAGTTGCTCATCTGGGCGATGACCTCGTCCAGCACGGCCTGCACCAGGGCCTGGACCCCGTCCAGCGGCAGATAGCCGGGATTGGGCAGGCGCAGCGACCAGGCGGTTCCCATCGTGTGGCCGGCCAGCCGGTGGATGCTGGAGTCCTGCTGCAGCTGCATGGCGGCCGGCCGCCAGCCGCCGGCGGAAAAGTCGGCGCCGGCCGTGCCCGCAGCCGTCTCCACGGCCACCCGGGGCAGCTTCCAGATATCGGCCGCATAGCGTATGCGCGGGGCTTGGCTCATCTCGATTCCCAAAAAACCTGGCGCCCCGGACCAGGGGCGCCGAACGCAAGCCGCCGCACGCCATGGCGGCGGCTATTGATGGTCAAGGAAGCACTTCCAAGGTGGCCACATAGCCCAGATGGCGCTCCTTGGCCTGCGCCACGCTGGTCCTGTTGTCCTTGGCATCGGTGCTGAGCCAGAACAGGCCCGGGTGCGGGAATTTGACCTTGAGCACGCCCTGCGCATCGGTCCTGAGCTTGATGGCGTTCACGCCGTCGCGGTAGCGGATGCCGTCGGCCACCAGCTCCACTTCCAGGTCGGCGGCAGGCTTGCCGTCCAGCAGGAAGGCAAAGCGCGCTTCCTCGGTGCTGACCAGGTCGTTGGGATGGGTGATGGGCTTGAGCTCCAGGCCCTTGCCCGTGACGGCCAGCGCCGAAGGCTTGCCCACGGAGACGAAGGTCTCCATGCGGCGCACGTTTTCGGTGATGCGCACATCCTGGGCGTCGGCCGGAATCTGCTTGAGGATGTCATCGACAGAGCCGCGCAGCCGGCGCATCTGGCCCTTGCCGTCCTTGTAGCCGCCCATCACCCCATTCATCAGCATGCTCACGCGGTAGGTGCCGGTCTTCTCGGGCTTGAAGTCGAACACGCTGCGCAGCTCGCCCTTGACGGCATTCTTCATTTCCACCGCGGCGCCATCGGGACCGGTCACATGCACATTGTCCAGCGCCAGGGGACGGTGGTTGAAGAAGAACACGTCGTTGGACACGGCGGCATCCACCGTCACCCACTCGGGACTGGACAGCACGGTGCTGGAAGGCTTGAACCACAGGTCATGCGCCTGGGCACCCAGCGCGGCCAAAGCCAGAGTTGCGGCAGCGATGGCACGGGTCTTGAATTTCATATCAGGTCCTCGGAACAGAAAGGGTTGTCAAAGGCTCTACGCCAGTGCGTGAGCCTGCAAACGGGGGTGGCCCGGCAGAGGGCAAGGGCCCAAGCCGTCCGCGCAGTCCTTCTTCCGACAGAAGGGGGCACAGCCGCTCAGGCAGTGGTTTTTCAAGGCTTGATGTCGAGCTTGATCTGGCCCAGCTCCTTGCTGCCCTGGGCCGACAGGCTGGTGGCCTGCTTGGCTGGCCACTCGAAAGGCACGGACACCAGTTCGCGGCCGCCCACTTCGCGGGCGGCTTCCACCATCAGCTTGTACTGGCCGGGCGCCAGCCTGGGCAGCGGATTCCTGCCTTCGGAATAGCTCAGCGTGTGTGCGCCCACGGGCTGGGTGGCCTGGCTCACGCCATCCACGGGCATGGTCAGCTCGCGTCCCGTGCGGCGCCACCATTGGCGCATGTCCTTGAGCCACTTGGTGCCCTCCGCATCGCGCTTCTTGATGTCATACCAGACGGACAGGTTGGCGGCCACGCTGCCGTCGGCCTTCTCCAGCCAGACGGCGACATAGGGCTTGTGGTATTCGGCTACCTGCAGCTGCGGCACCGTCACCGTCACATCCATGCCGCCGGCGATGGCCGGCAGGCCCACCACGGCACTCAGGGCCACCGAAGTCTTGAAAATCCTTTTCGCCATTTTTTTCTTCCTTCACTAATTCCACTCAGTGCACCAGCAGCAACGCCAACAGTGCCGGCAGCACCAGTCCCAGGCCCACCATGGGCCAGGTCAGCGGGCGGCGCCCGGAATGCATCTTCAGGATCAGCAGCCCCGTGATGCAGAACACCAGGCACCCCACCGCAAATACGTCGATGAACAGGCTCCACGCCCCGCCCGTGTTGCGGCCCTTGTGCAGATCGTTGACATACGAGATCCAGCCGCGGTCGGTCTTTTCGTATTCGACGGCGCCATCCTTCAGATCCACGCGCAGCCAGGCATCGCCGCCCGGGCGCGGCAGGGGCACATAGGCCTCCTCCTCGCTCCACTCCACGGCGCGATGGCTGGTGCTCACCTTCATCTGGGCGGCTATCCAGGCCTGCACCGAGGCAGGCAGCTCGCTGCCGCCCGTCGCGCCCAATGCCTTGGCGTCTTCTCCCGGTTCCTTTTGCTGCTCCTGCGCGCGCCGGAGTTCCTGCAGCAGGCTCTCGGGCAACTGCTGCTGCAGCGACTGCACGCTGGGCTTGCTCTCGATCTGTCCGGCATGGTTCAGCGTGATGCCAGTGAAAGCGAACACCAGCATGCCGATCAGGCAGATTGCCGAACTGATCCAGTGCCATTCATGGAGTTTTTTGAGCCAGTACGCCCGCTGGGGCGCGTTGGAGGAAGCCGCCGTCATTGAAAACCTTGCAAAAAGAATGCCGCCTGAGTCCCGGGGACCGGCACCGCACGCCGGGCCGAGAGAACTGAGCCAGCCCCGACGCGCGCAACGATGCGCGGCGCTTCCCACCGGACGTCCGGACAGCCGGCGACGTAACGGCCCAAAAGCTGCGGACCTGATACCAGCCCAGTAGCTGCGCCAGCGTCGGCAGGGGGGATTCTAGAGGTTTGCAAGCTAAATGCATCTCACTTTTATTTACTTTACCTTGTCGAAACAAAGGTCTGCGCGAGCCGCAGCAAGCCCTCCAGGCCGGCCCGATATCTGTTGCCCCAGGGACACAACCGGCGATTTTCACCCATTTTTTGCTAATGAAATCAAGAATTATTATCAATAGCAACTAGAATCCGCTCGCTGTTTGAGTCAACCCGTCTCCTTTTTTACAAGCATGTCGAAGAACAAATCCAACCCAATCGAAAGCAACGGTCCGCAGTTCGAATTGACGCAGATCGTGATGGCCGTCGGCCTGACCCTGATGGGCGCCAATGCCATGGCCCAGGAGGCCACCCTGTCCACCGTGCAGGTGGAGGCCGCCACGGACAATCCCTTCAAGCCCCAGACAGCGCCTCAGGGCAAGTTCACCGCGCCCCTGATCGACACGCCCAAGACGGTGCAGGTGATCAATGAGGAAATCATCAAGCAGACCGGTGCCACCAGCCTGCAGGAAGCCCTGAAATCCACACCCGGCATCACCTTCGGCAACAGCGAAGGCGGCAACCCCTCGGGCGACCAGCCCTTCATCCGCGGCATGGACGCACAGTCGAGCACCTTCGTGGACGGCATGCGCGACATCGCGGCCGGCACGCGCGAAGTGTTCAACGTGGAATCGGTGGAAGTGATCAAGGGTGCCGACTCGGCCTACGCCGGCCGCGGCGGCGCCGGCGGCTCCATCAACATCACCACCAAAAAGGCCAGGAACGAGAACTTCATCTCCGGCGACGTGGGCCTGGGCACCGACAACTACAAACGCGCGACGCTGGACCTGAACCGGGTGCTGAGCGAAGGCGTGGGCTTTCGCCTGAACGCCATGGCACACGATGCCGACGTTCCCGGCCGCAACGGCCCCGAGAACAAGCGCTGGGGCATCGCCCCCACCGTGACCTTCGGCATGGGCACGCCCACCGAAGTCACGCTGTCCTGGCAGCATCTGCAGACGGACAACATTCCCGATGGCGGCGTGCCCTATCTGTACAGCAGCACCGCCATGGCCGGCCTGCCGGGCGGCAGCACCGTGCGCCCGACCTACGGCAACAACCGCGAAAACTGGTACGGCCTGTACAACCGCGACTACGAAAAGGAAAAGAGCGACCTGTTCACGGCCACGGTAGAGCACAAGTTCACCGACACCAACAAGATCCGCAACAGCCTGCGCTACAGCAAGACCCGGCAGGACTATGTCTGGACCCAGCCCGACGACAGCAAGGGCAACGTGCTCAATGGCTATGTGTGGCGCCGCGGCAATGCACGCCTGTCCGAAACCACCACGCTGCAGAACGTGACCGAATTCACCGGCAAGGAACAGACCGGCTCCATCGGCCACAGCTATGCCTTCGGCCTGGAGCTGTCCAAGGAGAAGGCCGATGTCCGCTCCACCGCCATCCAGAGCACCAACACCGCCTGCAACTCGGTTTCCGATCCCTGGTGCACCACGCTCAGCGACCCCAGCGGCGCCAATGCGGCATGGAGCTTCCCCTGGGCCCTGCCTGCGCAGTCCACGATCAACAAGATCGACACCGTCGCCCTGTATGGCTTCGACACGCTGAAGCTCAACGAGCAATGGCTGGTGAATGCGGGCCTGCGCGTGGACCACTACAAGCTCTCCGCATCCGGCCCGGCCGGAGGCCGCGGCGCCAGCGCCTATCCCGCCTATGACCTGAGCCGCAGCGACACGCTGTTCAACTACCAGCTGGGCGTGGTCTACAAGCCGGCACCCAACGGCAGCATCTACGCCAGCATCGGCACCTCCTCGCGTCCCGGCGGCTCCACGCTGGGCAACGGCAGCGAAGACCTGACCACGACCACCGATGCCCTGGCCAATCTCAAGCCCGAGAAGACGCGCTCCATCGAGCTGGGCACCAAGTGGGATCTGCTGGACAAGAACCTGGGCCTGACCGCCGCCATCTTCCGCAACAACGTGACCAATGTCCGCATCACCGATGCCACCGGCACCTACATGGGCGGCGACAAGGTGGTCAACGGCCTGGAGCTGGGCTTCACCGGCCGCATCCTGTCCAATCTGAGCGTCTTCGGCGGCTATACCTACATGGATAGCGAGCAGAAGAACATGGGTATCGGCAACGTGGCCAACGGCCGTCCGTTCATCAACACGCCCAAGCACAGCTTCAGCCTGTGGACCAGCTACAAGCCCATGGCAAGGCTGACCCTGGGCCTGGGCATCTACGCCCAAAGCAGCGTCAACCAGGGCTATGCAGTCTCCACCGTGGATGGCGGCATCGTGACCAAGGGCGCTGCCGGCTATGCCCGCTACGACGCCATGCTGGCCTACCAGATCAACAAGAACCTGGCCTTCCAGCTCAATGTCTACAACCTGGGCGACAAGGTTTACTACAGCGGCGTGCGCTCGCCCCATTACGCCAACATGGCCCCCGGCCGCTCGGCCGTGGCTTCGCTCAAGTTCACGTACTGAGCATGAGCCAGAGGCCTGCGCCCTTGATCCGGCGCAGGCCGGCCAGTCGGCCCCGCCGCCCTTCAGGGCCTGCGGGGCTTTTTTGCATGCAAACTTCACGTCCATGCTGCAAGGAGAATCCCGCCCATGATGCTACGAATACCTGCTCTGCTCACTGCCGAGGAAGTGCGCCAATGCCGCCAGGCACTGGAGGCCGCCAGCTGGCAGGACGGCCGTGCCACTGCGGGCCCGGTGGCCGCCCAGGTCAAGAGCAATCTGCAGCTGCCGCTGGACAGCCCGGTCGGCCAGCAAATCGGCGACCTGATCCTGGACCGGCTGGGGCGCAATCCGCTGTTCATGTCGGCCGCGCTGCCGCTCAAGGTGCTGCCGCCGCGCTTCAACCGCTACGAGGGGGGCGGCACCTACGGCAACCATATCGACAACGCCTTCTTCAACATCCCGGGCACGGCCATCAAGGTCCGCACCGACATCTCGACCACGGTATTTTTCAGCGATCCCGGCGAATACGAGGGCGGGGAGCTGGTGGTCGAGGACACCTACGGCCAGCAGAGCGTGAAGCTGCCCGCGGGCGATGCCATCGTCTACCCCGGCACCAGCCTGCACCATGTCAGGCCGGTGACGCGGGGCGTGCGCCTGGGCAGCTTCTTCTGGACGCAGAGCCTGATCAAGTCCGACGAGCAGCGCCGCCTGCTGTTCGATCTGGACCAGTCCATACAGCAGCTGGGCAGCGAATACCCCGGCCACAGCCGCATCGCCGCGCTTTCGGGGACCTATCACAATCTGCTGCGGATGTGGGCGGAGAGTTAGCCCTCTGCACGGATTTGCCGCTTTCCATGCAAGGGAATCGCCGCGGCGCGGCCGGCGCAGCCCCTGCCTGCCATCTCTGGGCGAGGCATGCCTGCTTGGTTGCCGCGCCACCACTTTGATCATGATCGAGAACGCACTGCGATGAATTCCACCCCTCTCAACACTCTTGGCACGCCGGTGGAGCCGCCGTTGCAGCGCATTCCCGCGGATATCGCCAGCCTGGCCGACTATGCCCGGCGGGCCCAGAAGCACATCGAAGCCCATGCCTGGGCGCATATCGAAAGCGGCGCCGAGCAGGGCCTGACGCTGACGCGCAACCGGGCGGCGCTGGAGCAGCTTTTGCTGCTGCCCGAGCCGCTGGCCGACCTGTCCCGAGCCAGCACCGCGCAGATGCTGCTGGGCCAGCGCCTGGAATGGCCGGTGCTGCTGGCGCCCGTGGCCTACCAGCGCCTGGCCCATCCGGAGGGCGAGCTGGCCGGCGCGCGTGCCGCCATGGCCATGCGCACCGCCATGGTGGTCAGCACCCTGTCCAGCTATTCCCTGGAGGACATTGCCCAGGCGGCCTGCGGCGCAGCGGCGGAACTGGGGCGGCGCGCGCCACTGTGGTTCCAGCTCTACAGCCAGCCCGAGCGGCAGCACACGCTGGCCCTGGTGCGCCGCGCCGAAGCGGCGGGCTACCAGGCGCTGATGTGGACGGTGGACGCCAGCATCAAGCGCTCCAGCTATCCGCTGCCCGCCGGCGTGGAAGCGGCCAACCTGCGCGGCATGCCCCAGGCGCGGCAGACCAGCGATCTGATGAGCGAGCACATCTTGTTCGGCACGCCGCTGGCCGCACAGGCGCCAGGCTGGGACGAGCTGCAATGGCTGCGCGGCCAGACGCAGCTGCCGCTGATCGTCAAGGGCATTCTGTCGCCGCGCGCGGCGCGCCGGGCCCTGGAGCTGGGGGCCGATGCGCTGGTGGTCTCCAACCATGGCGGCCGCGTCCTGGACTCTGCTGTCTCCCCTGTCGAGGTGCTGGCCGACATCCGCACGGCCGTGGGCCCCGATATGCCGCTGCTGCTGGACGGCGGCATACGCCAGGGCACGGATGTCTTCAAGGCCCTGGCGCTGGGCGCCAATGCCGTCATGATCGGCCGGCCCCAGTTCCACGGCCTGGCCGTGGCCGGCATGCTGGGCATGGCCCATATGCTGCATGCGCTGCGCGCCGAGTTCGAGCTGGCGATGGCGCAGATGGGCTGCGCCCGCCTCGAGGAGATAAGCGCCGACAGCCTCAGGCGCACGGCCTAGGCACGCCCCCGCGGGCCCGCACGCTCATGCTCTTCTATCCGGAGCGGCCCGCGCAGATGCCATGTGGCCTTGTCGGCTTTGCAAGCCAAATCCCCTGAAGTTCTTGTGGCTGCACTGCAAATGCGATGGATTCTCATTTATAATCCCGCTATCGCATCAATAGCCAGCCACAACTGCTTGTAGCCATGATCGTCTGTGTTTGCCGCCGGGTTTCGGACCGAGAGATAGCACGCCACGCGCATGCGGGCATGAGCTTCGACGAAATCCAGTTCGAGTTGGGAGTTGCCACGCAATGCGGCCGCTGCGAAAGCTGTGCACGCGATGTAGTGGCCCAGTGCTGCGCCAGCCACCCTGTTGCAGCCATCCACAACGAAGCGCATCACGAGGCGTCCCCGGGTCTGCAGACGATTCAGCTTGCCGACAACATCCTGGAAAGCAAAGCATGGCCCTCACCTTCCTGTCCGCAGTCCTTGGCAGCCTGATTCTCGTCATGGTTTGCGCCTGGTGGATCTTCCGGGACTGATGCACACTTTCATACCTGTGTCGTGACCGGTCCCGAACTTATCCGCCGCCTCGCTGTCCAGCGCCCCCGTCTCCTGTGACCGGCCCCGCCGGCCCGCGCTGACAGCCCCCGCCTTCTTATGTCCCAGTCTGATCGTTTTACTCCCGCCGGCGGCACCAGCCGCAACATGGCGGTGGCCGGTGTGGTGGTGGCTGCGCATGCGGCCGCCCTGTGGGCCATGCAGCACGGCTTCGCCCAGCCACATCCTCCGGAAGTCATTGTTCCCGCCGAAGTGATTGCCGAGTTCGTCGCGCCGCCCGCCCCCGAACCCAAGCCGCCCGCACCGCCGCCGCCCAAGCCCCCGGCTCCGGCCCCCAAGCCGCAGCCAGGCCCAAGCCGGTGGAGAAGAAGGCCGCGCTGCCCAAGGCCATTGCCGATCCCACGCCGTCGCCCACGGCCCCCCGGGGCGCCATCGACGATGCGCCGCAGGAAAAGACGCCGCCGGCTCCGCCCGCGCCAGCCACGCCTCCCGCTCCGCCCGCGCCCCCGGCCCCGCCGGCTGCGCCCAAGATGGAGCTGCCCTCGAGCAACGCCGCCTATCTGAACAACCCCTCGCCCGCCTACCCCTCCGTGAGCAAGCGCATGGGCGAACAGGGCAAGGTTTTCCTGCGCGTCTACATCAACGAGCAGGGCCAGCCCGAGAAGATCGAAATCAAACAGTCCAGCGGTTACGACCGGCTCGACGAAGCCGCCCTCAATACCGTGCGCCAATGGAAATTCGTGCCGGGCAAGCGCAACGGCGTGCCCGAAGCCATGTGGCACATCGTCCCCATCAACTTCGTTCTCAAATAAACCAAGCAGTTCTCAGGAGTACCCATGGAATCCCAATTCGGCATTGCCCACGTCTGGACGCAGGGTGACTTCGTCACCCGCACCGTGGCCATCATCTTGCTGGCCATGTCGGTGGCCTCGTGGCTGGTCATTCTCATCAAGGCCCTGGACATCGTGAAGTTCAAGAAGTACGCCAAGAGCGCCCAGGACTTCTGGCACAGCCCCGACCTGGCCTCCGGCATGGACAAGCTCGGCGACGACAAGGCCAATCCCTTCCGCCATGTGGTGCTCGAAGGCCGCGAGGCCACGGCCCACCACCGCAAGACCAGCGCCCATCTGCATGACACGCTGGACATCAGCGACTGGGTGACCCGCTGCCTGCGCAACGGCATCAACGAATTCACGGCCCGCCTGCAGTCGGGCCTGGCCATTCTGGCCTCCGTGGGCTCCACCGCCCCCTTCATCGGCCTGTTCGGCACGGTCTGGGGCATCTACCACGCGCTGGTGGCCATCGGCGTGTCGGGCCAGTCCAGCATCGACAAGGTGGCCGGCCCCATCGGCGAAGCGCTGATCATGACGTCCCTGGGCCTGGCCGTGGCCATTCCCGCCGTGCTCGGCTACAACGCCCTGGTGCGCGGCAACAAGAGCATTCTCAATGCACTCAACAGCTTTGCCCACGACGTGCACGCCTACTTCGTGACCGGCGCCCGCGTGGCCGTGGACGGCCAGATCTCGGGCAATGTGCTGCCCCTGAAGAAAGGCGCATAAGCCATGGCATTCGGAACCCTGGACGAAGACAGCGGCGACGAGGTGATGAACGAGATCAACATGACGCCCCTGGTGGACGTCATGCTGGTGCTGCTCATCATCTTCATTATCACCGTGCCCGTCATGAAGCACTCGGTCAACGTGGATCTGCCGCGCGCCAGCAACCAGCCCGAGGACATCAAGCCCGCCACCGTGCGCCTGGCCATCGGCGCCGACGGCAAGTACTTCTGGAACGGCGAGTCCATCAGCGACGAACAGCTGGAGGCCAACCTCAAGACCGAAGCCGCCAAGGACCCGCAGCCCGATCTGCACATCCAGGGCGACAAGGAAGTGCGCTACGAGCGCGTGGCCCAGGCCATGGCCGCGGCCCAGCGCGCCGGCGTGCGCAAGATCGGCTTCGTGACCGACCCCGTGGCTGCCAAGTAGGCGAAGCGAACGCAGGCCTTCAGGCCCGCCCTTGAGCAACGGCCCTTCGGGGCCGTTTGCTTTTGCAGGGCCCGTGCCTGCTATGCAAATGCAAGCATCTGCCGCCTGCCTTTCCTAGTTTTCATGGATCTATCGTTACGGAGTGCATATATATCCTGCGCCTGCAGCTCTTCTTTCAATAGCAGGCTCGCCGGCTTGTCGGTTTTCCCGCAGCCACCCGGCTTCGCAGCCCCTCTCCGCCTCCCGTGCGCCACAAACCCGTAATGAGAACAGGTATCACTTGCCTTTTAATTGAGAATTGTTATCATTCACGAAACTGATTTCTCAAAGGATTCTTCTGCATGTCTGCATCCATTGCCGGGACCTCACAGCCAACCCCACGCACTTCGGCCATGGCAGCCACCAGCCCGACCGGCGCTGCCGCGGGCGCCCTCCCCGCAGCTGGCACCGCCGGCGTGGACAGCGCCCTGCTACTCAACGGCCAGAAAGCCGTGACAATCGTGCACAACGGAACGCCCTACCGCCTGCAGGCCACCAAGCTCGGCAAGCTGATCCTGACCAAGTAGCCATCCTGCTGCCGCCAAAAGAAAACCCCTGCACAGCTCGCTGGCAGGGGTTTTGTCTTGCACCCGTTCCGGCCTGCCCGGAAGGCCGGATCGGTGCGGATTACAGGCCCAGGGCGGCGATGCCGGCGCTGGCCACTTGCGCGTCCTCGTTGGCCTTCACGCCGGAGACACCCACGGCGCCCAGGCACTGGCCGTCCTTGATGATGGCAACGCCGCCTTCGAGCAGGCCGTCCACGGTGGGAGCGCTCAGGAAGGCAGTACGGCCGTTGTTGATCATGTCCTCATAGCCCTTGGTGTCGCGGCGGCCCAGGGCGGCCGAGCGTGCCTTGGCAGGCGCGATGTGGGCCGAGATGGCGGCGGCGCCGTCCAGGCGCTGCAGCCACAGCAGATGGCCGCCGTCGTCCACGATGGAAATCGTCACGGGCCACTTGTTCTTCAGCGCCTCGGCTTCCGCGGCCGCTGCAATGGCTTTCACATCGGCCAGTTCGAGTTCATGCTTGGTCTTCATCAGTAAAAGGCTCCGTTGGATTGTCAATGCGCCGAGCATAGTAGCTGGCTTGCGCACGAATTAGATGTCATGTGCAAAACATTCCATCCCAAAACTGCCGCTTTCCACCGGGGTATTGAAAGGTGCGTACAGGCCCCCACCTAGAATGTTACTGTTTCAATCCACAATTCCTGAAGGAGGAACGGCCACATGAATGATCAAGTCACCACACTGGGCTCTGGCTACGGTGTCTCGCAGCAAGAGCGCAACCGGGTACTGCGCAACACCTACTGGCTGCTGGCACTCAGCCTGCTGCCCACGGTGCTGGGCGCTTGGCTGGGCGTGGCCACGGGCATCACCCGCTCGCTGACGGGCGGCCTGGGCCTGATCGTCTTCATGGTCGGCGCCTTCGGCTTCATGTTCGCCATCGAGAAGACCAAGCATTCGGCCGCGGGCGTACCCGTGCTGCTGGGCTTCACCTTCTTCATGGGCCTGATGCTGTCGCGCCTGATCGGCATGGTGCTGGGCTTTTCCAACGGCGCCTCGCTGATCATGACGGCCTTCATGGGCACGGCCGGCGTGTTCTTCGTGATGGCCATGCTGGCCACCGTCATCAAGCGCGACCTGTCGGGCATGGGCAAGTTCCTGTTCGTCGGCGCCCTGGTGCTGATGCTGGGCGCCGTCATCAATGTGTTCGTGGGCTCCACCGCGGGCATGATGGCGATCTCCATGCTGGCCATTGGCATCTTCTCGGCCTACATGCTGTACGACCTCAAGCAGATCATCGACGGCGGCGAGACCAACTACATCAGCGCCACGCTGGCCCTGTACCTGGACCTGTTCAACGTGTTCCAGAGCCTGCTGGCCTTGCTGGGCATCATGGGTGGAGAGCGCGACTGAGCTCCTGGCCGATGCCGACAAAAAGGCCCCGGAATCCGGGGCCTTTTTTCATCGCCGGGCCGCCCCAAGATGAAAAGCGACTCCCTGGGGGGCTGCGACCACACGAAGTGAGTGGGCGTGGGGGCCATTTTTCTTGGCCGTTTTTTTTTTGCACGCCGGGCTCAACTTCCGCCGCCGCCAGCCGATACTCCAGACAAGATGAAGCCACACCACCTGCCCCGAACCCTTGCCATCTTGCTGCTGCCCGCCGTGCTGGCCGGTTGCAAGATCGAAGATGTGCCAGGCCTTGGCCCCGATCCGCGCACCGTGGCGCGCGAGGCCGAAGCCAAGGCCGTTGGCGGCGCCTGCCGCCACGCCATGCGTGGCCTGGAGGACTGCTACGTGCTCAATCCCAAGGCGCCCAAGGCCCTGGTGTTCGCTGGCTGGAAGGACATGGACGAATACATGCGCGCCAACAAGATCGAGGGCGTGCCCTCGGTGCTGAGCCAGACGGCGCCCGACACCCGACGCCAGGACGCCGAAGCGGCGCCCCAGTCGGCGAACCGCAGCCGCAGCTAACACGTCAGCCTTTGCAGTGTTCAAGCCGTGGTGCCTTCCGGCCCACGGCTTTTTGCTTTTCGGCTTCCGCCTGGCCGCCCGCCGGGCGGGACAAGGCATCCTCCTGAGCGCGTCGCCCCAACGATCGCGGACCGGCACAAATCAGTTCTGCCGAGATGGATTTTCAAATAGAAATAATTCTCATTTATAGTTCTTCCTGAAGGCAGAGCACCGCTCTGCATGCCCTTTTTGCCGGCCCTGGGCAGGCTGCCATGCAAGGACAAGACCACGTGCCATACGACGACATCGACCCACGGGTGCTCGAACACAATGCCTTGCTGCACTTCTACGCCAAGATGCAGCGGCGTTGCACCGGGCAGATGCAGGCCCAGATGCGGGAAATCGAGCGCCTGCAGGCTCTGGTCGTGCGCCTGCGCGGCCAGCTCATTGCCGGGGAAAGCACATTGGCCTGGGAACGCGAAAACCGGCTGACGCTGGCCTCTGCGCTGGCAGTCCGGGCCTTGCGCCCGATGCTGGCCGTGTCCGGGCAGCCGCCGCACGCGGGGCCCGCCCTGCGGCCCGGCCCCGGCGGTGAAGCGCCGCCGGCTGCGGACGCCATGCCCGCCGCCGATGACCCTCAATTGTTGGAAAACAGCCTGCGCGCGGCCGATCTCGTGATCTGCCAGAGCGGCTGCATCAGCGCCGGCGCCTACTGGCGTGTGGAAGATCACTGCAAGCGCACGGGCAAGCCCTGCGTGCTGGTGGCGCAGCCCGATGCCCTGCGCATTGTCCGCGTCCATCGCGCCGGCCCGGACGGACAGGTGGTGGCAACACCGGCCTGCATCGGAGACCTTCCATGACGCGCCCCGCCTCGCCGGAGCAGGGGCAAACTGCCCGGCCCCCCCGCCTCTGCCGGTTCAGGACCTGGCTGGGCCTGGCCATCTCGGCCGCAGGCCTTTTCGCGCTGTGCGACATGGCCTGGAACGGCAGCAAGGCCCTGGCGTTCTGAGAAGCGCCCTGGCCGGCGCTACACCCCGGGTGCAGTCTTTCCTGCCCTGGCTCAGGCGCGCTCGAACACGGCCATGCTTTCCACGTGGGCCGTGTGCGGGAACATGTTGACCACGCCGGCGGCCACGCAGCGGTAGCCGGCTTGGTGCACCAGCAGGCCCGCGTCGCGCGCCAGCGTGGCGGGGTTGCAGCTGACGTAGACGATGCGCCGGGGGAATTGCCAGCTCTCGTGTCCCTCCGGCAGGGAGGGCAGCGGCGGCTGCTCGGCCGCGGGCTCGTCGCCTGCCGCGGGCTCGGGGCGCCTGGCGCCGATGCGGATCTGGTGGATGTCTGCCAGGGCCTTGGACAGCGCAAAAGCACCTTCGCGCGGCGGATCCACCAGCCACTTGTCGGCATGGCCGTCCGCGATCAGCATGGCCGGCGTCATCTCGAACAGGTTGCGCGCCACGAAGGCCGTGGGCGCGAGCCTGTCGCCCTCGGCGCGCCGGGCATTGTTGGCCGCGTAGTTCTCGTGCGAGCGCTGCACCAGCGTGTCCGAACCCTCGATGCCCAGCACCTCGCGGGCCATGGTGGCGATCGGCAGCGTGAAATTGCCCAGGCCGCAGAACCAGTCGATCACGCGTTCGCTCTTTTGCGCATCCAGCAGGCGCAGCGCGCGCGTGACCAGCACGCGGTTGATGTGCGGGTTGACCTGGGTGAAGTCCGTGGGCTTGAACGGCATGGTGATGCCGAAGTCCGGCAGGCCGTAGGACAGCTGCGGGCCACCCTGCTCCATCCGATGCACGGTGTCGGGCCCCTTGGGCTGCAGCCACCACTGCACGCCGTGCCGGGCGGCGAATTCGCGCAGGCGCTGGCGGTCGCCGTCGGACAGCGGCTCCAGGTGGCGCAGCACCAGGGCCGTCACCTCGTCGCCGCAGGCCACCTCGATCTGCGGGCAGGTCTCGCGCGCATCCAGGCTGGCGATCAGCGCGCGCAGCGGCATGAGCATGGCGTCCACATGGGGCGGCAGGATCTTGCAGACCTCCATGTCGGCGATGTAGCGGCTCTTGCGCTCGTGAAAGCCCACCAGCACCTTGCCCTTCTTGGCCACATAGCGCACCGACAGGCGCGCGCGGAAACGGTAGCCCCAGGCCGGGCCTTCGATGGGGCGCAGCAGCGTCTCGGCCCTGACCTTGGCCAGGTGCCAGAGGTTGTCCTCGAGCACGCGCTGCTTGATGGCCACCTGGGCGGCCACGTGCAGGTGCTGCATCTTGCAGCCGCCGCAGGCACCCGCATGCAGGCCGAAGTTGGGGCAGCCGGGGGGCACGCGCTGGGGCGATTCGCGGTGGATTTCGGTCAGCGTGGCCGCTTCCCAATTGTTCTTCTTGCGGTGGGTGTTGGCGCTGACGATCTCGCCGGGCAGGGCGCCGTCGATGAAGACGACCTTGCCGTCGGGCTTGCGCGCCACGCCCTGCGCGTCCATGTCCATGGACAGCACTTCCAGCCAGCCCTCGGGCAGCGGGGAAGCGTCAGGCCGGGCATCGGGCAGGGTTTCGGGAATTTTGTTGTCGCGGGGTTCACTCATGGTGGCCCGATTGTCTCAGGCCGCCCCGCATCCCAGAGCCGGCGCGGCAAAAAACCTGCGGCTGCGGCGGATTGGCAACCGATGGCGCAGCCCGAGGCGGCAAGCGGCGCTTGCCGCTCTCTTCGTTTTTGATAGCTTGCTGCGCAGGCTACAGGCTGGAAAAAGCCATTTTCAATTACGTGATCCAGCAGGGACAAGCGCCAGCTGCTACGGATTCAGAAGCGCTGCTCCTCGCGTGCGCGGCGCTGGCGTTCGGTACGGGCCTGGGCGAGCTGGGCGCGCTCGGCAATCAGGTTCACCTCGGTCGCGCAATTGAATTCATCCAGCGAGAACACCATGGTGGCGCCGGGCGCAAGCCGGGGCACGGTCAGGTGCAGCGGCAGCGACAGATCCACGGGCGCGCGGTTGGAGCGGTAGATCAGCTCGTTGTCGGGCGCATAGACAAAGTAGCAGGCGGCCGACGCGGCCTGCGCCAGCGCACAGGCCGACAGCAGCAGGGCGGCACGCAAGGCGGTGGCAGCAGCAGTCATGTCTCTCCCTTTCTCCGATTTCTGCGTTGAATGGGCGCCATTATGGTTCAGCCCCGCACGGGCCGCGCAACGGCCGGCGGAGCGGCCCGGCCTTGGCGAGAGGGGAGATTTCTTTTGCCTGAGAAATCATTCATCGCGAAACTCCTGTGCCTCATGCACTCTTCACCGAATCTCCCTGATTTGAAATTTCTGTATTGACAGAAATTTCAAATGCCGCAACACTGGCCGCATGCAACTGAGTCCCATCGCCCGACGCTTTGTCCACCACTGGGGTGACATGGGCAACGCCTGGGGCGTGAACCGCACCGTGGCGCAGATCCATGCGCTGCTGTTCTTCCACGGCCGGCCGCTCCATGCCGAGGAGATCGGCGAAACCCTGGGCGCGGCGCGCTCCAACGTCAGCACCAGCCTCAAGGAGCTGCTGGCCTGGAAGCTGATCCGCGCCAGCCGCCGCCCCGGCGACCGGCGCGACTACTTCGAGACCTCGGCCGATGTCTGGGAACTGCTGCGCACCATCGTGCGCGAGCGCAAGCAGCGCGAGTTCGATCCCACCTCGGCCCTGCTGCGCGAGCTGATCGCCCAGCCCGACTTCGAGAATGAGACACCCGACACCCAGGACCGCGTGCACGAAACGCTGCGCCTCATGGATTCGCTGGGCGTCTGGACCGACGAGATGCTGCGCCTGTCGCCCGCCACGCTGGACAAGATCCTGCGGCTGGGCGCCAGCGTGCAGCGCTTTGTGCGCGGCGGCGAGACGCGCTGACGCGGCCTTCTGCATCTGCGAAAGGAAAGACCATGCGTATCCTGATCTGCGGCGGCACCGGCTTTCTGGGCCGCCATGTCGTGAATGCCCTGATACAGGCCGGCCACGACCCGGTGGTGCGCAGCCGCCACTCCGACCCGGCGCTGGATTTCGCCCATGCGACCGACGCAGAGGCCTGGCGGCCTCACCTGCAGAACGTGGATGCCGTGGTCAACGCCGTGGGCGCACTGCGCGACACGCCCGCCCAGTCGCTGGACATGCTGCACACGGCCGCGCCCATGGCGCTGTTCGACGCCTGCGCCCAGGCCGGCATACGCCGCGTGGTCCAGGTTTCGGCCCTGGGCGTCCATGAAGGCGACACGCGCTACGCCAGCACCAAGCGTGCGGCCGACGATCATCTGCTGGCGCTGAACGCGGCCGGCCGCCTGCATGGCGTGGTCGTGCGCCCCAGCGTCATCTTCGGCGCCGGCGGCGCCAGCACCGAGCTGTTCCTGGCCCTGGCCCGGCTGCCCGTCCTGCTGCTGCCCCAGGCCGTGCGCGACAGCTTCATACAACCCGTGGCCGTGCGCGACCTCGCCGATGTGCTGGCCCGCCTGGCCGCGCAGGATGCGCCCACCGGTGTCGTCAACCTGGGCGGTCCCGAGCCCGTGGCCATGGGCAGCCTGATTGCCAGCCTGCGCGCGCAGATGGGCCGGGCGCCGGCCCGGGTGGGCCATCTGCCGCAGTGGGCCAGCGTGGCCAGTGCCAAGGTCGGCGACCGCATCAGCGCCCTGCCCTGGTGCAGCGAAACCCTGGCGCTGCTGCAAAACAGCAATGTGACCGATCCCCAGACGCTGGCGGACCTGCTGGGCCGCCCTCCCGTGCCGCCGCAGCGCCTGTACGCCACCTTGCCCAGGGAGCGCAGATCGTGAGTCCAATCCAGAACCTGCATGGTGCCAGGGCGGCCGTCGCTCCCATGCACCGCGCCATGCACGCCAGCCTGGTAGTGGTCTGGCTGGGCACGGCCCTGGTCAGCGCCCTGGATTTCTGGGGATGGTCCGGCCTGGAGCACGAAGGCGCACGCCTGCTGGCCGCCAGCGGCATTGCCGATGCGCGCTGGCAGGCGGCGCTGATCTGGGGCGGGCTGCTGGCCGACCTGGCCGTGGGCCTGGCCCTGGCCTTCAGGCCCGGCCGCGCCAGCTACGGTGCCGCGCTGGCCCTGATGGCCACCATGACCGTGGCGGGCACGGCGCTGCAGCCCCTGCTCTGGCTGCACCCGCTGGGCCCGCTGCTCAAGAACCTGCCGATCGCCGCCATGCTGTGCTTTCTGGTGCAGGCCGGCCGCACTCCCTCTGCCACCAGAGAAAATCCATGAATACCTATCTGCTGCTCAAGACTTTGCACATCGTCTCCAGCGTGCTGCTGGTCGGCACCGGCCTGGGCTCGGCCTTCTACATGTTCTTTGCCAACCGCAGCGGCTCGGTGGCGGCGCAGGCCGTGGTCACGCGGCTCGTCGTGCGGGCCGACTGGTGGTTCACCACACCCTGCATCTTCATCCAGCCGGCCACCGGCATCGCCATGGCGCACATGGCAGGCTGGCCGCTGTCCACGCCCTGGCTGGCGCTGTCGCTGGGGCTTTATGCGCTGGCCGGCGCCTGCTGGCTGCCCGTGGTCTGGCTGCAGGTGCGCATGGCCGCCATGGCAGCCCAGGCCCACCGGCAGGCAGGCGCCCTGCCCGCGCTCTACCTGGCCTACCAGCGCCGCTGGGAAACGCTGGGCTACCCGGCCTTCCTGGCCATGGCAGGCACCTATTTCCTCATGGTGAACAAGCCGGCGCTCTGGGGTTGATTCCCGCTGCGCCGGCCCGGGCTCACAGCTCGCGCCGGGGCTTCTGCGGCGCGTAGCGGTCGGCCTGGATGTCGGGCGTCACGCCGTGCGTGAACACCTCTTCGGTGATGGGCAGGAACTGGGCGTTCCAGGCCTCCCACTGGCGCTTGAGCGACTCGAAGACCTCGGGATGCCGGTGGCGCAGGTTGGCGCGCTCGCGCGCATCGTCCTCCACGTCGAACAGGAATTCGTTGTCGTTGATCTTCAGGTATTTGAAGGCGCCGGCACGCACCGCGCGCTGCTCCTGCGCCTTGTAGCGCCAGAACAGCGTGCGCGCATACGGCGGCGCCCGGCCTTCGAGCACGGGCAGCAGGTTGTCGCCGTCGGGCGCATGGTCCGCATCGGGGGCCACGCCGGCGGCCGCCAGCAGCGTGGGCAGCCAGTCCATGCTGGCGGCGACCTGGCTGCTGACCTGGGGCGCGATGCGCTGCGGCCAGCGCAGCAGCGTGGGCACGCGTATGCCGCCTTCGAGCAGCTCTGTCTTCTGGCCCGTGAACGGCCAGGTCTTGGAAAAGCGCTCGCCCCCGTTGTCGCTGGTGAAGACCACGATGGTGTTGCGCTCCAGGCCCTGTTCGCGCAAGGCCTCGAGCACCTGGCCCACGGCCTGGTCCAGCGAGCGCACCATGCGCGCATAGGTGGCGAGATTGCCGCCGTCGTAGTGGAACAGGTCCTTGAGGCTGCGCGAGATCTCTTCGTCCTCCGGCCCCACCCAGGGCCAGTGCGGCGCCGTGAAGTGCAGCGACAGCAGGAAGGGCTTGCCCGTGTCGCGGCGCCCGTTCTTGCCCTGGATCCAGTCCACGGCCTCGTCGGCCAGCAGCTGGGTGTAGTAGCCCACGCGCTCCACCGGCACCTCGCCCTCGTACAGATCGCGCGGCACGGCCTCGCCCACGCCGGGCTTGTGCGTGAAGTAGTCGATGGCGCCGCCGTAGTTGCCGAAGAAGTGGCCGTAGCCGCTCTTGAGCGGACCGAAGTGCGGCAGGCTGCCCAGGTGCCACTTGCCGATCAGCGCGGTGTCGTAGCCCGCATCCCGCAGCAGCGAGGGCAGCGTGGGATGCCCGGGCGGCAGGCCATGCACATGGGCCTGGCGCACCAGCGGCTCCTCCAGCCCGCCGCGCAGCCGGTACTGGTAGCGGCCCGTGATCAGCGCGAAGCGCGTGGCCGAGCAGACGGCCGAGTTGGCATAGGCCTGGGTGAAGCGCACACCCTGGGCGGCCAGCGCGTCCAGGTGCGGGGTCTGGTAGTCGGCCTGGCCGTAGACGCTGAGATCCGCCCAGCCCAGGTCGTCGGCCAGGATGAAGACGATGTTGGGACGCTGATCGCTGCTCATGCCGCGCCTTTCTTGCCCGCGGCCTGGGCCAGGGCCTTGCCGTTGGCATCGGTGGCGCGCCACTGCGCCTGCAGCTTCAGGTCCTGCAGCGCCTGCTGCACGAAGGCCGGCGCCAGCCAGGCATTCACGTCGATGCTGCCGCGCACCAGGCCCAGACGCTTGCCGTCGTCGAGCACGCCCTGGTAGGCGGCCTTGAGGCCGTCGTCCAGCAGCGGCGAGAAACGCTGGTTCAGGTCGTCGCCCGCGAGTTCCTCGCGAAAGCCGATCTCTGGATTGCCGCTGGTCTCGGCATACAGGCGGATCAGTTCCTCGCGGTGCGATTCCTGCGACGCCCATTGCGCCGCCCGCACCAGCTGGCTGGTCACGCGCTGCAGCAGCGGGGCCTGGCCGGTGGTGAACTCCTGCGTGGCCAGCATGCCCGAGCTGATGGACAGGTCGCGCCCCTTGCCGCGCGTGCTGATGGGAATGCCCACCCCCTTGTCGCGCAGCACGAACAGGTCTGAGCCGCCGAAGGTGGCGTCCAGCTGCCCCGCCACCACGGCGGCCTTGGAGCTGGGCCAGTCCATGTTGATGAGCTTGACGTCCTTTTCCGTCAGGCCCGCGCCGGCCAGCAGGTGGTCGAACGGGCGCTGGTAGGCCGTGCCCTTGAGCACCGAGATCTTCTTGCCGCGCAGGTCGGCCACGGTCTTAATGCCGGAGCCCGGCGCCGTGGCCAGGTAGCTGCCCGTGCCGCGCCCGGTGGCGGCGATGAAGCGCGTGTCCAGGCCGCGCGCCTTGTGGATGACCGAGGCCAGGTCGCCCAGGAAGACGATGTCCAGCTGCCTGGCCGACAGCGCCTCGGCCACGGCCGGGCCCGCGCCGCGGAAGAAGTGCCACTCGACCTTGATGCCGTCGCGCGCGAACTCCTGCTCCAGCCATTTGCGGGCGTGCAGCACCGCTGCCGAGCCCGCGCCCGGGCTAGGCTTGCCGGCCGTTCCCAGATCGGGCGAGCCCAGCCGTATCACCCTGGCCGTGGCCTGGGCCCGCGCCACCCAGGGCGCGGCACCCGCGGCCAGGCTCAGGGCCAGCAGGGAGCGGCGTGTGATGGCGCCGGCAGCGCCGGACACGCGGGCAGGTTCGGCAACGCCGTGCGAGGCGGCAACAGAGGTCAGCGATTCATGGTTCATGGGAAATCTCTGTGAAGGTTTTTGAAAGAAAAAAATGGAGAAGGCTCAGACCGCGAAGCGCCAATGCACAGCAGGCAGGTCCGTGGGCAGGTCGGCCGGCAGCAGCTGCGGCGCCTCGGCCAGGCCTGCGGGAGAAAACTCGCGCAGCACCTCGTCCCTCACGGCGGCAAAGGCCGCCGAGGCACGCTCGCGCGGCTGGGCCAGCGGCACGGGCACGGTGCGGCGTATGCGGCCGGGCCGCGGCTCCATGACCACCACGCGCTGGCCGAGGTAGACCGCCTCCTCCACGTCGTGGGTCACGAGAATCATGGTGATGCCCTCCTGCTGCCAGATGCGGCGCAGCTCGTCCTGCAGGTGGGCGCGCGTCATGGCGTCCAGCGCGCCGAAGGGCTCGTCCAGCAGCAGCACGTCGGGCCGGTTGACCAGGGCGCGCGCAATCGCCACGCGCTGCGACATGCCGCCCGAAAGCTGGTGCGGATAGGCCTGCTCGAAGCCCTGCAGCCCCACCAGCGCGATGTGCTCGCGCACGGCCTGCTCCTGCGCGGCCCGGGGCAGGCCCGCGTTGAGCAGGCCCATGGCCACGTTCTTCTCCACCGTGAGCCAGGGAAACAGCCGGTGCTCCTGGAACACGATGCCGCGCTCCAGGCCCGGCCCGGCCACGGGGCGCCCGCCCAGCAGCACCTGGCCTTCGTACTCGCTCTCCAGCCCGACGATGAGGCGCAGCAGCGTGGACTTGCCGCAGCCGCTGGAGCCCACGATGCTCACGAACTCGCCGGCGGCGATGGACAGGTTCACGTCCTGCAGCACGGGCAGCGCGCGGCCCTCGACTTCATAACGTTTGTTCAGCCCCCGGATTTCCAGGGAATCGGCATGCGCCATCTTGTTCTCTCTTTCATTCATCGATCAAACGTCGTACGCGCCCTTTGAGCCCGCACGCTCCATCCCAGAGACGCCGAGCAAGGGCCGCCCCGCAGCAAGGGCGTCGTCCCCCTTCCAGGGGGAAGGCGCGCAGCGCCTCAGGGGGTTCAATACCTCGGCCAGGCCAGCAGGCGGCGCTCCACCGCCACCAGCAGGCTGTTGAGCGCAAAGCCCACCAGGGCGATCACCACCACCCCGAACAGCACCAGGTCCATCCAGAAATGCTCGCGCCCGTCGATCAGGGTGTTGCCCAGGCCCTGGCCCGAGGCCAGCAGGTACTCGGCGCCCAGCGTGGCCAGCCAGCCGTAGATCACCGCCAGCTGCAACCCCGTGAAGATGGAGGCCGCGGCCGCCGGCAGCACCACGCGCGCCAGCATCTGCCAGCGGCTGAAGTCCAGCACGCGCGCCACTTCCACGTATTCGCGCGGCACGCTGCGCACGCCTTCGAAGGTACCCAGCACCACCGGGAAGAAGGCCGCCATGGCCACGAAGGCCACCTTGGCCGCATCGCCGATGCCGAACCACACCGACAGCATCGGGATCCAGGCGAACAGCGAGATCTGCTTGAGGGTGTGAAAGCTGGGCCCAAGCAGCCGCTCCGCCCGGCGCGAGGCGCCCAGCAGCGCTCCCACGGCCAGGCCCGCGGCGCTGCCCAGGGCCACGCCCCAGAGGCAGCGCCACAGGCTGGCCGACAAGGCCTGCGCCAGCGCGCCGCTGCGCACCTGGTCCACGGCCCGGCGCCAGACATCGAGCGGGGAGACCAGCAGGGAAGAATCCGTCCAGCGCGCATGCGCGGCCCAGGCCCAGACGCCCAGCAGCAGCAGGGGAAGAATCCAGCCGCGCAGCCGGCGCGGCACCAGGGTGAAGGGGTTGGGGAACGAGCGGGTCGTCGCCATGGCAGTCCTCCTTCAGAACCCCGTGCGGCGCCAGCGCAGCAGCCGCGCCTCGGCCAGGGCCAGCAGCCGGTCCAGCGCAAAGCCCACGGCCCCCACGGCCACCACGGCGGCCAGCACCACATCGAGCTGGAACAGCTGGCGCCCGTAGACGATGAGAAAGCCTATGCCCTCGGAGGACGCCAGCAGCTCCACCACCACCAGGGCCAGCCAGGCATGGGTGAGGCCGTAGCGCAGCCCGTTCCAGATGGCGGCCGTGGCCGCGGGAAACACCACGCGGCCCAGCAGCTGCCGGCGCGTGAAGCCATAGACGCGCGCCACCTCCACGAAGCGCTGGGGCACGCCCTGTATGCCCTGGCAGGTATTGACCACGATGGGCACCAGGGCCGCCTTGGCGATCAGCAGGAACTTGAGTTCCTCGTCAATGCCCACCAGCAGGATCAGGAGCGGCAGCCAGCCGATCACCGGCACCTGGGCCAGCGCCTTGAACAGCGGGTACACATAGTCGCGGAAGGTGGCCGACAGCCCCAGGCCTATGCCCAGCGGCAGCCCCAGGGCCAGGGCTAGGCCAAAGCCCGCGGCCACGCGCTGCATGCTGATGCGCAGATGACTCCCCAGCTCGCCCGAGGTCCACAGCTCGGACAAGGCGGCCCACACCTGGGCCGGCGCGGGCAGCACCTGTTCGGGCACCCATTGCCTGACGCTGGCCAGCTGCCACAGCGCGAGCAAGGTCAGCGGAAACACCCAGGCGGTCAGCCAGGCCCGGCCCAGGCGCTGCAGCGGGCCGGATGACAGCCGCAGCGGCAAGCGCTGCAGCGCGGGCATGGCGCGCGAAAGAGAGGAGACAGCGTAAATCGACATTCCTTCAGAACCTTTTCCGCCGTGGACGCAGCTTGCTGGCCACGGCTTTTTTAGAATCAAAAAGAATTTAATTTAGTTTTCTTATAACGATAAATGGTAAATAGCAATATGCATGGACAAAGATGTTTCGCGCGGAAGCTACTGCCGGAAAGTTATGAGAAACCTGCTCGCAAGCTTGCTACCAAAGCGTTTCAAGCTATTGATATGAAAGCAAAAAGGGCGTGCATGGCACGCCCTTGGGATTTTTCTCCGGTTCTATCCAGACCGTTCAGAAAGTCTTGTCCACGGTGATGGTGATGCGGTGCAGCTTGCGGTGCTGGGGAAAGAAATCGCCCACGGCATAGTGCTGGGTGGAGCGGTTGTCCCATACCGCCAGCGTGCCGGGCTGCCAGCGCAGTCGCGCCTGGAACTCGGGAACCTGGGCCAGGCCGAACAGCTGGGCCAGCAGCGCATCGCTGTCGGCGCGCTTGAGCCCCTTGATGTGGCTGGTGAACGTGGGATTGACGTAGAGGATCTTCTTGCCCGTGACCGGGTGCACGCGCACCACCGGGTGTTCCACCGGCGGATACTTGGCCCGCGCCGCGCGCAGCTCTTCGCCGCTGGCGTCCTTGCGCAGCAGGTATTCGGTCCAGCCGCTGATCTCCCAGGTATGCACGGCCGTCAGCGTCTCCAGGTAGGCCTGTTGCGCGGCCGGCAGGCTGGCATAGGCGGCCGTGAGGCTGGCCCACAGCGTATCGCCGCCATGGGCCGGAATCACCTGCGCATACAGGCTGGTGCCCAGCGGCGGGTTCTCGCGCCAGGTGATGTCGGAGTGCCAGTTGCTGGCCGCGCTGGGACGCTGGGCCGTGCTCTCCACGATCTCGATCTCGGGCTGGTCCTGCAGCCGTGGAAAAAAGGCCTTGACCTCGGCCACCTCGCCGAAGCTGCGCGTGAAATCCACCTGCTGGCGCGGCGTGAGTTCCTGGTCGCGGAAAAACAGCACCTCGTACCGGGCGAGCGCGGCGCGCAGCTCGGCGCGCGTGGCCTCGTCCAGCGGCTGGCGCAGATCCAGCTCATGGATGACCGCGCCTATGGTCGGCGTATAGGGCTCCACGCCGAACCGGGTGAACGCGGCCGCGTGATCGTTGGGGTGGGACATGGTCAAAACCTTTTATGGAATGGAGCTGGAAGGCAGAGCACTGGGCGCCATGCATAAAACCGGCGCGACCCAGGCGCGGGACAGCCAGCAAGGGCCTAGGCGGCCCCGCCGCCCCGCAGCGTGGGCTGCCCCAGCAAAGGCTGGCGTCCCCCTTCCAGGGGGAAGCAGTGCAGCCGCTCAAGGGGTAGTCAAAGTTTCGCGATCGACACCTCGGTCGACTTGACCAGCGCCACCACCTCCGAGCCCGGGGCCAGGCCCAGTTCGTCCACGGAGCGCGTGGTGATCACCGAAGTCACCGTGCCCCAGGGTGTTTCCACATCGACTTCCGAGACCACGTCGCCGCGGATGATTTCGCGCACCTTGCCCTTGAACTGGTTGCGCACGTTGATGGCTTGAATGGACATGAGCTTCTCCTGGAAAGTCCGTTGATTGAATGAAAGCAGCAGTGCAGGCGCACCGATGACTTTCATTCTGGAAGCCATGCGTCAAAACTCAAACAAATAAGAAATAGATTTTTTATACCCAAAACATCTAACAAAAAAGGCGGACGCGCTCTGCAGCCCCAGGGCTTGCAGAACGCGTCCGCCTTTGGCGGCTAACGCTTTGAAAACAATAGCTATCTACGCCTTTGCATCAGGCACTGGAAGCCATTTCCGCTTCGATCCATCAGGCCTTGCCGGTGCGGCGCAGCACCTCGGGCATGACCTCGTTGGCAATACGGCGCATGGAGTCATGCACCAGCTTTGAATCCAGCACGCCGAAGTTCTGCAGGAACATCACGTGGTCGATGCCCATCTCGCTCAGGCCCACCAGTTGGTCGGCCACGGTGCGCGGCGAGCCGAACATGCCCAGGCCGGCGCTCACCACGGTGTCATAGGTGCGGCGGGTGTCGTAGAACAGGCGCGTGTCCAGGTACAGGTTGAAGGCCTGCTCCGCGTTCAGCTTGGCCTGCGCATCGGTCTCGGCCACGTGGCAGTGGAAGGCCAGCACCGCGCTGCCCTCGCCCGGCGCGCCGGACTCGCGGTAGCCCTTGCGGTAGTCCTCGACCAGGCCGCGGATCTCCTCGAACGAGGTCAGGCACGAATACGGCAGCGAGAAGATGTTGCGGCCCTGGCGGCCCACGTGGTAGGCGGCCTCGCGGCGCTGGATGGCGACGTGGATGGGCAGCCTGTCCTTTTGCAACGGCTGCACGTTGAGCGCCACGCCCGGCAGGTCGTTGTACTTGCCCTGGAAGTGCACGGGCTCGCCGGTCAGCGCCTGCACCACGACCTGCAGGTTCTCGTCGAAGCGCTCGCGCTTTTCTTCGGGCGAGACGCGGTGGCCCTCGAACTCGTGGCGCAGGTAGCCCGAGCCCACGCCCAGCGTGAGCCGGCCGCCCGAGAGCATGTCCACCATCGCGTAGTCCTCGGCAATGGTCAGCGGGTTGTGGATGGTGATGTTGGACACCGCCACGCCCAGGCGGATCTTCGTCGTCTCGCGCGCCAGCGCGGCCAGGAACACGGCCGGGTTGGGCACCGAGCCGCACTCGTGGAAATGGTGCTCGGCCACGAAGAAGGTGTCGTAGCCCAGCGATTCGGCCAGTTTGGCCTCGGCGATCACCTGCTCGTAGAGCTGGGCCACCGAGCGGTGCAGCGAGGGATGGTGGTCCTGGACGGAAAAGATGGAATAGCGCATGGATTAGCTCACCTGCCGGATGCGTTCGATGTTCTGCGCACCGAACTGCTGGTTGAAATTCTGGTAGCTGGTTTCGAGCGCCGCGATGAACGGCGCCTTGTCGACCTGCTCGACCACGGCCATGCCGTGCTGCTTGAGGTTGCGCACGCCCGACTGCTCGTCAGCGGCCACGCGCTGGCGCATGGCCAGGGCCCCGGCGCGCGCCGCGGCGCGGAAGGCTTCCTGGTCGGCCCTGGACAGCTTGCCGAACAGCGCCGGCGACACCAGGAACAGCGCGGGCGAGTACAGGTGCTGGGTCAGCGACAGGTACTTCTGCACCTCGTAGAGCTTGGAAGCCTCGATCACCGAGATCGGGTTGTCCTGCCCGTCCACCGTGCGCTGCTGCAGCGCCATGAAGGTCTCGGGCCAGTTGATCGGCGTGGGGCTGGCGCCCAGCCCCTTGAACGCCGCGATGTGCATGGGATTTTCCTGCGTGCGGATCTTGAGGCCGCGCAGGTCCTGCGGCTGCACGATGGGCCGCTTGTAGTTGGTGATGTGGCGAAAGCCCCCCTCGCCCCAGGCCAGCGCCACCAGGCCGCGCGCCGGAAAGCGCTGCAGCATCTCGGAGCCGATGGCGCCGTCGAGCACGGCATGGGCGTGCGCGTAGTCGCGGAACAGGAAGGGCAGGTCGAAGATGGTGACCTGGGGCACGAAGTTGCCGATGGCGCCGGTGGACACCAGGGCCAGGTCCTGGCTGCCCAGTTGCACGCCCTCGATCATCTCGCGCTCGCCGCCCAGGGTGCTGGAAGGGAACTGCTGGACGCCGAAGCGGCCCTCGGTCAGGCGGGCCAGCTCCTGCGCAAACGCGGTGGCCGCCGCGCCGAACTGGGAGTTCTGCGGCAGCGGATAGCCGAGCTTGAGCTGGATGGCGGCCGGCGCAGCGGCTGCCCGGCCGGGAAGGGAAAGAGCAAAGGGAAGAGATGCGGCAGCGGCCGATGCCATGAAGGCACGGCGGCCATGAGAAGTGGGCGAATGCACGCGAAGAATCCTTGGTGAGCCCCGGACCGGGAACTGCGGGCACCAGGGGCCGCGGCCGCTTCATGGGCCGGCCCCCCTGGCAACGGGAAGCCCAGGATTCTAAAGCCCGGCGCCGCACGACCCGGCGCCCGGCCCGCGGCGTGATGGAACGCTTTCCAAAAAAGAGCAGCCGGCGCTTGCCCATCAAGCGCTGACTGCCGTTTTCATGCCATCTGCGGGATTCACACCGCCCAGCGCAGCCCATGGGCCGGCACGCCGGGCCAGGCGCCGCGGCCGTCATCCTGGGCCGGTGCATCGGGCTTTTGCAGCACGCGGTTCAGGATGCGTTCCTCCAGCGCGGCAAAGGCCGGGTCGCCATGCGAGCGCGGGCGCGGCAGTGCGATGGTTTCGTCCAGGGCGATGCGGCCGTCCTCGATCAGCACGACGCGGTCGGCCAGTGCCACGGCTTCCTGCACGTCGTGGGTGACCAGCAGCGCCGTGAAGCCATGGCGGCGCCACAGGCCTTCGATCAGCCGGTGCATCTCGATGCGGGTCAGGGCGTCGAGCGCGCCCAGCGGCTCGTCGAGCAACAGCAGGCGCGGCTGGTGGACCAGCGCCCGGGCCAGGGCCACGCGCTGGCGCTGGCCGCCCGAAAGCCGGGCCGGCCATTCGTTCTCGCGGTCTGCCAGGCCCACCTGGGCCAGCACCTCGCGCCCCTTTTCCCGCGCCGAGGCCGGCAGGCCCAGCGTCACGTTGTCCAGCACGCGCAGCCAGGGCAGCAGGCGCGCGTCCTGGAACATGATGCGCGTGTCGTCCCGGGCATCGGCGGCGTCGGCTCCGTCGATGCGCACCTGGCCCGTGCTGGCCGTCTCCAACCCTGCCACCAGCCGCAACAGGGTGCTCTTGCCGCAGCCGCTGCGGCCCACGATGGCGATGAACTCGCCGGGCCGCACATCGAGCTGCACCTGGTGCAGCACCTCGCGCTCGCCGTAACGCTTGCTCAGTGCGCTGGCCTGCAGGTGCACGCCCGACACCAGCTTGCGCCGCACGGCGCGCTCCTCGCGCTCCGCCAGTTCGGCCTGGCGCCTGGTCTCCAGGGCCTGGATTTCCTCCCACGAGGACTCCCAGGTCACCAGGGGAAAGCTTGCATTCAATGCGCCGGCCACGGCCCGGCTGAAGCGGCTTGTCAATGGAGTCATTGCAGTTCCTATTCTTTTATCTACGTAAAAGCGCGCAGCCTGAAAAACTGGCGTACCCCATCGGCGGCGGCCGGCAAGGGCCGCCCCGCCGCAAAGGCCGCCGTCCTCCTCCCAGGGGGAAGCCGCGCAGCGGCTCAGGGGGGCGTCGCATAACTCGGGTGCCAGCGCAGCCACCAACGCTCCAGCGAGCGGGCGAACATATCCGCCAGCTTGCCCAGCAGGGCATAGAGCAGGATGCCGACCAGCACCACGTCGGTCTGCAGGAACTCGCGGGCGTTCATGGTCAGGTAGCCGATGCCCGACTGCGCGGAGATGGTCTCGGCCACGATGAGGATCACCCACATCAGGCCCAGCGAGAACCGCAGGCCCACCAGGATGGACGACAGCGCGCCCGGCAGGATGATGTCGCGGTACAGCTGCCAGCGCGTGAGGCCGTAGCTCCTGCCCATCTCGATCAGCCCCGGGTCCACGTTGCGTATGCCGTGGAAGGTGTTGAGGTAGATCGGAAAGAACACCGAGACGCTGATCAGGAACAGCTTGGCCGACTCGTCGATGCCGAACCACAGGATGACCAGCGGGATCAGCGCCAGCGCGGGAATGTTGCGCACCATCTGGATGGTGGAATCCAGCAGGGTCTCGGCCCAGCGCTGCGAGCCCGTGAGCAGGCCCAGCGCCAGTCCCAGGCTGCCGCCGATGGCGAGGCCGGCCAGGGCCCGGCCGGCGCTGACCTTGACATGGGTCCACAGCTCGCCCGAGACGGCCAGTGCCCAGGCCGCGCGCAGCACGTCCAGCGGTGCCGGCAGCACGCGGGTGGACAGCCAGCCCTGGGCCGACGCCACCTGCCAGGCCGCGATCAGCGCGAGGGGCACCAGCCAGGGAACCAGGCGCAGGCCCACGCTGCGCGCCAGTCCGGTGGACAGGTGGATGGTGGTGCGGGCCAGGTCTGCGCCCTTGATCGCATCCGCCTGCTTCAGGCCTGCGGTTTGAACTTCACTCATGCAAAAAACTCCTTGCGTCTGGCCGTATCAGCTTTGCGAAACCCGCACCGGCTCGCCCTGGACGACGCCCGGCGAGTACAGATTGGCCACGGTCTCGCCGAACGGGCCGCCCGCGTTGCCGCCGGCCAGCTTGTCGCGTACGGCCAATGGCAGCAGCGGGAACACCAGCTCGGCAAAGCGATAGGCCTCCTCCAGATGCGGGTAGCCCGAGAGCACGAAGGTGTCTATGCCCAGGTCTGCATATTCCCGGATGCGGTCGGCCACGGTCTGCGCATCGCCCACCAGGGCCGTGCCCGCGCCGCCGCGCACCAGGCCCACGCCAGCCCAGAGATTGGGGCTGATCTCCAGGTCCTGGCGGCTGCGCTTAGTGCCGCCCGCGTGCAGGGCCGCCATGCGGCGCTGGCCTTCGGAGTCCATGCGCGCGAATGCGGCCTGGGCCTGGACCACGGTCTCGTCCTGCACCTTGCTGATCAGGCGCTCGGCATCGGCCCAGGCTTCCTGCTCGGTCTCGCGCACGATCACGTGCAGGCGGATGCCGAATTTCACGGTACGGCCGTGGCGGGCGGCTTTCTCGCGCACATCGGCGATCTTCCGGGCCACTTCGGCGGGCGGCTCGCCCCAGGTCAGGTAGGCGTCGACCTGTTCGGCCGCCAGCTCGTGCGCGGCCGCCGAGGAGCCGCCGAAGTACACCGGTGGATACGGCTTTTGCTGCGGCGGAAACAGCAGCCTGGCACCCTTGACCGTCAGATGCCTGCCCTCGTAGTCCAGCGTGCCGCCCTCGTGGCTGCGGGCCAGGATCTCGCGCCAGATGCGGATGAACTCGGCCGACTGCTCGTAGCGCTGCGCATGGTCGAGGAATACGCCGTCGCCCTCGAGCTCGGCCTGGTCGCCGCCGGTGACCAGGTTGATCAGCAGGCGCCCTTCGGAAAGGCGGTCGAAGCTGGCCGCCATGCGCGCGGCCAGGCTGGGCTGGTGCAGGCCCGGGCGCACGGCCACGAGGAACTTGAGCCGCCGGGTGACGGGGATCAGGCTGGAGGCCACCACCCAGGGGTCCTCGCAGGAGCGCCCGGTGGGGATGAGCACGCCTTCGTAGCCCAGGCTGTCGGCGGCGATCGCCACCTGCTTGACGTAATCGTGGCTGAGCTGGCGCGCGCCCTGGGCCGTGCCCAGGTAGCGGCTGTCGCCATGGGTGGGAATGAACCAGAAAACCTGCATGCTTGCTTCTCCTTAGACCTGGGGTCCGCCAATGGGGGTGGAGGCGGCCAGGCGCGCGAATTCCGCGGCCGAGGGCTGCCAGACGATGTCGGCCACGCGCACCTGGCGCGGTATCAGGCCGAGACGAAAAAACGCATCGGCCACGCGCTGCTGCTCGGCCACGATGGCCGGGCCGATCAGCCCCACGGGCGAGCTGGGCCGCCGGGCGATGAAGCGGCTCACCACGTTCGCATCCAGCCCGCTGAAGGCCGCGATCAGGCTCACGCTTTCCTGGCGCGAGGCCTGGGCGAACCGGTCGGCGCGCGTCAGCTCCTCGAACAATGCCTTGATCACCTGCGGATGGCGCTCCACCACCTCGCGCGAGGCCAGGTAGAAAGAGTTGTTGCCCGACAGGCCTTCTCCGTTGGTCAGCACGCGCGGGCGTATGGCCAGCTCGGTGGCCGCGTAGAACGGATCCCAGATGGCCCAGGCATCCACGCTCTTGCGCTCGAAGGCGGCGCGCGCATCGGCCGGCGCCAGGTAAATGGGCTGGATTTCGCTCCAGGCGATGCCGGCCTTGTCCAGCGCCCGCACCAGCAGGTAGTGGGCGCTGGAGCCTTTTTGCAGCGCGATGCGCTTGCCCTGGAGGTCGGCCAGGCGTGTCAGCGGCGAGTCGGCCGGCACCAGGATGGCCGAGCTCTCGGGCTTGGGCGGCTCCGCGCCCACATAGCGCAGGTCCTTGCCCGCGGCCTGGGCGAACACGGGCGGCGAATCGCCGGTCAGCCCGAAGTCCAGGCTGCCGGCCGACAGCGCCTCCAGCAGTTGCGGCCCGGCCGGAAATTCCAGCCAGCTGATCCTGGTCTGCGCAAAGCGCTTTTCCAGCACGCCATGCTGCTTGAGGATGACCAGGTTGACGGCGGATTTCTGATAGCCGATGCGCAGCTGCGCGGGCGCCTGGGTGACCGGTACGGACTCGGCGCGCGCAAAGTGGTCGGCCAGCGTCCAGGCAAAGGCCGTGGTGCCCAGCAATTGCAGGGCCTGGCGGCGCCCGCGCTGAAAACGGGGAATGCTCGGTGGTTGGGGCATGGTGTACACCTCTTTGATGCTGTCTCAGCGGCTGGCCAGCAGGTCCACGGGGGCCGCGTGCAGCAGGTTGAGCTTTTTGGGAATGAGCTTGAGGTCGAAGAAGGTGTCGGCGATCTGCTGCTGCTCGGCCAGGATCTCGGGCGTCACGGCGGTCGTGCCGAAGCGCGCACGGCTCAGGTACAGCGCGGTCACGGCGGTCTCCAATCCCAGCACCTGCGCCAGCTCTGCCGCGGCGGCGGCCTGGTTCCTGGAGGCCCAGAGATCGATGGCGTTGAGCTCCTCGATGGCGATGCGCAGCACGTCGGCATTTTTGGTGGCGAAGTCGCGCGAGGTGAAGTAGTAGGCCCGGTTGTTGACCACGCCCGTGGCATCGGCCAGCAGGCGCGCATCCAGCGATTTCTGGGCCGCGGCCAGGAACGGGTCCCAGATCAGCCAGGCATCGACGGAGCCGCGTTCGAAGGCCGCACGCGCATCGGCCGGGGCCAGGAAGACGGACTGCACGTCGCCGTACTGCAGTCCGTGCTTTTGCAGCAGCTTGACCAGGAAGTACTGCACGTTGGAGCCCTTGTTGTAGGCCACGCGCTTGCCCTTGAGGTCGGCCACGCTGCGGATCGGCGAATCCTTGGGCACCAGCACGGCCTCCAGCGCGGGACGCGGCACCGTGGCGCCCGCGTAGACCAGCGGCGCGCCCGCGGCCTGGGCGAAGATGGGCGGCGCCTCGCCCACGTCGCCGAAGTCGATGGAGCCCACGTTCAGGGCCTCGAGCTGCACGGGCCCGGCGTTGAACTCGATCCAGCGCACGGACACGCCCAGCGGCGCCAGGCGCTTTTCCAGCGTGCCGCGGTTCTTGAGCACCGACAGCCAGCCCTTCTGGTGGCCCACGCGCAGCACGCGCGGGCCCGCGGCTGCGGTGCCCTGGCCCTGGCCCCAGGCCGCGCCCGTGGTGGCCAGCACGGCGGCGGCCGCCAGCGAGGTCTGCAGCCATCGGCGGCGGGCCGGCACGGCCGGTGCGGAAGCGGAGAGATCGGAAATGTGGAATTCGGTCATGGTGCTTGCCTGTTTGCGTGGCGGGCAGGAAATCAGGGCAAAAGTTCCCCATGCGCCCCATTCATGGGCGCTGCCTGCTATGAAAATTGGAGATCAAAAACGGGCGGCTGCGGTGTGCGCGGCGATGGCGCACCGGCCGGCAAAGGGATCAGACGCTACATCGCACGTCGGCAAAGGCGACGTCTTCGAATTCCGTGGCCGCACTCCAGGCCGCGTTGCGGCGCAGGTCGCCGGCCAGCAGTTCGGCGGCATCCTCCACGCGCTGGGCAATATCCGCCGCCAGGCCGTAGCCGCCCTCGGGCAGCAAGGGCACGCCCTGGTCGGTGGCGTAGATGCCGGGCAGGATGTGGCGGGCCCCCAGCGACTGCAGCACGGGGCGCAGCGCATAGTCCAGCGCCAGCATGTGGTGCGGGCTGCCGCCGGTGGCCAGGGGCAGCACCAGCTTGCCCTTGAACGCGGTCTGCGGCAGCACGTCCAGAAAGACCTTGAGCAGGCCGCTGTAGGCAGCCTTGTAGACCGGCGTGGCCACCACGATGGCATCGGCCCGGGCCACGCGCTCGGTGGCCTCGCGGACGGTGGCGGACTGGAACTGCGCGCCCAGCAGGGCCGCGGGATCCAGCCTGGCCAGCTGCAGCACCGGCTCGACGGCCGCGCCGTGGGCCTTGAGCCGCAGCGCCGTGGCCTCGAGCAGGGCCGTGGAGCGCGATGGCTGCGTGGGGCTGCCGGCAATCAACAAAATGGACATGGTGGTGGGCTCCGCCGGTGCTGCAGTCTTACTTCTTGGCGTAGATCTGGTCGAAGCTGCCGCCGTCGGCAAAGTGCGCCTTGTCGGCCGCGGCCCAGCCGCCGAAGGCCTGGTCGATGGTGAACAGTTCCAGCTTGGGGAACTGCGTGCTGAACTCGGCCGCCACCTTGGCATCCGTGGGGCGGTAGAAGTTCCTGCCGGCGATACGCTGGCCCTCCTCCGAATACAGGTACTTGAGATAGGCCTCCGCCACGGTGCGCGTGCCCTTCTTGTCCACCACCTTGTCGACCACGGCCACCGAAGGCTCGGCCAGGATGGACAGCGAGGGGGCGACGATCTGGAACTTCTCGGGGCCGAACTCCTTGAGCGCCAGATAGGCCTCGTTCTCCCAGGCCAGCAGCACATCGCCCAGGCCGCGCTGCACGAAGGTCACCGTGGCGCCGCGTGCGCCCGTATCGAGCACGGGCACGTTCTTGTAGAGCTTGGTGATGAAGTCCTTGGCCTGGGCCTCGCCGCCGTACTTGCGCTTGGCGTATTCCCAGGCGGCCAGGTAGTTCCAGCGGGCACCGCCCGAGGTCTTGGGGTTGGGCGTGATCACCTGGATGCCGGGCTTGACCAGGTCGTCCCAGTCCTTGATGCCCTTGGGATTGCCCTTCTTCACGAGGAAGACGATGGTGGAGTTGTAGAGTGCGCTGTTGTGCGGCAGGCGCTTTTGCCACTCGGGCTTGACGCTGCCGTTCTTGACCAGCGCGTCGATGTCGCCGGCCAGGGCCAGCGTGGCCACGTCGGCCTCGATGCCGTCGATGATGGAACGCGCCTGCTTGCCCGAGCCGCCGTGCGACTGCTTGATGCTCACGTCCTGGCCGTTCGTGGCCTTCCAGTGCTTGGCGAAGGCCTGGTTGTACTGCACGTACAGTTCGCGCGTCGGATCGTAGGACACATTGAGCAGCTGCACGGCCGCCTGGGGCGCGGCCGGAGACTGCGCCCAGGCCGGCAATGCGGGCAAGGCCGACAGGGTCAAGCCGGCAATCAGGCTGGCGGCAACGGGAAACTTGATAAAGTGGCGGCGATTTTTCATGAGACCGTGTTCTTTGAATGAATGGATAACGGATCCGTGTTCCGTTGCTCTGCATTCTTCAATCTCGCTCTTAAAACTCAAACCAATAAGATTTTAGTTTGTTATAACCAAAACATCTGAATCACTGACAAGGACTGCATCGATGGCACGTACTGTTCACTGCATCAAGCTGGGCGTTGACGCCGAAGGCCTGGACTTCCCCCCCTACCCCGGCGAGCTGGGCAAGCGCATTTATGAAAACGTTAGCAAGCAGGCCTGGGCCGACTGGCTCAAGCACCAGACCATGCTGGTCAATGAAAACCGCCTGAACCTGGCCGACGCCCGCGCCCGCCAGTACCTGGCCCGCCAGATGGAAAACCACTTCTTCGGCGGCGGTGCCGACGCCGCGGCGGGCTATGTCCCGCCCAGTGCGTAATACAGCACAGCACGTCAGAAAGGGTTTTTCCAAAAACCACTTCTTCGGCGGCACCGCCGCTCCAGCAGGCCAGGTGCCGCCGGGCGCATAACCGACGGTTCGGTACAGACGGAACCAGGCTGCGCCGCCCTTGCAGGGCCCCATGCCGAAAGGCCTGGGGCCTTTGCTTTTGCAGAGCGCAAGGACGACGCGGATGCATGCCCATCTTTCTTTTTCCGAATGCCCGTCAGTTGCGATACATTTTGCAAACAAAGTGCCGGACGCCTGCACCCTGGCTGCATGCGCTGATGGCCCCGAAACCCTTGTCCGGTCATGGGCCCCGGAATAGCGCATGCCGCAACTTCGTCTTTCACTTCGCACGGCGGTCACTCTCCCGTTCATCGCGGTCTTCGCGCTGACGGTCGGGCTGCTGTCCTTCTGGCAGCAGCGCCAGGTGGACAAGCTCATCAACCAGGAAAGCCTGCGCCTGCTCGACGCGATCACCATCGCCTCGCGGCACCAGCTGGCCGAATACCTCGAAACGCCGCTGCAGGTGCAGCACGCCGTGGCCGACGCGCTGGCGCGCGACGGGGTGTACCGGCCCGGCGACATGCGCCCCCTCTACCGCCATCTGATCCGCGCCTTCAGCGAGCTGTATGCGCAATACGACCAGATCAGCGTCATGGGCTTCGGCGGCGTACGGGGCGAGTATGCGGGCGTGCGGCGCGAACGCGACGGCACCTACCGCCTGATACTGCAGGACGACAGCACACAGGGCATGATGCGCGTCTTTCCCGGGCTGGAACCGTCACCCGACGCCCTGGGCTACGCCGGCTACGATCCGCGCATCCGGCCCTGGTACAGCCATGCGATCGCTGCCGAGGGGCCGCGCTGGTCGCCCATCTACACGGTGGCCGGAGACCGCGGCGACGTGACGCTTTCCGCCGCCACCGCCGTGAAGACGCCCGAAGGCGTGGTCGGCGTCGTGGCGGCCGACCTGCGCCTGAGCAGCATGAACCGCTTTCTCCAGGCGCAGCCGCTGCGCGGCAACGGCTTCATCGCCATCGTGGATGCACAGGACTACCTGGTTGCGCATTCGCTGCCACGACCCATACTGGCGCAGCCGGGCAACGCCTTCCAGTCGCCGTCACGCCTGCCGCTGACGCAGTCGCCCGAGCCTGCGCTGCGCACCGCGGCCCGCTGGCTGGAGGCGCATCCGGCCACGGATGACACCCCCCTGCACCTGAGCTTTGCCGAAGAGGGCCAGATCTACCATGGCCAGATCACGCCGTTTCGCGACACGCGCGGCATCGACTGGCGCATCGTGGTGGTGCTGCCCGAATCCGATCTCGTGAGCAGCATACGCAGCGACAGCCGCACCGCCCTGACGGGCGCCATCGTGCTGGCCCTGCTGGGGCTGGCGCTCGGCCTGTGGTGGCTGCAGCGGGCCATACGCCCCATCCTGGTGACGGCCGACGCCGCCCACCGGCTGGCCGGCGGCGACTGGGATGCCGCCAAGGCCCTGGCCCCCACGCGGATGGTCGAGATCTCGGCCCTGGTGGGTGCCTTCAACCATATGGCGCAGCGGCTGCAGCAATCCTTCGAGCACATGCGCACGCTGGTGCAGTTCGACACCCTCACGCACCTGCTCACGCGCGCCGGCCTGATCCAGCGTGCCGACGCGGCCGCCATCGCAGCCGGCAAGCCCTGCCACGCGGCGCTGTGCCTGCTGGAGCTGCAGAACTTTCGCAGCATCCGCGACGACGTGGGCCACAGCACCGCCGAACAGTTGCTGCAGGCCGTGGCCGAGCGCCTGCGCACGCAGCTGCCGCGCCAGGTGCTGCTGGCCCGGCCGGCCAGCAACGAATTCGCCATCGTGTGGCTGGAACAGCTCGACACGGAGCAGCTGCAGCAGCGGAGCCTGCAGGTGCTGAACATGTTCGCGCAGCCGTTTTCCGTGGGCGAGGACGATATTCTCCTGCGAGCCTGTGCCGGCGGGCTGTCCGGCGAACTGCTGCCCGGCGCCCTGCCCGACTGGCTGCGCAACGCCAGCATCGCGCTGGGCGAGGCAGAGCGCGGACCGCGCCGCTATGTGGCCTACGAGCCCGCGCTGGCGCAGCGCATGCTGGGGCGCACGCAGCTGGCCATGGAGCTGCGCCAGGCGCTGGACAAGCACGAGCTGGCCGTGCACTACCAGCCCGTGGTGGACCTGGCCACGGGACACATGCGCGGCGCCGAGGCCCTGGTGCGCTGGCACAGTCCCACGCGCGGCATGGTCCCGCCCGGCGTTTTCATCGCCGTGGCCGAGGAGTCCGACCTCATCCTGCGCATAGGCGGCTGGGTGCTGCGCCAGGCCGCGCACGACATTGCCGCGCATCTGGACCGGCTGCCCCGGGATTTCGAGCTGCATGTCAATGTCTCGGCCCGCGAGCTGATCCAGTCCGACTTCGCCACGACGCTGGAGCGCGTCCTGATCAGCAGCGGCCTGCCCCCGCGCATGCTGACGCTGGAGCTCACGGAATCCATGCTGCTCGAAGGCAACGATGCCACGCTGCAGCGCATCGGCGCCATCAAGGCATTGGGCGTGAAGATCGCGATTGACGACTTCGGCACCGGCTATTCCTCGCTGGCCTATCTGAGCCGGCTGCGCTTCGACTGCATCAAGATCGACCAGAGCTTTGTGCGCAAGCTGCCGGCCTCCCAGCCGGACACGGCCATCGTCACCGCCGTGCTGCGCATTGCCGAGGGCTTTGGCGTGCAGGTCGTGGCCGAGGGCGTGGAACTCGAGGCCCAGGCACTGCTGCTGTCCAGCCTGGGCTGCAGGCGCGCCCAGGGCTACTGGTTCGCCAGGCCCGGTCCGCTGGCGCAGATGCTGGCCTACCGCTCGCCATGGAAATGAGGCCGGCCGGCGGAAACCGCCCGCCGATTGGCTAGAATTGCGGCTTTCCTGCGGGAGAGCGGAGCGCCTGCCACACAAGAAGGCTCCCGCCGAAGGCGCAAACTCCCATAATCGCTCAGGCACGAAGTACCGCAGGAAGGATTCGCCAACTGGAGAGCAGCCCGCGGCCAAGACCTGCAGGGCTCACCGAAGGGGCAAGTGCGCAAGGGCTTGTGCATGCAACTCTCAGGTAAAAGGACAGCGGGAGAGGCGCGCCACCCATCCAGCTGCCACTGCGCCGGATGCCGTGGCCTTTCCCATCGGGGCCGTCATGCTTCCTTCGATTTCCTTGCTGGATTCTTTCCAGTCCTCCCAATTCACCGTCATGCTGGTGATCTACCTCGTGGCCATCACCGCCGAAGCCATGGCCGGCGCGCTGGCCGCTGGCCGCCGCAACATGGACATCTTCGGCGTGGCCGTGATTTCCTTCGTCACCGCGCTGGGCGGCGGCACCATCCGCGACATGGTGCTGGGCCACTACCCGATAGGCTGGACCCAGCACCCCGAATACGTCTACCTCGTCATCTCCTTCGGCCTGCTGACCACGGTGATCGCGCGCCACATGTACCGGCTCAAGCAGGTGTTCCTGTTCCTCGATGCCATGGGCCTGATCGCGTTCTCGCTGATCGGCTGCAACGTGGCGCTGGAGCTCGGCTACCCGACCGTGGTGGTGGTCATGGCCGGCATGATCACCGGCATCAGCGGCGGCATTTTGCGCGACGTGCTGTGCAATCAGGTGCCCGTGGTGTTCCGGCGCGAGCTGTATGCCAGCGTCTCGCTCACCGTGTGCCTGCTGTTCCTGTCGCTGCGCGCGCTGGAGGTGAGTTCCAACATCAGCACCGCCGTGTGCTTTGCCGGGGGCCTGGCCTTTCGCCTGGCGGCCATACGCTTCAAGTGGCGCCTGCCGGTGTTTTCCTATCAGCAGCGCTGGGAATGAGTGCGCCGCGCGGCCGAACTTCCGTCACCCATGTCCGAAACCATTGAATGGTTGCCTGACGGCACGCCCTACAGCCCCCGTTTCGGGGACCGCTACCACAGCGAATTCGGCGGCCTGGACCAGGCGCGCCACACCTTCTTCGGCGGCTGCGGCCTGCCGCAGGCCTGGGCCGGTGCGCCGCAATGGCGCATCCTGGAAACCGGATTCGGCTTCGGCCTGAACTTCCTTGCCACCTGGGCCGCCTGGAAGGCCGATCCCCTGCGGCCGCGCCTGCTGCATTTCGTCTCGGTCGAGGCCTATCCCGTCTCGGCCGAAGACATGCGGCGCGCCCTGCCAGACGATGCGCAACTGCGTCCTCTGGGCCAGGCGCTGGCCGCCCAGTGGTGGGGCCTGCTGCCCGGCGTGCACCGGCTCTCGTTCGAAGGCGGCCAGGTGCTGCTCACGCTCTACATCGGCGATGCGCAGACCATGCTGCGCAAGCAGCAGCTCATCGCCGACAGCGTGTTCCTCGACGGTTTTTCGCCCGGCGCCAATCCCGACCTGTGGAGCCCGGAGGCCCTGAAGACCGTGGCCCGCCACTGCCGCCGCGGCACACGGCTGGCCACCTGGTGCGTGGCCGGCGAGGTCCGGCAAGGCCTGGCGCGGCTGGGCTTCGAGGTCCGCAAGGTGCCCGGCGTACCGCCCAAGCGCCACAACCTGCAGGCCTGCTTCAACCCGCAGTGGGAGCCCCGCCAGCGCGATGACGGCTTGCCACCGCCCGTTGCGGCCCCGGCACGCTGCCTGGTGCTAGGCGCCGGCCTGGCCGGCGCCGCGGCGGCCGCCAGCCTGGCGCGGCGCGGCTGGCAGGTCACCGTGCTCGACGCCGGCGATGCGCCGGCCAGCGGCGCCTCGGGCCTGCCGGCTGGCCTGTTCTGTCCCCATGTCTCGCCCGACGACAGCGTCCTCTCGCGCCTGTCGCGCAGCGGTGTGCGCACCAGCTTGCAGACCCTGCAGCAGCTGACCGGACGCCAGCATCTGGAAGCCGGCGTGGACTGGGCGCACAGCGGCGTGCTCGAGCACGACCTGAACCAGCCGGCCGAGCTGCCGCCCGAATGGCTGGGCCAGGAGTCCGCCGGCCGGCAATGGAGCCTGCCCGCCATAGCCGGCCAACTGGCAGCGGCCCGCCTGCCGGGCGACAGCCGGGCCGTCTGGCATGCGCAGGCCGGCTGGGTACGCCCGGCGCGCCTGGTCCGGGCGCTGCTGGCAGCGCCCGGCATCCGCTGGCAGGGGCAGGCGCAGATAGCCCGCCTGCGGCAGACCGCCACATCCCTTTGGCAAGCCCTGGATGCGCAGGGCCGTGAGCTGGCGCAGGCCGAAATGGTGGTGCTGGCCCTGGGCCCGGCCACGACAGGCCTGCTGCTGGCCAGCGGCCTGGATGCGGGCCAATGGGAGATGCAGCCGATCCGCGGCCAGGTCAGCGTGGCCGGGCACACGCCCGCCACACTGGCAGCCATGCCGCCGTTTCCGGTGAACGGCCACGGCAATCTGGTGCCTGACTTTCCGGCATCCGACTCCGGGCAAGGCCCAGGCCGGCAGTGGGTGATGGGTTCCACCTTCGAGCGCGACGTCACCGCGCTGCCGCCTTCGCCGCAGGAGCAGCGCAGCGCCCATGCGAGCAATGCCGACAAGCTCGCCGCATTGCTGCCCGCCTGCCGGCCCGCGCTGGATGCCTTCTTCGATGCGCCGCAGTTGCCGCAGACCTGGTCGCGCGTGCGCTGCGCGGCCTATGACCGCATTCCCGTGGTCGGCCCGGCGGGCCGGCATGCGCAGGACCTGCCGGGACTGTGGGTGCTGAGCGGCCTGGGGTCGCGCGGCCTCACGCTGTCGCTGTTGTGCGGCGAACTGCTGGCCGCGCGCGTGCATGGCGAGCCCTTGCCGCTGGATGCCAGGCTGGCCCAGGCCCTGGGCACGCAGCGCATGTGGGCACGGCTGCGGCACAAGCCGTCCTGAACCACATCTTCGATAGCACTGAACGCATGCTGGGCGGCCTTTTCCGGTGGTTCTATCCGTTTTTTTGGGGCCCCTGCCGCCCTGCGCCCAGCCGGCTGTTGCTCACCGGCAGCCTCCGGCCCGCAAGCCGGGGCTCTGGCGCGACAAGGTTTCCACGCGCAGGAGTCCAGATTCAATAAAGATCCGTGCGCACTGCATGGGCATAGTGCTCGTTCGCCTGCGCGGCCTGGCCGGCTGCAAGCGAGCCGCCGTGCAATCGCGCCAGGCCCGCCATTACATCGCCCACTGTCGGCAGCAGGCCGGGATCCAGGCGGCTGTTGACGGACCATAGACCGGCGCGATGGAGGGCGCGGCCGCAGTGAAACAGCACTTCGTCAATCCGGACCACGATCGCGGTTTTGGGCACCTTGTGGCCTTCGCGCAGCTCCTGCAGCAGCTCGCTGTCGGTCGATATCCGGCCACGGCCGTTGATGCGAAGGAAGAGGTCCAGGCCGGGAAACAGGAACAGCATCGCCAGGCGGCTGTCCTGCTGCAGGTTGCGCAGCGAAGCGATGCGGTTGTTTCCCGGCCAGTCTGCAAAAACCAGCGTCTGCGCATCCAGCACCCGAACAAAGCCAGGAGCACCGCCGCGCGGAGAGGCATCCAGGCCCGCGGCATCTCCCGTGGCCAGGCAGAAGAATGTGGCCCTGGCCAGATATTCCCGATGGAAATCCGCCAGGTAGTGAAGTACGCCGTTGCGGATACGCTCGGTCGGCGGATCGTATAGCGCATCGAGGTCCACCGCCTCCGGCCCTTGGGGCCGGGATGGTGCCGGAGGGGGAGAGAAATAATCAGGGGAAGGCATCAGCAAATCCATGGTGGAGGTACAGGTTCGCAAGCGTATGCCTCTTCGGCATGGCGGCTATAGAATTTATTGGACAAAAAATATCTCGAATCCGCCATGCCTGATCTCATGAGCGCACTGGGCGCCTATATGGACTCCGCCGAAGGCCCTTGCGTGGTCGCGGCAACCCGTGTGCTCGATCGGGAGCTGTCTTCCGAGATGCACCGGCATGCGCGCGGCCAGTTGTTCGGCTCCATCAAGGGCCTGATTTCCGTGCAGGTCGATGACGGTGTCTGGATTGTTCCGGCCATCCATGCCGTATGGCTTCCGCCGCACCAGGCCCATTGCGGGCGTTCCCATGGCCCTTATCACGGCTGGAGTGCCTATGTCGCGGAAGCGGCATGCGCCGACCTGCCGAAGCGGCCGTGCACCATCCGGGTGTCCGGCCTGCTGCGCGAAGCCGTGTTGCGCCTGGCCGGCTTCCCGCCGGGGGAGCCGCCGAGCGAGGCGCAGTCCCATGTATGCGCCGTTGTTCTGGACGAGATCCGAAGCCTGCCGGCCGAAGCGTTTGGACTGCCTTTGCCCCGGGACACCCGCCTTCAGCGCATAGCCCGGGCCTTGATGGCCAATCCGGCCGATGCACGGGACATCGAAAGCTGGGCGGATTTCGGTGCCCTCAGCTCACGGACGCTGAGCCGCCGGTTTGTGGCCGAGACAGGCTTCAACTTCACCGCCTGGCGCCAGCGCGTGCGCCTGCTGCGCTCCCTGGAAATGCTGGCCGAAGGCATGAGCGTCACGGCCATTGCCATTGATCTCGGCTACGCCAGCGTCAGCGCCTACATAGGCCTTTTCCGCCGTGTCTTCGGTGAAACGCCCGCCAGCTATCGCCTGCACCTGCAAACGAAGGCGTAGCGGCGCCCAAGCCATCAGGCCGCTAGCCGGCAGCCGTGCCTCCATGCGGCTGGATGGGCAGACACTTCATTCGGCCGGGCCAAAGCCGAAATGGCTGCCGTGGCCTGGCGGCAACGGCGGCTCTTCATCCGTGCGGCCATTGCTTCGCCCTTTCTTGGCAACACGGGCCGGATGCGGGCTGGTTTGGCGCGGTCCGATGTCCAGGTCCTGAATCAGCGACTGCAGCGCAAGCAGGCCATGGGCCATGGCCTCCCTGTAGGTCGACACACCCGAATCCGCCCGCTGCAGCTCCTTCCATCGGCCCTGGCCGCGTTCGCTGAGGACCCAGACAAAGGAGCCGGCTGCGGGCTCACAGACGTGGACGGCGATTTCTCGAAGTCTGCTGCTCATCGGCACAGCATAGGAGATTTCTCCAGATGCCCGTTTGCCCCCGCCTACCAGGCTGGCATGGTCGGGCCTACAAACGGCGACTCCCGGGCCGGCGAGACTGGAATTTCACGGTCAATATGGAGATTTCGGCATGGCAAGTGGAAGTCGCACCCTCTGGAACGGCGCTATTACCTTTGGCTTGGTACACATTCCCGTGGGCCTTCATACCGCCGCCACCCAGGAAGGCATCAATTTCGACTGGCTGGACAAGCGCACGCTGGACCCGGTGGGCTACAAACGCGTCAACAAGCGAACCGGCAAGGAAATTGACAAGCACAACATCGTCAAGGGCGTCGAATACAAAGAAGGCAAGTACGTCATCATCGACCCCGAAGAAATCGAGGCGGTATTTCCCAAGACTACCCATACCATCGAGATCGAACGCTTCGTCGACGCCGCCGAGCTGCCCTTCATTTACCTTGAACGTCCCTATTTCGTGGCGCCGCTGGACAAGAGCGACAAAGTCTATGCGCTGCTGCGCGAAGCCCTGATTGCCACGGGCAAGATCGGGCTGGCCAAGGTCGTCATTGCCACGAAGCAGCACCTCGCCGCGCTGGTGCCTTCCGGCCCGGCCCTGGTGCTGAATCTCCTGCGCTGGGGCGATGAGGTCAGGACCCTGGACAGCCTCGAATTGCCTCCTGCGGGGAAAAAAGGCGTGACCTCCGCCGAACTCAAGATGGCCCGGCAGCTGATCGATGAAATGTCAGGCGAATGGGATCCGGACGACTTCAAGGACGAGTTCCGGCTGCGGGTCATGAAGCTGGTGGAAAAAAAGGCCAGGGCCGGCAAAGCCAAGACAGTGATTCAGCCGCAAGAGCAGGCACCGGAAAGTGCCAAGGTGATCGACTTGACCGCCTTGCTGAAAAACAGCCTCAAGGGAGGGAAAGCCCCGGCAAGGGCAAAAAGCAAGACGGCCCCCAAAAAGGCGGCCAGGAACGCCAATGCCAAAAAGGAGTCCCGGAAAAAAGCCGCCTAGCGGATCTCGGGGCGCATTGCATGCCCATCCGGGCCCCCATGCCGTTCGTCCCGGCCGCAAGGCCCTTGCGCATGGCGATATCGGCAAATGCTCACGACAAGAGCCGGCACGCAGGAAGCTTTCCCGGCCCCTGGTCTGGGACTTCGGCTCCCCCTGCGCCTACAGCCATGCCGCGGTTCCAGGGCTAAGCTGAAGACCCGATGGGAGTTTCGTATGCATGAAGACCACACCACGACGAAGCCTGAAGGCGCATGGATCCATCTGGAAATGGAGCATGAACTGCGTGACTGGACCTGGGCACTCGAGTGCTCGGAGGACCGGCTGCGCGAGGCCGTTGCCGCCGTCGGCAACGGCGCGGTTCAGGTACGAGAGTACCTTGAGCACCGCTGACGGAAAAGCCTCGCATGGCAGCCACCGCAAAGGCCCAGAAGGGCCGGGACGACAGCAAGCCAAAGAAGGCACGGCCGCACAGCAGGCCCGACCCTCTGCGGGCGTACAGGCAAAAGCGCGACTTCTCTCAGACGCCCGAGCCTGCGGAAGGCGGGCAATCGAGCCCGGCGGGCCTTCAATACGTGATCCAGAAACATTGGGCCAGCCGCCTGCATTACGACTTGCGCCTGGAGCTGCAGGGGACGATGAAAAGCTGGGCCGTGCCCAAGGGGCCCAGCTACGACCCAGCGGACAAGCGCATGGCAGTGCAGGTCGAGGACCACCCCATTTCGTACAACACCTTCGAAGGCGAGATTCCTCCCCGGCAATATGGCGCAGGCCAGGTGATCGTTTGGGACAAGGGCTGGTGGGAGCCTGTGGGAAATGCGGAAAAAGGCTACCGCCAGGGCAAACTGAAGTTCGTTCTCCACGGCCACAAACTGCAGGGACGCTGGGCGCTTGTGCGCATGCAGGGACGCAGGAACGACAAGCAGCCGGCGTGGCTTCTGGTCAAGGAACATGACGAATTTGCCCGCCTGGCCTCGGAATTCAGCGTCGTCGACGCCCTGCCCGACAGTGTCTCTGCCCTGCCTCCGGCTGCGGCCCCCCGGACGCCGGGCATGGTCCAGGCCGACCGCGGCGCCCTCCCACCGGTCGCTGCCAAGGCCTCTCCCCTGCCTGAACGCCTGAAGCCCCAGCTGGCCACGCTTGCCGATGCGCCGCCAGCCGAACCGGCGCAATGGCTCTGGGAGCTCAAATTCGACGGCTACAGGCTGCTGGCCCGCATCGACAAAGGCTCCGTTCGCCTTTTCACGCGCAATGGCAATGACTGGACGGACAGAATGCCCGGGCTGGCAGCGGACCTCGCGCGCCTGCCCATCGAGTCGGCATGGCTGGATGGGGAAGTCCTGATGTTCGACAGCCAGGGCCGCCCGGACTTTCAGGCGCTTCAGAATGCATTCGACGGCCCATCGACACGCGGCCTGGTGTATTACCTGTTCGACCTTCCCTACGCGCAAGGAAAGGACCTGCGGCAGCTGCCTGTGGTCGACAGACGAGAGATGCTTCGCGCACTGGTGGGTCGTTCGGAATCCTCCGCCATTCGATTCAGCGAAGCATTCGAGGCCCGCGCGGAGGATCTGGTGGCTTCGGCCTGCCGGCTGGGATTCGAGGGCGTCATAGGCAAGCGCAAGACAGCGCCCTATGCATCCCAGAGGACTGCTGACTGGATCAAGCTCAAATGCCACCACCGACAGGAGTTCGTCATCGGCGGCTTTACCGATCCGCAGGGAACCCGCGTCGGCCTGGGCTCGCTCTTGCTGGGCGTCCATACCGACAAGGGCGCCTTGCGCTATGTGGGCAACGTCGGCACGGGCTTCACGGATCGTTCGCTCGCCGACCTGCACAGAAAGCTCAGCAGGCTGGCCTGCGGCAGCAACCCGTTCAGCAATGCAGGCGCCACGCCAAAGAACGCCCATTGGGTCCAGCCCAGGCTTCTGGCCGAGGTGTCCTTTGCCGAATGGACCCAACAGGGAAAGATCCGCCATTCCGTATTCCACGGCCTGCGGGACGACAAGCCCGCCACCGCGGTGGTCCGGGAACGCGCCAGACACCTGCCCGCAGCGCAGGACGCTCCGGCCGCGGGTCAGCAGCCCGGCCCCCTGAAAGTGACGCATCCGGAGCGGGTCGTCGATCCGGCAACAGGCGTGAAGAAACTCGATGTGGTGCGCTACTACGCCCGGGTGGCGCCGTTGTTGATGGAATACGTAAAAGACCGTCCCGTTGCGCTGCTGCGTGCACCGGACGGCGTGGAGGGCCAGCGCTTCTTCCAGAAGCACCTGGATACCGGCTCCATGGACGGTATCGAGGAGCTGGATCCGGCGCTGCATGAGGGGCACCCGCCTCTGCTTGCGATCGCGTCTCCCCAGGGGCTTTTGGCGGGTGCCCAGATGAACGTCATCGAATACCACAGCTGGAATGCCCGAAAAGACCGGATCCTGCGGCCTGACCGGATGACGTTCGACCTGGATCCGGGTGACCAAGTCCCCTGGGAGCAGGTGCAGGAAGCGGCCCAGCTGGTCCGGGTGCTTCTCCAGGAGCTCGGCCTTGCCGCATTTCTGAAGACCAGCGGAGGCAAAGGCCTGCATGTCATCACGCCGATCAAGCGCCTCCATGACTGGGAGACCATCAAAGGATTTTCCCGGGCATTGGTTCAGCACCTGGCATCCACCCTTCCCCAACGCTTCGTGGCAAAGAGCGGGCCGCGCAATCGCGTGGGCAAGATCTTTGTGGACTATCTGCGCAACGGATTCGGGGCAACCACCGCATGCGCCTGGACGGCACGCGCCCGGCCGGGCATGGGCATATCCGTTCCCGTTGCCTGGAGCGAACTCGATTCGCTGACAAGCGGCGCGCATTGGACGATCCGTACGGTGGAGCAGCGCCTCGCAATCGGCAACTCGCCCTGGTCAGGCTATGCAAAAGCTGCGACCAGCATCACCGGCGCAATGAAGAAGCTGGGCTTTCGACCCGCCAGGCCACACGATGCCAGGCAATGAGTGCTCGAGTGAAGCTGGCTTTGCAGGCCGCGCATTGGACATGGCACGATTGCTCACCCGTTGGAGCCAGGCACGGCCCTGGCCGAGCGACATGGCAGTGCCGCAGATTGAGGGATTTCCCCTCACCTGCAAGTCTGGCCGTACCTCCACCATAGGCTTCGGTTTCACCCAACTCCAGGAGCTCACGGCATGTCAGATGATCTCAGCAAGCAACCCAGTCCCGACCCGGCGGAATTCAACGCCTACTTTCCCTCCCCCTACTCGCTGGGCGAGTTCACCAGCCCGACGACGCCCATCGACGGCGCCGAGTACCCCGACGCCTACCAGGGCAGCCGCAAGGTGCTCGTGATCGCGGCGGACGAGCGCTACCTGCCCACGGATACCGGCAAGCTGTTCTCCACGGGCAACCATCCGGTCGAGACCCTGGTGCCCATGTACCACTTGCACCAGGCCGGTTTTGGCATGGAGGTGGCCACGCTGTCCGGCAACCCGTCAAGTTCGAAATGTGGGCCATGCCGACACAGCAGCCGGAGATCACGGAGCTGCACCGCAGCTACCTGCCCCAATTCCTGCAGCCGCGCAGACTCTCCGACATCGCCGACACCCTGAACGGCGATTCGGACTACCTGGCGGTGTTCATCCCGGGCGGGCATGGCGCCCTGATCGGCCTGCCGCAGAGCGAGGCCGTATCCAAGGTGCTTCGCTGGGCCATGGACCACGACCGGCATGTGATCTCCCTGTGCCACGGTCCCGCCGCGCTGATTGCCGCCGGCGCCTTCGGCCAGCCCTCCCCCTTCAGCGGATATGCGATCTGCGCCTTTCCCGATGCGGCGGACCGGCAGACCCCGGCGATCGGCTACATGCCCGGCGGGCTGACCTGGTTCTTTGGCGACCGGCTGCGCGCCCAGGGCGTCAACATCCTCAACAGCGACATCACGGGCGCCACCCACCAGGACCGCAAGCTGATCACCGGAGACAGCCCCTTCGCCTCCAATGCGCTGGGCAAGCGCGCCGCGCGGGCCCTGCTGGACGCAGTGGCACCGGGCTGAGCCGATGCAAGAGCTGGTGCGCACCGTTGCCGCCATCGAGGGCAGCACGAACCTGGGCGCCCTCGCCAGGGCCGTGCGCGCCTTCGCCGCTCCGCTGGGCTTCGACCGCTTTGTGCTCTACTCCTCCCAGCCTTCCCGGCAGGAAGTGATCGAGCATGTGCACTGGGCCGAAGGCGACTGGTTCGGCAATGGGGCGCCGGTGGATGCCAAGGCCTATCTGAAGTCCTGCCCGGTCAACCACCACATCCTGGAAACGGACCGCCCCTTTTTCTGGACCAAGCGCGGCGAACCGGGCACGCAAACCTACCGCGTCGTACCCAGTCCGCGCGGGATCGGCATCCATGGCTGGCAGGTGCCGGTCTTCGGGCCCTCGGGACTGATCGGGGCGATGAGCTTTGGCGGCCGCCACGTCGACGACTCCCTGGCCACCCGGCTGGCACTGACGCTGATAGGCCAGGCGGCCCTGAGAAAAGCCATCGCGCTTTCGGCGGCCGCCCGCCAGGCCCGGCCGTCGCAGCTGACCCCGCGCGAACAAACGGTCATGCGCTGGATGGCGGCGGGCAAGCGGCAGGCCGAAACGGCCGCCATCATGGGGCTGTCGGAACGCACCATAGAAAACCACCTCCGGCGCATCCGGCTGCGGCTGGGCGCGACGACCACGACGGAGGCCGTCCGCATGGCCATCAGGTCCGGGGACATTGCATCGTGATGCAAGAGCACGGCTCTCGCCGCCGACCGGATGCGGCCGAAAAGGTGGTGGCCACGGCCAGCGGCATTTCCCAGGGAGGGTGTCACCCACATATGGGCTGCCGGAGAATGGTCAATGCACCGGCTGGCCGAGCCGTTTGCTCGCCCTTGATATGGCGTAGTTCACGAGGCAGTAAAGCGCCGCAACAACGAGGTACACGGGCACCAGCGCATGGTAGTTGGCAATGAGCACCTTGGCGTTCTGCATGAGTTCGCCGTAGGTGACGACGTAGCCGAAGGTGGTGTCCTTGACCACGATGACCAGTTGCGCGACCAGTGCCGGAACGATGTAGCGAACGGCCTGCGGGAAGACGACGTGGAAGAAGACCTGGGACTCGGTCAGCCCCAGGCTTCGCCCGGCATCGGCCTGGCCGCGGGGAACGGCAAGCACGCCCGCACGGTATACCTCGGCCACCACGGCGGCCGTACTCAGGCTGACCGGCAAGGTCAGCATCCAGTAGGTGCTCAGCTTGATCCCGATCGACGGCAGCACCAGAAAGCACACATAGATGAGCAGCAGCGTCGGCGTGCCGCGCAGGAACTCGATGACCGCGATGCTCGGCCAGCGCACCAGCCGCGTGCGTGCCAGGCGCCCCACCAGCAGCACCAGCCCCAGGGCCAGCGCGATGGCGGCGGCCATCGCCGCCGATGCCAGCGTGCCGAGCAGGCCTTTGGCCAGAAAGGCCCAGGTCGTCGGCCAGGCGAAGAATTCCCAGAAGGGAGCATCGAGCTGCCCTGCGGAATGGAACCTGAACACGATGCCCGCGGCGAGCAGGAGCAGCACGGCCGCGGCGATCGCGCTCATGGCCCGTGCCAAGGTCCGGGCCCGGGGGCCCGGCGCGCCAAACAGGATGTCTTCCAGAGTGCGGCTCATCGCAGTATCCGCACCTTCTTTTCCAGGACGGCGCCAGCCCAGGCAATGAGCAATCCGGTCGCCACGTACATCGCGGCGGCCACCGCGAATGCGGCCATGCCGGCTGCGGAGTCGTTGGCGATCTTGGATACGAGGGCGGTGAGTTCACGGCCCGGAAACGGCACCTGCGACGCCAGCGAAGTCGACAGCATCAGCGCGATGAGCAGCGAGGTCATGGGCTGCACCACCGCACGCAATGCCTGCGGCAGCACCACCGCAGAGATGATCTGCATGGGCCGCATGCCCAGGCTGAGCGCGGCCTCGATCTGGCCGCCGGCAATGGTGTTGATGCCCGAGCGCAGGTAGTCCGCCGTGAACGCGGAACAGACCAGCGTCAACGTCAGGATCACGCTGGGCTCGTAATCAATCACGACCTCGAGATCGGGCAGCGCGAACACGATGAAGATCAGCAGCGCCACGCTGGGAATGTTGCGGAAGATCTCGACATAGCCGGTCAGCACCCAGCGCAGCGGCGGCAGCGGCAGCAGCCGCAGCACCGCCACGGCCATGCCCAGCAGGAACCCGGGCACGAACGACACCACGGTGAGCTTCCATGTCAGCAAGAGGGCCTGCCAGAAGGCAGGCCCATGGTCGGCCAGGAGCCTGGAGACCGCCTCCATCGCTTACGGGATGGCTGGCGGCGTCGGAACGGCCGTGCTGCCGGTGCGCTGCCCGATGGATATGGTCCAGAGCTTGGCCCAGGTGCCGTCGGCTTCCAGCTTCTTCAGGAAGGCATTGACGAAGGCCACGCCGTCCGAACCCTTGGGCAACCCGATGCCGTAGGGATCCTGTTCACCGAAAGGCGCCCCAGCCAGCCGTGCGTTGCTGGCGCCGAGGCTCAGCGTGTTGAGCAGCAGCGTGTAGTCGGTGACGTAGGCGTCCACGCGTCCCTGGCGCAGGGCATCGAGGGACTCCTGGTGCGTCTGGAATTCCTGTACGACAGCCTTGGGAGCGTACTGCGCGAGTATCGCCGGCCCCGTGGAGCCCGCCTGCGTGGCGACCTTCTTGCCTGCCAGATCGGCGTACGACTGGATCGACTTGTTGTTCGCCTTGACCAGTACGCCGGCCTGCGAGGCGTAGTAAGGGCCGGCGAACGAGATTTTCTCGGCGCGCGCGGGCGTGATGGAGTAGGTGGCGATCACCATGTCCACCTGATTGTTGATGAGCACCTGCTCGCGGGTGGACGAGGTCACCTGCGCGAACTGGTACCTGGCCCCGTCGCCCAGGATGTAGCGCGTGAGGAGTTGGGCCAAGCCGGCGTCGAAGCCGCGGATCTTGCCGTCCTTCTCGTTGAGCAGCGAGAAAAGATTCGAGGTTTGTACGCTGCCCAGGCGCAGCGTGCCGGCCTGCTTGATCTTGCTGGCCCAGGTGCTCGCGCGAACAGTCGCGGCATCGGCGACGGGGCCCTGCGCAACCAGGGCGTCAAACGCCGCCGCATCGATGGGCGCACCCTGCGCGAAAACCGATCCGCCGGTCAGGATCGCCAGGGCCGCCACGGTGGACTTCAGAATGGATTGGATCGACATGCGGTCTTCTTGGATGGTCTGTGACGAAAATCAATATACAGCAGCATCGGAAATGCGGAGCGCGCGGCGCCCGCGCGGGCCGCCATGGTGCGCACGATCCGGACTTCTCCGGCGATGCCCGGCCGGCCCTCCGGCCGCGCCGAAACAGGCTTGCGGCTCCACCGGAATGTGCAGCGGACATGCCGGCAGGCTTATTTCCCCACGAACGGCAGCTCTGCCGTCTGCGGGACGGGAATGCGGCTGGCCAGCACCTTGTCCAGCGTCTTGCCGTCCATGTCCACCACCTCAAAGCGCCAGTCTTCCCACTCCACGACATCGGCTTCGTTGGGCATGCGGCCCAGCAGGAACATGATCATGCCGCTGAGCGTGTGATAGCGGCCGCGCTCCTCCTCGGGCACGGCATCCAGGCCCAGATGGTCCTTGAGCTCGGGAACGGGAATGTGGCCGTCCAGCAGCCAGCTGCCGTCCTCGCGCTGCACGGCCCAGCTGGACTCCAGGTCGCGCGGCTGGAATTCGCCCGTGATGGCCTCGATCAGGTCCTTGAGCGTGACGATGCCCTGCACTTCGCCGTACTCGTCGATGACGAAGGCCATGTGCACATCCGACGTGCGGAAGTTGTCCAGCAGTTCCATGCCCGTGATGGTCTCGGGCACGTACAGCGCGGTCTGCAGCGGCTGGTCCCTGAGCTCGCGGCTGCCGCCGGATGAAAGCACGGCGCTGGCCAGCCACTGGCGCGCATTGAGCACGCCCACGATGTTGTTCATGTCGCCGCGGATCACCGGAAAGCGCGCATGGTCGGCCTGCTCGATGCGCCGCAGATTGGTCTCGAAGCTGTCGTCGATGTCCAGGCACACCACGTCGCTGCGCGGCACCATGAGGGAGCCGATCTGGCGGTCATCCAGCCGGAACACGTTGCGCACCATGGTGTGTTCCTGGGATTCGATCACGCCGGCCGTGCGGCCCTCGACCAGCATGGCGTGGATTTCCTCCTCCGTGACCGCGTTGACCGCATCCTCCTTGACGCCGATGACCTTGAGCAGGCCGCGCGTGGATGCCGACAGCAGCCAGACGAAAGGCTTGGTCGCCAGCGCCAGGAAGTTGATGGGGCGCGAGATCAGGCGCGCCAGCGCCTCCGGATGGGTCTGGCCCAGGCGCTTGGGCACGAGCTCGCCCACCACGATGGAGAAATACGTGATGAACACCACGACCAGGATGGTGGACAGATAGCCTGCGTACTGCGCGCTCAGGCCCATGGCGATCATCCAGTCCTTCAGCGGGCCGGCCAGGGCCGACTCGCCCACGATGCCGTTGAGCACGCCGATGGAAGTGATGCCGATCTGGATGGTGGAAAGAAAGCGCGTCGGGTCTTCGCCCAGCTTCACGGCCGCAGCTGCGCCGCTATCGCCCTCATCCACCAGTTTTTGCATCCGGGTCTTGCGCGCTGTCACCAGCGCGATTTCGGACATGGCAAAGACGCCGTTCAGGCAGATCAGGGCGAAAAGTATGGCTATTTCCATAGTCAGGCACCCGCGTTATCCGATGGGTTTGCTGGCGCCTCGGTCATTGAACAAGGTTTGATTCTATGAAAACCCTGGTGCCGCCAGGCGTTTTCATAGGCAGGCGTCAGCCAGGGAATTGCCGCCCCGGCCGCCTGACAAGCCGATCGCAGCCCACCGCGGCGTGCCCCCAGCAGGCGTATGTGAGCACCTCCTGCCGCCATCCGGCCTGCACGGATCCGGCAAAGGAGCAAATGCATTTTCAGATATATATGAAGGACAAAATAATCGTTTGTTTTTATAAGGGGCCCCTCTACAGTTCGCCCCATGCACGATTTCGCGTTCATCTTTGCTGGTTTTTTCGTGGGCCTGATCGTCGGCCTCACGGGTGTGGGCGGCGGCTCACTGATGACGCCTGTGCTCATCTTTTTCTTTGGCGTCAAGCCCTATCTGGCCGTCGGCACCGACCTGCTGTTCGCGGCCTTCACCAAGATGGGCGGCACCGTGAGCCTGGCCCGCCAGCGCCTGGTGCCCTGGCGCGTGGTCGGCCAGCTGTGCCTGGGCAGCATCCCGGCGGCGCTGCTGGCGCTGTGGGCGCTCAGGGAGCTGGGCCCGGCCAGTGCGCAGGCCCAGCACATCATGACCACCACGCTGGGGCTGGCCCTGCTGCTGACGGCCAGCGCCACGCTCTACAAGGTAGTGGTGTTTTCCCACAAGCGCCAGCGCGAGGAACACGGCCGCCGCACCGGCAGCGGCCCCGATGCGCTGCGCCCGCGACACTGGAGCCTGCCCGTGCTGCTGGGCGCCGTGATCGGCACGCTGGTCACCTTCACTTCGGTCGGCGCGGGCGCCATCGGCGTCACCGTGCTGCTGCTGGTCTACCCGCTCCTGCCGCTGCCGCGCATCATCGGCGCCGATATCGCCTACGCCGTGCCGCTGACGCTGCTGGCGGGCCTGGGCCACGCCACGCTGGGCTCCGTCGACTGGCCGCTGCTCGCGCAGCTGCTGGCAGGCTCGCTGCCCGGCATCTGGCTGGGTTCCCGCCTGGTCACCCGTACGCCGGAGCGCCTGATCCGTTCGCTTCTTTCCGTGCTGCTCGCCTGGGCGGGCGCCAAACTGGTTTTGATCTGACCCCACCATGTACCAATACACAGAATTCGACCAACAATTCGTCAAGCTCCGCGCCCAGCAGTTCCGTGACCAGCTTGAGCGCTGGCAGCGCGGAGAGCTGACCGACGAGCAGCTGCTGCCGCTGCGCCTGCAAAACGGCTGGTACATCCAGCGCTACGCGCCCATGGCCCGCATCGCCGTGCCGTATGGTGAGATCAGCAGCGCCCAGCTGCGCATGCTGGCCCGCATCGCCCGCGAATACGACAAGCCCGAGCCCGAGCTGCTGGCCCACGCCCAGGCCACGCAGGACCAGCTGCAGGCCGCCCAGCCCGGGCTGACGCTGGCCGCCGCGCCGCTGAAATACGGCTACGGCCACTTCACCACGCGCACCAACGTGCAGTTCAACTGGATTCCCATCACCAAGGCCGCTGACGTGATGGACCTGCTGGCCAGCGTGCACATGCACGGCATCCAGACCAGCGGCAACACCATCCGCAACATCACCAGCGAGGCGTACGAAGGCATCGCCGAGGACGGCATCGTCGATGCCCGTCCGTTTGCCGAAATCCTGCGCCAGTGGAGCACGCTGCACCCCGAGTTCGCCTTCCTGCCGCGCAAGTTCAAGATCGCCTTCAACGGCTCCGCCGAGGACCGCGCGGCCACCGGCTGGTACGACATCGGCCTGCAGGCGCTCAAGAATGCCGAAGGCGAAGTCGGCTTCACCGTCAAGGTCGGCGGCGGCATGGGCCGCACGCCCGTGATCGGCACCGTGGTGCGCGAGTTCCTGCCCTGGAACCAGCTGCTCAACTACATCGAGGCCGTGGTGCGCGTCTACAACGGCTACGGCCGCCGCGACAACAAGTGGAAGGCCCGCATCAAGATCCTCGTCAAGGCCGAGGGCCAGAAGTTCATCGACGCGGTGGAGGCCGAATACCAGGCCATCGTCGAGCAGGACGGCGCCCCGCACACCATCACCCAGGCCGAGCTGGACCGCGTGAGCGCCAACTTCGTGGTGCCCGAACTCAAGCCCGCCAACCTGCCCTCATCCGTCAAGACCGACGGCCAGCTCTACCAGCGCTGGCTGCAGCAGAACGTGCGCGGCCACCGCCTGCCCGGCATGCGCGCCGTCACCTTGTCGTTCAAGCGCGTGGGCTTTGCCCCTGGCGACGCCGACGCCGACACCATCGACGCACTGGCCCGGCTCGCCGACCAGTTCTCGGCCGGCGAGGCGCGCCTGACGCACGACCAGAACCTGATGCTGCCCTGGGTCTTCGAGTCCGACCTGCCGGCGCTCTACGAAGCCGCCCGCGCCCTGGGCCTGGCCCAGCCCAACATCGGCCTGCTGACCGACATGATCGCCTGCCCCGGCGGCGACTTCTGCGCGCTGGCCAATGCCCGCTCGCTGCCCATCGCAGCGGCCATCACCGAGCGCTACCAGGACCTGGACGAGGTGTTCGACCTCGGCCCCATCGACCTGCACATGAGCGGCTGCATCAACAGCTGCGGCCACCACCACAGCGGCCACATCGGCATCCTGGGCGTCGACAAGGACGGCAAGGAGTGGTACCAGATCACGCTGGGCGGCGCCGACGGCTCCACGCTCTCCGGCCCCGCCATCGCCGGCAAGGTGGTCGGCCCCTCGTTCTCGGCGGCCGAAGTGCCCGACGTGATCGAGGCCGTGCTCTCCACCTACCGCGAGCTGCGCAAGCCCGGCGAGTTCTTCATCGACGCGCTGCGCCGCATCGGCCACGACCCGTTCAAGGCCGCCGCCAATGCCGCCCGCCATCCCAAGCAGGCCGAAGAAGCCATCGCCGAATAACGCAGCCGCCCCCGAGAGAAACGCCATGAAAATCATTGCTGCCAACGCCGTACCCGCCAGCGACAACGAACTGAAGACGCTGCAGATCGCCAACGACGCCGAGCTGGCCGAAATCGCGGCCAGCGGCGCCCTGCAGGGCGTGGAGCGCATCGAGCTCTCCTTTCCCAAGTTCACCGACGGCCGCGCCTTCAGCCAGGCCGTGCTGCTGCGCCGCCGCTACGGCTTCACCGGCGACATCCGCGCCACCGGCGACGTGCTGATCGACCAGCTGGTGCAGATGGCGCGCAGCGGCTTCACCAGCGCCGTGCTGGCCGAAGGCGTCAACGCCGAGGCCGCCGAGCGCCAGTTCGCGCGCTACAGCGCCTTCTACCAGGGCGATGCGCTGCAGCCCCGCCCCCTCTTTGCCCGCGAATCCGCACAGGAGGCCGCATGAACGCCGTCCATGCTCCCCATGCCGTGAATGCCGCCGAGCTGGCGCGCGTGAACGCCGAACTCGGCCGCGACGCCGCCGCCCTGGTGGACTGGGCCCTGAGCCTGGGCCAGCGCGCCATCGTCACCACCAACTTCCGTCCGTTCGAGGCCGTGATCCTGCACATGGTCACGCGCGTGCAGCCCGACGTGCCCGTCATCTGGATGGACAACGGCTACAACACCGAGGCCACCTACCAGTTCGCCGACGCAGTCACCCGCCAGCTGGGGCTGAATCTCAAGATCTACCTGCCGCTGCGCTCGCGCGCCCACCGCGAGGCCGTCGAAGGCCCCACGCCCGCGCTCGACGATCCACGCCACGCGGCCTTCACCGAGGAAGTCAAGCTCGAGCCGTTCGCCCGCGCCCTGCGCGAGACCGCACCCCAGGTCTGGTTCACCGCGCTGCGCGCCACCGACAGCGCCGTGCGCGCCCAGATGGAGCCGGTGAGCATCAACCCCGACGGCCTGATCAAGGTGGCACCGCTGCTGCACTGGTCGTCCAAGGATTTGTACGAATACTGCGAAAAGCACGGCCTGCCCAACAACTTCGACTATGTGGACCCGACCAAGGGCGAAGAGCAGCGCGAGTGCGGACTCCATCTCGCCCACTAAGAAAAACGATAGCTGTCAGCGCTTGATGCACAAGCGCCAGAGCCCTGTTTGATTGGAAAACAAATGAATGCCCGTGTTGACACTTCCGTTCTGACTCACCTCAGCAACAGCCATCTGGACGCACTGGAAGAAGAAACCATCTTCATCCTGCGCGAAGTGGCTGCCGCCTTCGAGCGCCCTGCCCTGCTGTTCTCGGGCGGCAAGGATTCGCTGGTCATGCTCAAGTGCGCCGAGAAGGCCTTCGGCGCCGGCCGGATTCCCTACCCGCTGCTGATGATCGACACCGGCCACAACTTCCCCGAGGTGACCGACTTCCGCGACCAGCGCGCCAAGGAGCTTGGCGCCGAGCTGATCGTGCGCAGCGTGGAGGACTCCATGGCCCGCGGCACGGTGCGCCTGGCCCATCCCGGCGAATCGCGCAACGTGCACCAGTCGGTGACGCTGCTCGAGGCCATCGAGGAATTCCGCTTCGACGCGCTGATCGGCGGTGCCCGCCGCGACGAGGAAAAGGCCCGCGCCAAGGAGCGCATCTTCTCCCACCGCGACAGCTTCGGCCAATGGCAGCCCAAGGCCCAGCGCCCCGAGCTGTGGACGCTGTTCAACACCCGCATAGCCCCGGGCGAACATTTCCGCGTGTTCCCCATCAGCAACTGGACCGAGCTGGACGTGTGGCAGTACATCGCCCGCGAGAACATCGCCCTGCCCAGCATCTACTACACCCATCAGCGGGAGGTCGTGGAGCGCAAGGGCCTGCTGGTTCCGGTCACCCCCCTGACCCCGCCGCGCGAAGGCGAGCAGGTCGTGGTGCGCGACGTGCGCTTTCGCACCGTGGGCGACATCACCTGCACCTGCCCGGTGGAAAGCGATGCCGCGACCGCCGAGGACATCGTGATCGAAACCCTGGCCGCCGAGGTCAGCGAGCGTGGCGCCACCCGCATGGACGACAAGACCAGCGAAGCCTCCATGGAAAAGCGCAAGAAGGACGGGTATTTCTAAGGCTCCCCCCGAGCGGCTGCGCCGCTTCCCCCTCTCTCGCTTCGCGGGAGGGGGACGACACCCTCGATGCGCGGCGGCGCTTCCTCGGTGTCCCTCCGTTGGGCTGTGCCTGATCAAAGAAAGAATGCGATGACTGAAACTATCAAATCCGTAGCTGCTGGCGCAATCACATCAAGCGCTGCAGGCCAATCTCTCCCAAATTCCGACCATGCCTCCGCGCTGCGCTTCATCACCTGCGGCTCGGTGGACGACGGCAAGAGCACGCTGATCGGCCGCCTGCTGGTGGACACCAAGGCCGTGCTGCAGGATCACCTGGCCGGCGTGACCAAGTCGGGCGAGACCGACCTGGCCCTGCTGACCGACGGCCTGTCGGCCGAGCGCGAGCAAGGCATCACCATCGATGTGGCCTACCGCTACTTCGCCACCGAGCAGCGCAAGTTCATCATCGGCGACGCGCCCGGCCATGAACAGTACACCCGCAACATGGTCACGGCCGCTTCGAGCGCCGACGCCGCCGTGGTGCTGGTGGATGCCACCAAGCTCGACTGGAAGAACCCCGATCTGCAGCTGCTGCCGCAGACGCGCCGCCACAGCCTGCTGGTGCACCTGCTGCGCGTGCATTCGCTGGTGTTCGCAGTGAACAAGCTCGACGCCGTGGCCGACCCGGCGCTGGCCTTTGCCCACATCGGCGCCGCGCTGCACAAGTTCGCGCAGTCGGCCGGCATCCGGGTGGCCGCCACCGTGCCCGTGTCGGCGCTCAAGGGCTTCAACGTGGTCAACGCCCAGGCCGGCTGGGCCGGCTATGAAGGCCCCAGCCTGCTGCAGCTGCTGGAACAGCTGCCCAACACCCCGGCCGACGTGGCGCTGCCGCTGGCCTTCCCCGTGCAGTGGGTGGAGAAGTTCTCCTCCTCGGCCGACACCAGCCAGGGCCGCCGCGTGTTCTGGGGCCGCGTGGCCGCGGGCGCGGCCCAGGTCGGTGCCCAGGTGCAGATCCTGCCCAGCGGCCAGCTGGCCACGGTGGCCCAGGTCATCGACCATGCACGCGTGCCCAAGGCCGTGAATGCCGGCCTGTCGGCCGGCATCACGCTGGACCGCGAGGTGGACGTATCGCGCGGCGACTGGATCGTGGCCGCGCCCGTGGCAGCCCAGGCCGCCGAAGACGATTTCGATACACCCGCTGCCTCCGTTCCCTGGCCCGCCAGCCGCGAGCTGACCGCCACCGTGGCCTGGATGGACAACGAGCCGCTGGTGCCCGGCCGCGTGTACTGGGCGCTGCACGGCCACCGCTGGGTCAAGGCCAAGGCGCGCCGCGTGCAGCACCGCCTCAACATCAACACCCTGGCGCAGGAAGCGGCCGAGCAGCTCGAAGCCAATGCCATCGGCCAGGTGGAGCTGGTGCTGCAGGAAGCCATTCCCGCCGCGCCCTTTGCCAGGGCGCGCCAGCTGGGCTCGCTCATCCTCGTGGATACGGCCAGCCACGCCACGGCCGGCGCGGCCCTGGTGAACTGAGCGCCGCCGCGCGCAGCCGGTGCGCCGGAATCAGCGCATCGGCGCGCGGCAGCAGCAGCCCGCCGACACGGCGCGCAGCCCTGAAACCGCGTCGCGCCAGCCAGCTTTGCACCGCCCGTCCTGGCACCGAGCGGAAAAATCCTAGAATTGCAGGGTTTCAGCCACCCTTTTCTTATAAATAGAACCCCAATGACTCACGTCGTCACCGAAAACTGCATCAAGTGCAAATACACCGATTGCGTGGATGTTTGCCCCGTGGACTGCTTCCGCGAAGGCCCGAACTTCCTGGTCATCGATCCCGACGAATGCATTGACTGCGCCGTGTGCATTCCCGAATGCCCGGCCAATGCCATCTTTGCCGAAGAGGACGTGCCGGCCGACCAGCTGGCCTTCATCAAGCTCAACGCCGAGCTGTCCCTGGCCAAGGGCTGGAAGAGCATCACCAAGCGCAAGGCCTCGCTGCCCGACGCAGACGAGTGGAATGGCAAGCCGAACAAGATGGATTTGCTGGAGCGCTAAGCCGCTGCCGGGGCTGTGTGCGCTACGCTTGCCGGCATGAGCGCCACTCCAGCCCCCGCCTCCCAGGCCCCGCAGACCTCCTGCGCGAATCCCCTCCTTGCCTCTCCCATTGAAACCGATGCCCTGATCATCGGTGCCGGCCCCGCAGGGCTGTTCCAGGCCTTCCAGCTCGGCCTGCAAGGGATTGCGTCCCATCTGGTCGACGCACTGCCCCATGTCGGCGGCCAGTGCGCCCAGTTGTACGGCCACAAGCCGATCTACGACATCCCCGGCATTCCCGTCTGCACGGGCGCCGAACTGGTGCAGTTGCTGGAGCGGCAGATCGCTCCCATGCAGGTGCCGCGCCACCTGTCCCAGCAGGTCGAGTCGCTGCAGCAGCGCGACGACGGCCGCTGGCTGGCGCAGACCACGGCGGGCACCCTGTTCGCCGCGCGCAGCGTGTTCATGGCCGCCGGTGTCGGCGCCTTCGTGCCCAAGGCGCTCAAGGTGCCCGGCGTCGACGGTCTGCTTCCCGAGCAATTGCACTACCACCCGCTGCAGCTGGACATGGCCTCGGGCCGCACCGTGCTGGTCTATGGCGGCGACGAGGAGGCGGTGAACGCCGCCATCGCGTGTGCATCCTCCTGCGCCGATCCCCAGTCGTCCGGTGGCGCGGGTGCCGCCAAAACCTATCTCATGCACCGGCGCGATGCCTTCCAGGCCGAACCGCAGCAGCTGGCCCGCCTGCGGCAGCTGCGCGACAGCGGCGCCATCGAGGTCGTGATCGGCCAGATCACCGAAGTGCGGCATGCGGCTGGCCGGCTCGGTGCCGTACAGTGGATGGACGGCGAGGGCCGGGAGCATCTTCTCTGCATCGACATGCTGCTGGTCTTTCTCGGCATCTCGCCGCGCCTGGGCCCCATCAGCGACTGGGGCCTGTCCATCGAGCGCAAGCAGCTGGTGGTCGACCCAGCCACCCAGGCCACCAGCGCGGCGGGCATCTACGCCGTGGGCGACATCGTGACCTACCCGGGCAAGAAGAAGCTCATCCTCTGCGCCTTCCACGAGGCCACCATGGCCGCCTTTGCCGCCGCCGAATACCTGCAAGGGGAAAAGCCGCTGCTGCAGTACACGACGACCAGCGCCAAGCTGCACGCAATCCTGGGCGTCGCGCATCCCGGCGCACAGTGATGCCTGCAGGCATTGCGCCATCCGCTCCTCTTTAAGAAGCTGCCAGCGCAATGCCCTCCTTGGTTTCAGCCATTGATCCATCTGGAAACCATGAAGAGCATGCGCAAGCTGCTATCAAAACATCCAGTCCCGACAGTTCCAGGCTGGCGATCGCAGAAGGCCGGCGCAGGCCCCACAGGGATGGCGCTATTATTTTTTCGGTTCCCGGCCTTCAGTTTGCGCGGCAGTTGCCGATAGCCAGAACATCACCACTATTGGACGCCTATGCTGGTTGCACCCCAAGAAGCCCCCACCCCGGCTGCAACGCCGGCTGCCTCACGCAGTGGCCTGTTCCAGATGCCGCTGTTCCATCCCGGCACCGAAGTCACGCAGAACGGCCGACGCGAAAAGGTCAGCCACGTGATCCTGCGCCGCCGCGAAATCATGGTCTACCTCGAAGGCCAGGAAGAGCCCGTCAAGCCCGAGCGCCTGAGCCTGGCTCCCACGACGTTCACCACCGAGCGCCGCCCCGAAACGCTGACCTGGTACCTCTGACCAGCGCTGCATGCAAAAAGGCCACTGACGTCCCGGACGTCAGCGGCCTTTGTTCGTGATGGCTCCGGCCTACGCCCTTTGCGCCATCATCTGGCCCAGGCGTACCGCGCCGGCATGCTGCCACTGCGCGTTGAAACGCACGCCCGCGCTCTGGGGGAACAGCAGCACCACGGTGGATCCCAGCTGGAAGCGCCCCATCTCCTCGCCCTGCGCCAGCTCCACCGCCTGCTCGCCGCTGTAATCCCAGCGCTGGATGCGGCCCGGACGCGGAGGATTCACCACGCCATGCCAGACGGTGGCCATGCTGCCCACGATGGTCGCCCCCACCAGCACCAGCACCATGGGGCCGTGCGCCGTATCGAACACGCAGACCACGCGCTCGTTGCGCGCGAACAGGCCGGGCACGCCGCGCGCCGTCACCGGGTTGACCGAGAACAGGTCGCCGGGCACATAAATCATGCTCCGCAACCGGCCTGCGCATGGCATGTGGATGCGGTGGTAGTCCTTGGGGCTCAGATAGATGGTCGCAAAGCTGCCATTGTCGAATGCGCGCGCCAGCTGGGCATCGCCGCCGACCAGGGCGGTGGCGCTGTAATGGTGGCCCTTGGCCTGGAAGATCTGTTCGCCCTCGATCGCACCGAACTGGCTGATGGCCCCGTCCACCGGGCAGATCCAGTCCGCCTGCGCCAGCGGACGCGCGCCATTCCTGAGCGCGCGCGTGAAGAAGGCATTGAAGGTGGCATAGGCCGCGGGATCGGGCTGCGCGGCCTCCGCCATGTCCACACCGTAACGCGCGATGAAGCGCCGGATGACGGCTGTGGTCAACCCACCGGCCTGCGCCTGCGCCAGGCGGCCCATGACAGCGGTAAGCGCCTGCTTGGGCAGCAAATATTGTGAGATTACGGCGAGTCGTTCAGACACAGTGTGGTTTGCTATCAAAGTTATAGACGATGACGCGGGATTCTAGCCAAGCGCGGTGGTGTGCAAGGCCGTGCGCCGAATACTTTGCATCTTGGCCCCAGGTTTCAAGCAAAACCATCATGAATTACCTCAGCAAAGGTGAAAACCGACCACTGACTCCCGGCAGGCATTTTTCCTACCGCCGGGCCTGCAGCCCGCTTGCACCGTGTCTTGGCCGCTACGGTATATCCTGCTGCAGCGCACAAGGGGAAAACCGGCGGGTTACAATCGACGGGCTAAGGTGCACGCTGTTTTTCGTGTCCCTTCTGTGATTGATATCGGCCTTTTGTTCGGTCTGCGCGGTTGAGCGCAGCACATCCACCAGTAGCCGCGTGAGCTTGCTGCCCACGTTCCAGGCCATGCACCGTGGACCTGACGAACGAGCGCCGCTGACGACTTACCTGAGAGATTGAACATATGGCCAAGGAAGAACTGATTGAAATGCAAGGCTCCGTCACGGAAGTCTTGCCCGACTCGCGCTTTCGCGTCACGCTGGACAACGGTCACCAGCTGATCGCCTACACCGGCGGCAAGATGCGCAAGCACCACATCCGCATTCTGGCTGGCGACAAGGTGTCGCTGGAAATGTCGCCCTACGACCTGACCAAGGGCCGCATTACCTTCCGCCATCTGGCCAACCGCGGCCCGGCCCCCTCGGGCGGTTCGCGCTAAGACCGCAAAAGCCTGGCAACGGCATAAAAAAAGCGCGCTTTCCCAAAAGCACGCCTGTTTCCGGGCTAGAATGCCAGCTTACGGAGCGTAGCGCAGCCTGGTAGCGCATCTGCTTTGGGAGCAGAGGGTCGCGAGTTCGAATCCCGCCGCTCCGACCATAAAAGACAACGGCCTACGTGAGAAATCACGCAGGCCGTTTTTCTATGCATTTCCGGGCTCTCCAACGCACTGGAAAGCCCTTCTTGCATGGATCCCGCCGGCCAGGCCTTCAAACTCAATTGTCTGGCGGCGCTGCCGCCGCAAGCGGCCGGCCCGCAAGCCCGAAACCAATCGCCTCACGCTTCGCTCAGGCGCCGGTCCCTGGTCCTGGCCTGATAGGCACGCGCCTTTTCTGCGTACATGGCCTGGTCCGCGCGCTGCACGATGGACTCTATGGGCGTGCCCTCGTGACCGCAGGCCATGCCCATGGACACATGGATGGTGTGCCCCGGATAGAACTGGTTGTTCAATTCCAGCAGCGACAGGATCCGCTCCTGCACGGCCTGGGCGCCCCGCTCGTCGGTCGCCGGCAGCAGCACCATGAACTCGTCGCCGCCAATGCGGGCCGCACAGGCCGGCGCATCCACGGCCTTGGCCAGCACTTCGCCCATGCGGCGCAGCATGGCATCCCCTGCCGCATGTCCATGTTCGTCATTGACGCCCTTGAGGCCATTCATGTCTATGGCAATCAGCGACAGCGGCCAAGGCCCCTTGCGGGACAGGCGATTGAGCTCCTCCGTATAGAAAGCCCGGTTGCGCAGCTGGGTCAGTACATCATGCTTGCCCAGGTACTCCAGATAGGCCTCGGCCTTCTTGCGGGCCGTAATGTCCACCAGAGACAGCAGTACCAGACCCCAGTTCTCCATATGGCTGGACATGATGGAGAACTCCAGGTGGATGTGGAGCACGTCGCCGGTCAGCGCGTAGTTCACAACCTCCCGCTGCTGCACCAGCTTGCCGTCCCACAGGTCCTGCAATTGCTCGGCAAACGACTCATACATCTCCCCGCGGAAGATCTTGGGCAGGTTTTGCAGCAGCTGGGCCTTGCTCTGCGCACCGAACATCTGCAGCGTCTGCCGGTTGACGTCGAGGACGTGGATTTCCTGCATGCACCGCGTGACGAATTCCGGATGCACCTTCAGGAAAGTGCGAAAGTCGCTGATCCCCCTTGCCCGCACTTCATCGAGCAGCCGCTTGACCTCGCGGAAGTCCTCCACCCATAGCGATACGGGCGAGTACTCGAACAGGTCCCTGGCATATTGCTCGCTGCGCTGCAACTGCAGCGTGCTCTGCACTTCGGCGGTGACATCTTCCAGCGAAACCAGTACCCGGCTCCAGCTATCCTCATAGCCGGGTAGCACCCGGGCCCGCACCTGCACATCCAGCCGCCGCCCATCCAGCGCATAGTTGACCGACCGGGTCTCGAAGCTGAGCTGCCCCTGCCATAGCGCGAGCAACTCGCTCACGATGCTATCGAGCATGTCACCGCGAAAGACTTCATGCAAACGGCCTTGCAATGTCTGCTGGTCGGGAGCCTTAAACAAATCCAGGGTGTATTGGTTGACGCGCAGGACCTTGTAGGACTGGCTGCAACGCGCCAGCTGCTGCGGGTCTTCTCGCAGAAATGCAAGCAGGTCCACAACCCCGTTGGCTCGCCATTGATCGAACAACTGCCTGAGCTCGCTGTAATCCTCCATCCAGAGCGATACAGGAGCAAGGTCGAACATGTCTTCGAAGTCCAGACCTTCTGCGAGTGAATTTGTCACAAAGAACACCTCCACTCACAATTATTGCCGACATGGCCATGCGGGCGGGCCCATCGCATGAACGCAGCGAAGATCTGACACGGACATTGCCCGAAGGAGCCGAGCCAAGCCGGGCGCCGGTTGGGAAGAGAGAGACCTATCTCTTGAACTGGGAATGCAGGCTTACCAGACGCTTGGCCAATGTTTCCGCGTCATAGGCCATCGCATAGACAGAAGTCGTGCCGATGCTTACATGCTCATACCAGAGATGAAGCGCCTCGACGCCCGCCCTGACGCCGACAGCCCCTTGCCGTATGGCTGCCGAAATCGTTACAGCTTGAAATTCGGCAATCTCATTTCTTCCATCAAGAATCCGGGCGCTGTAGATGCCTGGGTCCGTTTGATCGATGTGCAAGGAAATGATCATGCCTTGATGGTAGGGCATGACTGACGTGCGAGCGACTAACTTTTGGCAATGGAATAAGAATAATTCTTGGTTTTAACTATCACATCAAATATCCCTGAGCGACTCAAGAACGACACATGCTGCAACAGTTATTCCATCAAACCATATAAGGCCGACCGGCCATCAAGAATAGCTCCTACGACCTTTCCATCGGCTTGTCACCAATATTGAACAAGGTTTGCCCGATCCAGAACCACCCGATTTTCAGATGCCTGCATGGCACATTTTTTCTGCAGGCTCCACGGGGGATTGAAGCAACACAAGCAGTATTCCGTCCGTCTATTCGATTCGCCGAGTAAAACATGCCAAACATCCAATACAACGTACAGGAAAAAAACAAAAAAGACGTGCTGGGCTCCATGCCTGATTCTTCCAGCGCATCCTATGCCGATCATTCACGGCTGCTGACCGCTTTCGATCACTTTGCCAACAAGGTCACGCGCTGGGCAGGGACACCCATCGCATTCTGCGCAGCACTGGTCGCAGTGTGCATATGGGCAGCGGTGGGCCCGATGTTCCATTACTCGGAGACTTGGCAGCTGGTCATCAACACCGGCACCACCATCGTGACCTTCCTGATGGTCTTCCTCATCCAGCAAAGCCAGAACAAGGACAGCGTGGCATTGCACCTCAAACTCAACGAACTGCTGGCCGCCAGCAAAGTGGCAAGCAATCGCATGATCGGTATCGAAGACCTTGATGAAGAACAGCTGCGCGAAGTGGCAGCCTTCTATGACAGCCTGGCTGCCCGGGCGCGCAAGGCGGGCAAGGACAAGGAATGCCACTCCATCGATGATGACGATTCAAAGCCCGTCGACTTCTAGCTGCATATGCGCAGGACTCCTCGCCCTCCGCATTACGCTCGCAATCGTGCCATGGCCTCGCGCTTGCCCATTTTGAGAATTGCCTGAAGACGTTCCAGCTGCGCTGCGCGCGGCATCACTTTGCCGCTTTCCCAGCGACTGACGGAAAGAGTGGATGCCTCCAGCAAGACGGCCATGGCCTGTTGGGAAATTCCCAGTTTCTTCCGTTTGGCAACCAGCATCTGCGCATTGAACTTGAAGCGACTCGCTTTGGGGGCCGCTTCCTCGGCAGCCTGGGAAGCCGCTTTTTCATTGGCGCCGGCCCGGACCATATCTCTTCTTGCAGTTTTCAAGTCGGAAGCCAATTTCTTGATTTCCTGCTTCAGCGCCACGATCTCGGCCCGCTGGGCCGCAGCGGCCTTTCGCAGGACTTCGAGTTCCGCTTTGATTTCCTTGCGCGCCACACGCGAAACTTCAGTCCGGAATGCATCAGAAAAAGCAGTCATCATTTCACCCCCTTGTGATGTACTGTACAAAGCTCATCCGTCCATGTGAAGCGGTAGCCGAAACCGCAAGGCGCAACGCCATGCATATACAAAGATGGCAAGGTTTTTCTGGCATCCCTCTGCCCGGCATCTTGTGCCGCCACCCCGCGATACCGGCACAGAGTACTCGGGCACCAGCAACGGCCAAGCTCGTTCTATTGAAAGAAGGTTTGCATTTGCCATCGTCGCATGCAGCCTCACCCCCGCATGCCATTCCGCAGCGCCACCATCAGAGCCATGTTTCAGCAAACTTTAAGACGCCGGCGCGACGCTTGCGGCTGAGTCGCTTCATGGAAGCCCAGGTCTATCCATGGCTTCCATGCAGACACTCACGCCAGGCCACAGACGGCAAGCGTTCTCGCACCGACATGAAGGCATCGAAAGCATTCGCCACTTCGATGCACGCATCCGATGCAAAGGATCACACAGGAAATACCATATGAAAACATATACGGCCTCATACAAGGAATTGCTGGCACAGCGTGCGGCACTGGAGCAGCAAATTGCTGCCGCCCGTGAAGCAGAGGTCACCGAAGCAATACATCAGGTCCGGACCTTGGTAGAGAGTTTCGGTCTCACCCATGAAGATGTTTTTCCTTCAGCCAGGAAGAGGCGCACGACTGGCTTGGTAGCTCCGAGATACCAGGATCCGGCGACCGGCCATACCTGGACTGGCCGCGGCAAGCCGCCTGTCTGGATCAAGGACAAGGACCGCACGCAGTTCGAAATCCAATGAACTCTGGAAAAAATGGCCTTGAAGGCCATTTTTTCCAATACGTCAGCGCTTTATGCCATCACTCGGCACCACCGCTTCCTCGCATGGCGTTGAAAGCGTTTTCTGCCCTCTACAGCAAGTGGCTCTTCCAATTCTTCAGATACACGGCTGAAAAACCGAGGTAACGGCAAGCATACAAAGCCATATCCATTGGTGCGACGTACGTATTTCGAGCATCAGGCCACAGTGAACCTCTACGTCTATGGATCTTTCGATGCCTCGTCTGCAAGCATCACTGCACCACTGACTGCTGCACTCCCGAATGCGCCGACCACGCTTCCCAAGGCACTCCCCACCACCGCCCCCACCGGGCCGGCAACTGCAGCGCCGATTGCAGCACCGGCCGCCATGCCTGCAACCGCTGCGCCACCCGCCATGCTGGTCCGCGCCTCCCGCGCCGCTTCCGCGGGAGACAGCCGGAACTGAGCACCGGCGTCAGCATCCTGCGACGGAACACCATGCCCGGGTTTGGCCTGTTCGAGCAGGTCGGGGTCCACCGGCTTGTCGGTATGGCGCGGAAAGTTGCTCCTTCTCATCAGCAGGCCTTTCGAATTCCATAAAGCAGATGCTCCCATCCATCCCTACAACGATTCCAGGGAGATAGCCGCTCTTCATCGAAGTCCTGCAGGCTTCCCGGTTGCCGGAGCCGGTCCCGGAGCACCGTAGTCATGCGGACAGCTGCAGCCCGCTCCGTTTTCAGCCCGCTTGCAGCCAGTAAGACACAAAAGAAAAAACGCGCCAGGCTGCAAGCACTGGCGCGTTTTCTGATTTGGGGTGGCTGATGGGACTCGAACCCACGACAACAGGAATCACAATCCTGGACTCTACCAACTGAGCTACAGCCACCGTAGAAGCAATGATTCTACTGTAAAAACATCGCCTTTCGAGGCTTGCAAAGCAAGTACGACTTTTGGCAATGTAAAACGCCTCATGGTGCATGAGGCGCTTTTTTCTGATCTGGGGTGGCTGATGGGACTCGAACCCACGACAACAGGAATCACAATCCTGGACTCTACCAACTGAGCTACAGCCACCGTAGAAACATCTATTGTACTTCAGGAAAATCAGTCCTCAGTCGAACTTCGAACTAATTTCCCAATTCAGTTCAAGGCCGGGCCACTTTGATCTGGACCTTCAGCTGTTTCTTCAGCAGCTCGTAATATGCCATCACTTCGGCCAGCGACGACCACTGCACGAATTGGGCCCGCTGCTGCTCCAGCAGCTGGGCGTCCGTCGCGGGGCGCTCCACAATGCGGCCGACCTTCACCACGGCATAGCCTTCGGAGCCCAGGTCCACGCCCACCCAGGAAGGCAGTGCGGCCGTCGACGCGCTCAGCGCCGCATCCACGACCTCTCGCGGCAGATTCTGGGGCTGGTCGCGGCTCACGGTCACGGCAGCGGCCAGCTGCGCGGCATCAGGCTTGGCCTTCCAGACGGCCAGCTTGCTCTGGCCTTCCTGGCGAGCCAGTTCGGCCGACTTCTGTGCCACATACAGCTGCTTGAGCTTGTCGCCCACCTCGTTCATCGGCAAGGTGCGGGCCGCCGAATATTGCGTCACGCGGCCGGCGGCCAGGCTGTTGGGAGCCAGCTCCACCGCGTCGGTATTACGCTTGTTTTCCAGCGAATCCTTGGAGAACAACGCCTCCAGGAAACGGGCATTGGCCAGAGGGCCTTGCGCGCCTGCAGAAGGCTGGCGGGTCACATGGTCAACCTTGTGGATGGTCAGCTTGAACTTGTCGGCAACGGGCTGCAGGCTGTCCGACTGCTCGTAGACGCCATTCGAGAAGGCTTCGGCCATTTCGGCGAATTTGCGCTGGGCCTGCTGCATCTTGAGCTCGGCCTCCAGCTTGGGACGCATTTCCTCGAACGAAGGCACCTTGGGCTTTTTGATGCCGGTCAGCTCGATGATGTGGTAGCCGAAGTCGGATTCGATCACATCGCTGATCTCGCCTTCCTTCATGCCGAACACGGCATCCTCGAACGGCTTGACCATGGCGCCGCGGCCAAAATACCCCAGGTCGCCGCCGGAAGCCGCGGAGCCCGGATCCTGCGAGTTGGCCTTGGCCACTTCCGCAAAGCCCTTGGGGTTCGCACGTACCTTGGCCAGCACTTCCTCCGCCCTGGCCTTTGCCTTGGCACGATCGGCCGCCGGAGCATCCTTGGCGGCATTGATCAGGATATGGCTGGCACGCCGTTCTTCAGGGCCGGCCAGACGTTCCGCGTTTTCCTTGTAATAGGTGCGCAGATCGTCTTCGCTCAGCGTGATCCCGGCCTCCACGGCAGCCAGATCCAGCTGCACATATTCCACCGAAGCCTCTTCGGGCTGCTGGAAGCGGCTGGTATGGGCATCGTAATAAGCCTTGAGCTCGGCCTCCGAAGGCTGCACCTTGTCGGCGAACGCCTTGGCATCGAAGCGGGCCACCTGCACTTCCCGGCGCTGGTACAGCGCATCCATGGCCTGCTTGAGCTCCGCATCGGTCGTGAACACCGTGCCGGAAATGCCGCCCAGCACCTGGTTGAGGGCCAGTTCATTGCGCAGATTGGCTTCGAAGCCTTCGGGCGTCATGCCCTGCGAGCCCACGAGTGCCTTGTAGGCCTGTGCGTCCAGCGAGCCATCGGGCTTGCGCAGGGCAGCAATCGCGGGAATCTCCTGCAAGGTGCGCACCAACTGCTCGTCGGTCGTGGTCAGATGCAGCTTCTTCACGGCCGCCGCCAGCACGCGGTTGCGCACCAGCTTTTCCAGCGTGGCGTAGCGGGCCTCTGGCGAGTCCAGCAGCTTCACATCCATGTTGGGATTCTGGGCGCGCAGCCTGTCGCTTTCCATGCGATGCGCATTGTCCCAATCCTGTTGCGTGATGTCATGACCATCCACCCGGGCCACGGTCTTGCTCGACTCCGTGAAATAGTTCTGGTTGATCCCGACAAAGATGAAGGAGGGAATGATCAGCAAGAACAACAAGATCATCACGAACTTGGAATGCTTGCGGATGGATTCGAACATGGTCTATCTTTCTGCGGCAGCAAAAACAAAGGCGAACTTGCGTTCGCCTTCGGTATTGTTCAGTGGTGAAGCCATCAGGCACGCCCGAGATACGCCACAGACCGGGTCTCTACAGAGCATCAAAGCGCCACAGCATGTGCCATCCAACCTCCACCAACGGGTTAGGCTAATCTGGAGCATTCTACCTGCGCGCCCTACGGTTGCCGCTGCCCGCTGTTGCATGGCCGTCATAAAACCGGATTTGCTCCATATCGCGGGACAGTGCCTGGCAACAATGCAGAAACGAAAAAGCACCTGGAAACTCCAGGTGCTCTTCAATGTTTTGGTGGTGGGTGCTAACGGGGTCGAACCGCTGACCTACGCCTTGTAAGGGCGCCGCTCTACCAACTGAGCTAAGCACCCCACCGAAAACCGGTTGTCAGTTCAGGGCATCCTTCAATGCCTTGCCCGGACGGAACTTTGGAACCTTGGCGGCCTTGATCTTGATGGTGTCGCCGGTGCGGGGATTGCGGCCGGTGCGGGCAGCACGCTTGCCGACGGCGAATGTGCCAAAACCAACGAGCGATACTGTACCACCTTTTTTCAGCGTCTTTTTCACTGCGTCGATGGTGGAATCCAGTGCACGCGCAGCAGCGGCCTTGGAAATGTCGGCGTTGGTAGCGATGTGCTCAATCAGTTCGGTTTTATTCACAAGATGCCTCTCGAGAAATAAGTGAATGGAATGCCTCTGTGGCCGCAAATTTGGCGCAACCAGATGACCGGTGCGGACAGATACGGAATCTGGCTTGCTGCTCATCTGCACTGCCTTGCGACATCTGCATTCGGCTTGAAGCCATGGACTTTCCACATGTCAATTCGCGCTGCGCATCACAGCGACAAGATTTGATTCTATGCGGTTTTGCGGGCTTTTTCGGCTTCGCAAGTGGCTTTTTTGCTGGGTGCGGCGTGTCGGCTTCACGGATTGACAAGGGTTCACAAAGCATCCGGCTTTTCCCGCACTCGCCGGCGCGCCGTCCACGCACTGCCGCAAAAGCGGCAAATACTCACAAAACAATAGCAAAAATCGATTGATGAACAAGCGCTTCAAGGGATTTCGATGCAGCTCAGTGCGAGATGCGGGCGCGGATCTCGGGCAAAGCTTTCTGCAGGTAATAGACCATGGACCAGACCGTGAGCACGGCCGCGATCCAGATCAGCCCCTGTCCCCAGACGCCGGTATCGAAGCCGCGAAACAACACGCCGTCATAGAGGAGGAAGGGAATGGCCACCATCTGCGCCGTGGTCTTGAGCTTGCCCAGCATATGCACGGCCACGCTCTTGCTGGCACCGATGTGCGCCATCCATTCGCGCAGCGCGGAGATGGCGATCTCGCGCCCGATGATGATCAGGGCCACGAACACGTCCGTGCGCTGCAGGTGCACCAGCACCAGCAGCGAAGCGCAGACCAGGAACTTGTCGGCCACCGGATCAAGAAACGCGCCGAACGCCGAGGTCTGGTTGAGCTTGCGTGCCAGGTAGCCGTCGAGCCAGTCCGTGGCGGCGAAGACGATGAACATCAGCGTGGCAATCAGATTGCGCGTCGCAGGCTCCAGCGGCGTATAGAACACCCCGACGATGAGCGGAATCGCCACGATCCGCGTACAGGTCATCAAGGTGGGGATGGTCAGAAACATGGGCGCCATTGTGTCACGGGCGCGGGCTCCGGGCATGCGTCAAGACCGACGTGAAACGCACAAAGCAACACATCGCACGGGTGCTGCGTGCCCTACCGCAGCGGCATGCCTCAATGCAGCGCACGGTAGATGTCTTCGGCGAGACTTGCGGAGATGCCGTCCACCGTCATCAGGTCCTCCACGCTGGCCTCTGCCACGCCGCGCACGCCGCCAAAGCGCTGCAGCAGCCGGGCACGCTTCTTGGGCCCGACGCCGGGGATTTCCTCCAGCTGCCCGCCGCCCACGCGCACCTTGGCCCGCGCCGCGCGCATGCCGGTGATCGCGAAGCGGTGGGCCTCGTCGCGGATCTGGGCCACCAGCATGAGCGCTGCGGAGTCGTGGCCCAGGTAGACCTTGTCACGCCCATCGGCAAAGACCAGCTCTTCCAGGCCGACCTTGCGGCCCTCGCCCTTTTCCACGCCGACGATGCGCGACAGGTCCAGCCCCAGCTCGGTGAACACTTCGCGTGCCATGCTGACCTGGCCCTTGCCGCCATCCACCAGCACCAGGTCGGGCAGGCGCGGCTGCTTGCCAGTCAGCTCCGCCCCGCCCGCTTCGCGCTGGGCTTCGGCCACGGGCCGGTAGCGGCGCGTGAGCACCTGGCGCATGGCCGCGTAGTCGTCCCCTCCCGTGATGCCTTCGATGTTGAAGCGGCGGTATTCGCTGCTCTGCATCCGGTGGTGATGGAACACCACGCAGGACGCCTGCGTGTTCTCACCGCTGGTGTGCGAGATGTCGAAGCATTCGATGCTCAGCTCGTCGAGGTTGTCCACGGGCAGGTCCAGCGCCTCTGCCAGGGCCCGCGTGCGCGCCTGCTGCGATCCTTCCTCGGCCAACAGCCGCGCGAGCTGGATGTCGGCATTCTTTTGCGCCATCTCCAGCCAGATGCGGCGCTGCTCGCGCGGCTGCTGCACCACCGTGATGCGCACGCCGCTCTGCTCGGTCAGCAGCTCCACCAGCTTTCGGTCCACCGGGTGGCTGACGATCAGCGTGGGCGGCACGGCCACGCCCACATAGTGCTGCGCGATGAAGGCATCGAGTACCAATTCTTCCACCGGACGTGCGGCAGCGGCCGCATCGAGTTCCTGCTCACTCGAATACACCGAGGCTGCATCGCCCAGGTTGGCCGGGAAATACGGCCGGTCGCCCAGATGCCGGCCGCCGCGCACCATGGCCAGATTCACGCAGGCGCGCCCGCCCTGCACCTTGACGGCGAGGATGTCCACGTCCTTGTCGTCGGCAGTCTCGATGGACTGCTGGTGCAGCACGCGCGACAGCGCGGTGATCTGGTTGCGCACCTCGGCCGCCTTCTCGTATTCGAGCTTTTCCGCATGCTCCATCATGCGTGCCTCCAGTTGCCGCATCAGCTCCTGGGTTTCGCCGCGCAGCATGGCCTCGGCATTGCGCACGTCGAGCGCATAGGCCTCGGGCGAAATCAAATCCACGCAAGGCCCTGTGCAGCGCTTGATCTGGTAGAGCAGGCAGGGACGGCTGCGGTTAGCAAACACCGTGTCCTCGCAGGTGCGCAGGCGAAACACCTTTTGCAGCAGCTGCATGCTTTCCTTAACGGCCCAGGCGCTGGGATACGGGCCGAAGTAGCGGTGCTTCTTGTCGACGGCACCGCGGTAATAGGCCATGCGCGGGAAGGTCTGGAAGGCGGGCTCGCCGTCCTTGCCGTCGCGCTGCGCCACCCCAGTGATCTTCAGATAAGGGTAGCTCTTGTCGTCCCGGAACAGGATGTTGTACTTGGGATGCTGGGTCTTGATGAGGTTGTTTTCCAGCAGCAGTGCCTCGGCCTCGGAGCGCACCACCGTGGTTTCCATGCGTACGATCTTGCCGACCATGTGGCCTATGCGCGTGCCGCCATGGTCTTTCTGGAAATAGCTGGAGACGCGACGCTTGAGGTTGATGGCCTTGCCCACGTAGAGCAAGGTGCCTGCGGCGTCGAAATAGCGGTACACGCCCGGCAGCGGCGGCAGCGCCGCCACCTGGGCCAGCAGTTCATCGGAATGCGAGGAAGACATGGTCGCTATTGTCCGCGCATGCGGGTACCCCTGGCACCGCAGTCCGCCCGCGGACGGGAGCCGGCCCGCGCTCCGCCGTACATCGCTTCAACAAGAATAGCTGCTGACGCTTCATAGGCAAGCGATTCAGCCATTTTCCATGCAAAAAAAGCCCGGATGACCCGGGCCTTTTGCCATGCCGGCAGCCGGCTTACTCGGCCTCGATCCTGGAGGATTTCACCACCTGGGCCCAGTTCGCGTATTCGGTCTTGACCATGGCGCCCAGCTGTTGCGGGTTCATGTAGTCGGCCGTGGCACCCTGCTCCTCGGCTTTCTTTCTGAAGGCCGGGTCTTCCACCACCTTCTTGAGATCGGCCGTCAGCTTGTCGATCACGGGCTGTGGCGTGGCCTTGGGCGCGAACACGGCAAACCACGAGGTGGCATTCACGCCGGGGTAGCCGGCTTCGGCCGTCGTCGGCACATTGGGCAGGCTGTGCAGGCGCTGCTTGCCCGTCACGGCCAGCACGCGCAGCTTGCCGCTTTGCACATGGGGCATGAAGGGCGGCGCGGTGCCGAAGGTCAGGTCCACCTGGCCCCCCAGCAGGTCCTGCAGCGCGGGACCCGTGCCCTTGTAGGGAACGTGCACCATCTTCACGCCGGCCTGCTGCTCCAGCATGGCGCCCGTCACATGCTGCAGCGAGCCGTTGCCCGAGGAGGCGTAGTTGAGCTTGCCCGGATGGGCCTTGGCGTAGCTGACCAGTTCGGCCAGCGTCTTCACCGGCAGCTCGGCGCGCACCACGATGATCTGCGGGGCCGACAGCACATTGGCCACGGGCGCGAAGTCGCTCTGCTCCCAGCTCCTGGCCTTGACCAGATGGGGCGAGATCACGTGGTAGCCCGAGTACTGCATGAGCAGGGTGTAGCCGTCGGGCTCGGCCCGCTTGACCAGGTTGGCGGCAATGGCGCCGTTGCCGCCGCCCTTGTTGTCCACCACCACGGATTGGCCCAGCACCGGGGCCAGGGCCTGCGCCGCCATGCGGCCGGCCAGGTCGGTGGTGCCGCCCGCGGCGGCCGGCACGATCATCAGCACGGTCTTGCTGGGATAGCCACCCTGGGCCAGGGCCTGGCCGGCCGGCAGGCCCAGGGCCAGGGCAGCAGCTGCTGCTGCCAGGTGAATGCGTCGACGTTGAATGCGCATGGAAATGTCTCCTTGTTGATGCCGATGTGATTTTTTTGTGGTGCAGGCGAAAGCCCTGTGCGGCGCCTCCCCCGAGACTCCGCACGCCGACATGCGCCGACAGCTTGCCGGCGCGGCCGTTCAGGCCCTGGCCAGGGCACGTTCCCTGATGTCCGCGAAATCGGCAGGCGGCTGGTGCAGGTCCCAGCGCGTGCCGGCCTTGGCGATCTGGCTGGGCGTCTCATGCCCGATCAGCTCGGGCAGCGCGCGCGCCGCGGCCACGATCTGCGCCAGCTCCACGCCCGTGTCGTAGCCCATGAGCTGCAGCGCGTGCACGATCTCCTCGGTGCAGGCGTTGCCCGAGGCACCGGGCGCATACGGGCAGCCGCCCAGGCCGCCGATCGAGGCATCGAAGCGGTCCGCGCCCGCATCGATGGACGCCAGAACATTGGCCAGCGCCATGCCGCGCGTGTTGTGGAAATGCAGCGTCAGGCCCAGCGCGGGCCAGCGCGCCTTGAAGGCCCGGACCAGTTCATGCACCTGGCTCGGATAGGCCATGCCCGTGGTGTCGCACAGCGTGATGCCCTGCACGCCCAGATCGGCAAAGCGCTGTACCCAGTCCAGCACTTCGGCCTGCGGCACCTCGCCCTCCATGGGGCAGCCGAAGCAGCACGACAGCGAGACATTGACCGGCACGCCGGCCTGCTGCGCCGTGGCGATGACCTGCCGCAGCGAGGCGAACGATTGCCTGCGCTGCATGCGCAGATTGCAGAGGTTGTGCGTCTCGCTGACCGACATGACGAGGTTGAGTTCGTCCGTGCGGGCCTCGATGGCGCGCTCGGCACCGCGCACATTGGGCACCAGCGCCGTGTAGACGGTGCCGGGCCGGCGCTCTATCTCGCGCATCACGATCTCGCCGTCGCGCAGCGCGGGAATGGCCGTGGGCGAGACGAAGGCCGTGACCTCGATCTTGGACAGGCCGGCTTGAGACAGCGCATTGACCAGCGCGATCTTGTCCCCGGTAGGCACGAAGGCCTGCTCCATCTGCAGGCCGTCGCGCGTGCCGACCTCGTTCATGAAGATGCGCCGGCCCGCGCCCTGCCAGACGGAAGTGTGGAATGCTGCGGTGCTCATTGGATGATGCCCTTTTCACGCAGCTGCGCGATCTGCGCGGCCGTCAGGCCCACCTCGGCCAGCACGGCGTCGGTGTCGTCGCCCACATGGGGGGCGCTGGCGCGCACCGTGCCCGGCGTGAGCGAGAGCTTGGGCACGATGCCGGGCACCTCGAGGTCGTAGCCGTCGCGCGTGCGCTGGGTCAGGATCATGTCGCGGGCGCGGTAGTGCGGGTCCTCGGCAATGTCGCGCGCCGTATAGACCTTGCCGGCGGGCACGCGGGCCTTGGCCAGCTCCTGCATCACGGCATGCACGGTGCGGCCATGCGTCCAGTCGCCGATGGCCGCATCGATCTCGGCCACGCGTGCCACGCGGCCCGCGTTATGGGCCAGGTCGGGCGCATCGGCCAGATCCTGGCGGCCTATGGCTGCCATCAGGCGCTTGAAGATGGAGTCGCCGTTGCCTGCCACCAGCACCCAGCCATCCTGGCAGGGATAGGCATTGGACGGGGCGATGCCCGGCAGCGCGCTGCCTGCGGCCTCGCGCACGGCGCCGAAGGCGCTGTATTCGGGAATCAGGCTTTCCATCACGTTGAACACGGCCTCGTGCAGGGCCACATCGATGACCTGGCCCGGGCCGCCGTTCACCTTGCGGTGGTACAGCGCCATCATCACGCCGATCACGCCATGCAGCGCGGCCAGCGTGTCGCCGATCGACACACCCACGCGCACCGGCACGCGGCCGGGTTCGGCCGTCAGATGGCGCAGGCCGCCCATGGCCTCGCCGATCACGCCGAAGCCCGGCAGGTCGCGGTAGGGGCCTGTCTGGCCATAGCCCGAGATGCGCAGGATCACCAGGCCGGGATTGATGGCATGCAGCGCCTCGGGCGACATGCCCCAGCCTTCCAGCGTGCCGGGACGGAAGTTCTCGACCAGCACATCGGCCTCGGCGATGAGACGGCGGGCCACGTCCTGGGCTTCCTTCTGGCGCAGGTCCAGTGCCACCGAGCGCTTGTTGCGCGACTGCACCTGCCACCAGACGGAGGTCCCCTCCTTGATCAGCCGCCAGTTGCGCAGCGGGTCGCCCGCGCCGGGGGCCTCGATCTTGATCACGTCGGCGCCGAATTCGCCCAGCGTCTTGCCGCAGAACGGGCCGGCGATCAACTGCCCCATTTCCACCACCTTCACGCCTTGCAGCGCGCTGGGGGTATCCACGGGCGTGGCGGGATTCCTGATGTTGCTTGCGTTCATCCAGTTGTCTCTCTTGGCGCCATGTCTCCAGGCGAAACATGGCTTTCGGGCCATCTTGCCTCGGGAGCGGCACATTGCAAAACGCTCAAATGCGAAGCTGCCATCGCATTCGGGCATGGCCCGGCGGGATAAAGTCCCTCCCTATGAAACTGGATCCGATCACCTTGCGCCTGTTCGTGGCCGTAATGGAAGAAAACGCCATTGCACGGGCTGCCGCGCGCGAGCACATTGCCCCTTCGGCCGCCAGCCGGCGCCTGGCGGAGCTCGAGGACCGGCTGCAGGTGGAACTGTTCACCCGCAGCAACCGCGGCAGCACGCCCACGGCGGCGGCCTATGCGCTGCTGCACATGGCGCGCGGCGTGCTCAACGAGCTCGACGGCATCGCCACGCAGATGAAGGACTATGCGCACGACGGCGGCCGGGGCCTGCGCGGCCATGTGCGCGTGATGGCCAACATTTCCAGCATCACCCAGTTCCTGCCCGCGCAGCTGCAGAGCTTTCTGAGCCAGCACCCGCATGTGGACGTGCGCCTGCAGGAGCGCGTGAGCAACGACATCGCGCGCGCCGTGGCCGACAACGAGGCCGATATCGGCCTGCTCAACAACGGCAGCTACGGCAACAAGATCAGCCTGCGGCCCTACCGCAGCGACCGCCTGGCCGTGGTCGTGCCGCGCGGCCATGCGCTGGCGCGCCACCGCAGCCTGGCGCTGGCCCAGGTGGTGGCGCACGACCTGATCGGCATGCATGCCGACAGCGCGCTCAACCACCTGATCACGCGCGCGGCCGCCGATCAGGGCCTGCAGCCGCGCCTGCGCATGAAGGTGACAGGCTATGACGCGCTGTGCCTGATGGTGGCCGCAGGCCTGGGCATAGGCATACTGCCCGAAGGCAGCGCGCGTATCTACATGGGTACGCTGCCGCTGCGCTGCATACGGCTGGCCGAGCCCTGGGCCGAGCGCCAGCTCATGCTGTGCGTGCGCTCGCAGGATGCGCTCTCGCCCGTGGCCCAGTTGCTGGTCGAACATCTATGCGAGCCCGGCCCCACAGAGATTGAATAGAACATGCTGGATTTTCATCCCCTTTCCTCCGAGGCCGCGCCCCCGGCCCATGCGCCGCGCACCTGGGATATTTTTTGCCAGGTCATCGACAACTTCGGCGATGTAGGCGTGTGCTGGCGCATCGCCGCCGAACTGGCCGCGCGCGGCCAGCAGGTGCGGCTGTGGATGGACGATGCCAGCGCCCTGCAATGGATGGCGCCGCAGCCGCATCCGGCGGGGCTAGCCGTGCGCCCATGGCCCGCACATGCCGCAAACGTGCCCGAGTCCGCCGGCGATGTCGTCATCGAAGCCTTTGGTTGCGAGATACCCGCGCCCTTTGTGCGGCGCATTGCCGACAGGGCCGCCACGGGAGCGCCGCCGGTATGGATCAATCTCGAATACCTGTCGGCCGAAGACTATGTGGAGCGCTGCCACCGCCTGCCTTCGCCGTTGATGTCCGGGCCCGCGGCCGGCATGACGCGCTGGTTCTTCTACCCCGGCTTCACCACTGCCACCGGTGCGCTGGCGCGCGAGCAGGACCTGGCCGCGCGCCAGCAGGCCTTCGCGGGCCGGAGGGCCGGCTGGCGTTCGCGTTTGGGCATGGCCCAAGGCGACTGCGCGATTTCGCTGTTCTGCTACGAACCCGCCGCCCTGTCCCGATTCATGGAGCAGCTGCAGGCAGCCGCCGCGCTGCGGCCGCACCTGCTGGTGACGCCAGGCCGCGCCACGGCGGCCGTCCAGGCCTTGCCGCCACCTGCGGCGGACCGGCCCGCCCTCCACTATCTGCAGCCCTGCCCCCAGCCGCTGTTCGACGAGATGCTCTGGGGCTGCGACTTGAATCTGGTGCGTGGCGAGGATTCGCTGGTGCGCGCGCTGTGGGCCGGCCAGCCCCTGGTCTGGCACATCTATCCGCAGCATGACGCTGCGCACCATGGCAAGCTCGAGGCCTTTCTCGACTGGCTGCAGGCGCCAGCCAGCCTGCGCGCCTTCCACCATGCCTGGAACGGCATGACCGCACCGCAAGCATTGCCTTTGCTCAACCTTGCGATGCTGCAGGAATGGCAGCAATGCGTGCAGGCCGCACGCACGCGGCTGGCAATGCAAACGGATTTGATTGCACAGCTTCAAGCCTTTGTTGCGGAAAAAAGCTAAAATCTACGTTTTGCCTCCCGGTGCGCGCCGCTTGCAGCCGCAAACTCGCTGTCCGGGTCGCTCCACCGCCGCGGACCACGCGGCAGGCCCCGCCGCCGCACTTTGACTTTTGCGATCAGCTTGCCTGCCGTGTAGAGCGGCTCCAACCTTTCATAAGCAAGCCATGAAAATCGCTCAAGAAATCCGCGCCGGCAACGTGATCATGCAGGGCAAGGACCCCATGATCGTCCTGAAGACCGAATACGCCCGTGGCGGCCGTGGCGCAGCTACCGTGCGCATGAAGCTCAAGTCCCTGCTGGGCAACATGGGCACCGAAGTGGTCTTCAAGGCCGACGACAAGATCGACAACGTGATCCTGGACAAGAAGGAGTGCACCTACTCCTACTTCGCCGACCCCATGTACGTCTGGATGGACTCCGAATACAACCAGTACGAAGTGGAAGCCGCCAACATGGGCGATGCCATCAGCTACCTGGAAGACGGCATGGAAGCCGAAGTCGTGTTCTACGACGGCAAGGCCATCTCCTGCGAACTGCCCACCACCGTGGTGCGTGAAATCACCTGGACCGAACCTGCCGTCAAGGGCGACACATCGGGCAAGGTGCTCAAGCCCGCCAAGATCGCCACCGGCTTCGAAGTGGCCGTACCTCTGTTCGTGGACCAGGGCGACAAGGTCGAAATCGACACCCGCACCGGCGAATACCGCAAGCGCGTCTAAGCTGCGCCTGCGCTCCCCTGCAAAGCCCCTGGCAGCCCGTCTGCCAGGGGCTTTTTCTTTGCCGGGCCAGCATTGCACAATATTTACCCGGATTTAATTGACTTCATATTTTTACACGGGTAATATTTAGCACCATGCCGCTGCATCTTGGGAGGCCGCTGTGGGCCCAGAGGTCAGCGGCATGATCTTTCACCGCCACTGCCGGATAGGACAAGCACATTGACAGGAGAGGCCTTTGCGCAACACATCGAGGTCCTCCCCCAGGACATGCGAAGCTACCTGCACCCGATCAGCCAGCTGGCCGAGACCCCTGCAGAACTGAAGGCTCTGCAGGCCTCCAATTTCTCGTCGCAATACCAGACACACAACACATGACGAAGTCCGACAACGCCCTGCCGCAGGCCGCCGCGCCTGCTCTGCCCGCTCCCGCAGGCCCGCCCATCGCCTCCGGCAGCCAGCCCTTGTGGCGCATCTTTCTGGTGTTCCTCGGGCCCATGGTCCTGGCCAACATCCTGCAGTCGCTGTCCGGCACCATCAACAGCGTCTTCATCGGCCAGATGCTGGGCGTACAGGCACTGGCTGCGGTCGCGGCCTTCTTCCCTGTGATGTTCCTGTTCATTGCCTTCGTGATCGGCCTGGGCGCAGGCGCCTCGGTATTGGTCGGCCAGGCCTACGGTGCACGCCTGCAGGACAAGCTGCGCGCCATCGCCGGCACGGCCATGTGCGTGGGCGTGCTGTTCGGCGCCCTCGTCGCCCTGTTCGGCGGCCTGTTCACCGAGCCGCTGATGCGCCTGCTGGGTACGCCGCCCGACATCATGGAGCAGGCCACGCTGTATTCGCGCATCGTGCTGCTGGGCATGCCCGGGCTGTTCCTGTTCCTGCTGGCCACCTCGCTGCTGCGCGGCGTGGGCGACACGGTCTCTCCCATGCTGGCATTGCTGATCTCCACGGCCACGGGCCTCATCTGCACACCGGCGCTGATCGCGGGCTGGGGCGGTCTGCCGCGCTTGGGCGTGGCCAGCGCGGGCGTGTCAATGATCATCGGCTTCACGCTGGCCCTGGCCTGGCTGTGCTGGCGACTGCGCCACATTGCCAGCCCGCTGGCACCCAACGCTGCGCTGTGGAAGGCGATGCGCATCGACAGGGCACTGCTCAAGAGCATTCTGCGCGTGGGCATTCCCACGGGAGTGCAGATGATTGCCTCGTCCCTGGCTGGCCTGGTCGTCGTCTCCCTGGTCAACGGCTTCGGCTCCAGCGCCACGGCGGCCTACGGCGCGGTCAACCAGATCAACTCGTTCGCCCAGTTTCCCGTGATCTCGGTGGCCATCACGGCATCCATACTCGGTGCGCAGGCCATCGGCGCGGGCCACAGCGAGCGACTGGGAATCATCACCGCCACGGCCATCCGCATGAACCTTGCTCTGGGGACGGCCCTGGCGCTGATCGGCAGCCTGTTCGCCCGGCCGCTGCTGGGCCTGTTCATCACCGACGAGCAGGTGCTGGCGCTGGCGATCGAGCTGCTGTACATCGTGCTGTGGAGCGGGCTGCTGCTGGGCTGCTTCATTGCGCTGTCCTCGGTCATGCGTGCCAGCGGCGACGTGGTCATTCCGACGGCCATCACCATCACGGTGCTGGCCGTGCTGGAGCTGCCGCTGGCCTGGTGGCTCAGCCGCAGCTTCGGCCTCATGGGCATCTGGATGGCTTTTCCGCTGTCCTACACCATCACTCTGGGCCTGCAGACCGCCTACTACCGGCTGGTCTGGAAGAAAAAGCCGATCCGAAGAATGGTCTGATGCAGGAAAAGCAAAAGGCTTCCCGAGGAAAGCCTTTTGCCTGCATGACCGCTCAGGCGTTCAGGTCGAGCACGACGCGGCCTTCGATCCTGCCCGCGTGCATGCGGGAGAAGATGTCGTTGATGTTCTCCAGCCGGTCGGTGGTCACCGTGGCCCTGACCTTGCCCATGGCCGCGAAGTCCAGCGACTCCTGCAAATCCAGCCGCGTGCCCACGATGGAGCCGCGCACGGTCACGCCGCTGAGCACCATGTTGAAAATGGGCAGCGGGAAGCTGCCGGGCGGCAGGCCGTTGAGCGACACCGTGCCGCCGCGCCGCACCATGCCCAGCGCCTGCTCGAAGGCCTGGGGCGACACGGCCGTCACCAGGGCGCCGTGGGCTCCGCCAATCTCCTTCTTGAGGTAGGCTGCCGGGTCCGTGGTCAGGGCGTTGACCGTGACCTGCGCCCCCAGGCGCCGGGCCAGCTCCAGCTTGGCATCGTCCACATCCACGGCCGCTACATTCAGGCCCATGGCCTTGGCATATTGCACGGCCATATGGCCCAGGCCACCGATGCCCGAGATCACCACCCAGTTGCCGGGCCTGGTGTCGGTGACCTTCAACCCCTTGTAGACGGTGACGCCCGCGCACAGCACCGGAGCGATCTCGATGAGGTCCACATTGCCGGGCAGCAGGCCCACGAAATTGGCATCGGCCAGCGCATACTGCGCAAAGCCGCCGTTGACGGAGTAGCCGGTGTTCTTCTGCTGCTCGCACAGCGTCTCCCAGCCGCCCAGGCAATGCTCGCAATGGCCGCAGGCCGTGTACAGCCACGGAATGCCGACGCGGTCGCCTTCCTTGACATGGGTGACACCCGCACCGACGGCAGCCACATAGCCCACGCCTTCATGGCCCGGGATGAAGGGCGGATTGGGCTTGACCGGCCAGTCGCCATGCGCGGCATGCAAGTCGGTATGGCAGACGCCGCAGGCTTCGATCTTCACCAGCACGTGGCCGGGATCAGGCCGGGGCACCGGGACTTCTTCAATGGTCAGGGGCTTGCCAAACTCCCGCACCACAGCGGCCTTCATGGTCCTGTTCATTCGCGCCATCCTTTCACTGCTACAAACGATATGGACAGCATCTCAGCGAACAGGCCGCTCCGCCCTGATGAAGATCAAGGCTCCCCGCAAAGCAAAAAAGGCAGGGGGGCCCTGCCTTTTTTGCTTGGCCGCCAGCGCGCCTCAGACCGGCTGGCCCACCAGATCGTGGCCCTGCGTGCCCACAATCTTCACATTGATCAGCTCGCCCACCTTGTAGGTCTTGCTGGCCTTCTCGGGCGGCAGCAGATGGACCACGCCGTCGATCTCCGGAGCATCGGCATAGGTACGGCCCACGCCTCCCTTCTTGCCCAGGCCGATGGACTTGTCCACCAGCACCTTCATGACCTGGCCCACGCGGCGCTGCAGCCGCTGGATGGATACCTCCTCGGCCACCTCCATGAAGCGCGCGCGGCGCGCCTCGCGCACTTCCTCGGGCAGCATGCCGGGCAGCTCGTTGGCCGTCGCGCCTTCCACGGGGCTGTAGGCAAAGCAGCCGGCACGGTCGATCCCGGCCTCGCGGATGAAATCCAGCAGATGCTCGAACTCCTCCTCCGTCTCGCCAGGGAAGCCGGCAATGAAGGTGGAGCGGATCACCAGCTCGGGGCAGACTTTGCGCCATTCGCGGATGCGCTCCAGGTTCTTCTCGCCGCTGGCCGGGCGCTTCATGCGCTTGAGGACATCAGGGTGGCTGTGCTGCAGCGGCACGTCCAGATAGGGCAGCACCAGGCCCTGCGCCATCAGCGGCAGGATGGCGTCCACCGTGGGATAGGGGTACACATAGTGCAGCCGCACCCAGGCGCCGTGCTGTGCGGCCAGCTTGCCCAGTTCCTCGGTCAGCTCCAGCATGCGGGTCTTGACCGGCTTGCCGTCCCAAAAGCCCGTGCGGTACTTCACGTCCACGCCGTAGGCCGAGGTGTCCTGGCTGATGACCAGCAGCTCCTTGACGCCGCCTTCGAACAGTGCCTTGGCTTCCTTGAGCACGTCGCCGATCGGGCGCGAGACCAGATCGCCGCGCATCGAGGGAATGATGCAGAAGGTGCAGCGGTGGTTGCAGCCTTCGGAAATCTTCAGGTAGGCATAGTGCTTGGGCGTGAGCTTGATGCCGGCTTCGCCGATGGCCCCCGGGATTCCACCGGGGATCAGGTCCACGAAGGGATCGTGCGGCTTGGGCAGGTGGGTGTGGACGGCATCCATCACCTCCTGCGTGGCATGCGGGCCGGTCACGGCCAGCACGCTGGGGTGCACTTCGGCCACCATGCTGCCGCCTTCCTTGCCCGACTTGGCGCCCAGGCAGCCCGTCACGATCACCTTGCCGTTGGCGGCCAGCGCCTCGCCGATGGTATCCAGGCTTTCCTTGACCGCGTCATCGATGAAGCCGCAGGTATTGACGATGACCAGGTCCGCTCCCTCGAAGGTCTTGGAGGTCTGGTAGCCCTCGGCGCTGAGCTGCGTGAGGATCAGCTCGCTGTCGGTCAACGCCTTCGGACATCCGAGGGATACGAAGCCGACCTTGGGCGCCGCCTGTGTGGGGGTGTTGTGTTCGCTAGTCATTGATGTGCTTTAAATCCTTGCGCCCCGGCCGGACAGGACAGCAGCGCGTACGGCCCATCCATGCCCGGCGAGCCAAAACCAACCCTCGATTTTAACGGTGGGCCTGCAACCGTGCTCCAGCACGGCCATGCGCCCGGCCCTGTCTCTGCAGGATTTGCCATGAAAAATGCCGCTCACCGGCATCGGTGAGCGGCACTTCCCCTAGGGGCGGTTCCGGAGCGCTCTTCCCATGGAATGAGGCGCCCGGTGCCTGGGCAGTTACTTCTTCAGCAGATGCTTGAGCGCATTCTGCAGGCGGCGGGCCGAGGCTTCGTCGCGGGCGCTGGCCAGTACCTGCGCTGCATCCTGGCCCCAGGTTTCCTGGGGCGAAGGATCGTTGCGGCGCGTGAGCATCTGCAGTTGCAGCGCGCGGCGGGCGGCCAGCTGGTCGGCCGGCGTGGGCACGTCGGCGGCCATTTCCAGGCGCAGCAGCGCCTGCGAAGCATCACCCTTGGGAGCGGATGCAATGGCCTGGGACCAGGCAGAACGCACAGGTGCCGTCACGCGGCCGCCCAGTTGCTGGGCCGAAGGCAGTTGCGACGCATCGCGCGCTTCCCAGGCGCTCATCAGCTGGCTCAGCGCCTCGCCGTGGGCCTGGGCCGCCAGCTTGCGCAAGGCTTCCTGGGCATGCTCCATGGCCTCGCGCTGGGCGCGGAAGGCCGGATCGGCCAGGCGCGGACCGCGCTCCTCGCGGGCGAAGTCACGCCCGCCGCGGCCGGCATCGCGGCCACGCTCGCCACCGCGGGCATCGCGACCACGGCCGGCATCCCTGCGGTCGCCGGGACGGCCTGCACCGGGACGGCCGGAGACAGCGGCTGCCGCATCCTTTTTCATGCCGGGGCGATCGTCGCCACGCACGGCCACGACGGGACGGGCAGGCTGGGCCGGTGCTTGCGCTTCCGAAGCGTCGGACGCTTGCTCCGTCTGGCTTTGCGCCTGATTCTGCTGCGCGTCTGCGACGGCCTGGCTCTTGAGCACGGATTCGAGCTCGGCCATGGCTGCGCGGATCTGCTGCGCATCGCCGCTGGCATTGGCCGCCTCGACGGCCTTCGAAGCTTCCAGCACGCGGCGATCGCGTTCGGACAGCTCGGCTGCGGCACGCGGGCCGCGCTCGCTGCCCTTGCGGTTGAAGGCTTCGTCCAGCGGCTTGCGGAAGGCATCCCACAACTTTTGCTCGTGCTTGCGGTCCAGCGGCACGGCCTGGGCCTCGGCCTGCCAGCGCTGCTGCAGGGCCTTGACGGCATCGATGCGCAGGCTGGGCGCAGCGCCCAGGGCCGTGGCTTCTTCGATCATGGCATGGCGGCGCTGCAGGCTGGCCTTTTGCGCGGCATGCAGCGGCGCTTCGGCTGCAGCCATGGCCTGCTTGAACAGCGGCTGCAATTCGGCAAACAGCTTTTCGCCGATGTGGCCGCTCTCGCGCCAGCGCTCGGCAAACTGCCGCAGCGCGCGGGCCATGCCCTTCCAGTCTTCGCTGGCGGCATGCTCGGCCGCCCAGGCCTTGATTTCCTCGATCAGGGCCAGGCGCAGGGCCTTGGCCTGGCTGCTGTCCTGGCGCACCTTCTCATGCCAAGCCTCGACAACCTTGTAGGCCGCGTTGCAGGCCTCGTCGAACTTCTTCCACAGCGCATGGTTGGCCACCGCACCCTGGTCGGCCTGCTTCCACTGCTCGCGCAGGCTGCGCAGGGTTTCCTGGATCTTGCGGCCGCCCAGGGCCTGGCCTTCAGGGCGGTTGATCAGGCCTTCGGCCTTGGCCACCAGCTCCTCGCGCAGCTTGTCGGCATTCTGGCGCTGCCAGCCTTCGGCTTCGCCGGCAGCCACCAGGGCTTCGTGCACTTCGCTCACCAGCGCGTCGTCCACAAAGCGGCCATGGGACTTGATGGCGGCGCGCATGGCCTGCACGGCGGCAGAGCCGGCCTTGCCGGCAGCGGTTTCTTCCTTGAGAGCCTGCAGCGCCTGTCCGATGGCGGCCTTGGCGGCTTCCACCTGCTCGGGCGAAGGCTTGCCTCGGCCGCCGGCTGCGGCACGGCCCGCAGCTGCGGGCTTGGCGGCTTCCGCAGGCGCAGCCTCGGGCGGCAGGCCGCGCGCCACGCGGATCTCATCGGCCCATACAGGCACCGTGGGCAGCGGCGCGTTCTCGTCGGCGGCCGCCGCTTCGGTCTGGGCCAGTGCGGACTGGAAGGCTTCCCAGACCAGGGTCAGCTGTGCCGAGGCGGCTTCCAGCTGGGGCGGGAAACGGGCATCCACGCTGCTCCAGCTGGCATCGCCGGTCAGCTCACCGGCCTGCTCCTGCCAGCGGCCCACGTCGGCGCGCAGCGCTTCCAGCGCGGCCTGGGCATCGCGCCAGGACTTGGTGGACAGTACCTCGATACGCTGCGCCAGCAGCAAGGCCACTTCGCGCTGCACCTGGGTGCGGTGCTGCAGGTCTTCCACCGCCTTCACGCGCTCGGCCAGCTGGGCCTTGAACTGTGACAGCGGCTCGCGCGACAGCGCCGCGCCGGCCTTGGCCGCATCACGCTGCCAGGCAGCTGCAGCGGCGGCGTCGAAAGGCGTGGCCGACAGCAGGGCCTGGGCCTTCTCGGCCCATTCCACGGAGATTTTTTCCTGGTTTTCGGTACGGCGGATCTCGTCCAGGCGCTCGCGCACCGCACGAGCCGCGCTCTTGTCGCGCGCGCTCAGTTCCTTGAGAACGTCCTGGAGCTGCTCCACCGAAGGCTGGGTCGCGAGCCATTCGCGGATGCGCGCGGCGCGGTCGCCCGAGGTTTCGGCGGAGAAAGCGCCACCCGTCAATGCATCCAGCGGATGTTGCTCAGAATTCTTGCTGGGAGCTGGGTTCACTTCGGGTGCATCGGACATGGTGCTGCGAGGAGGAATAGATGACATGTACTGATAAAGGAATGCTTGCTGTCCGCTCCGAGGGGAGCGTGGCAACCATTGCCAGCCTATATGGGGGCATACGGAGCAAGCGCAAGCCCGGACGCGGCCGCGTCCGGGTAAAGGCGTATTTTCGCCGTTATTTGCGGCTCGGCCAAAAAACGCCGGAATAAGCGTGCCGTTCCTAGCGGCATGGCCGGCAGGAAAGTACAGCGTACCAAAGTCGGGCCGGCCGCTGCCGCTGCCTGACCTTTGGGCAGGGAGAAAGGCGCGGGCCTTTCCCGATCACTGGGTGGACAGGCTGAGCTGGGCGCGCGGCGTCCAGTCCTTGTCCTGGCCGTCCGTCCTTGGCGCGCCGAGGAACAGGCGCTCCAGCGGCAGCTGCTGGCTGGCCAGATAGTCGCGCACTGCCACGCCGCGCGCCAGCGCGAGTTCGCGCATGGCATCGTCGGGCACGGCGATGCTGTCCATCAGCAGGGCCTTCATCTGCTCGGGCGGCAGGTCCTTGGCCAGGCCGATCATGTTGCGCGGCTTCTTGATGTCGGAACGGCTGTAGACGGCCTTGAGCAGCGCGGGGCGTTCGGCGTCGGTGATCTCGGCCACATCCTCGCCGCTCTTGCCATCGCGGATGGCCTGGCGGCGCTTTTGCGCCAGCAGCAGGCGGTCCAGCTCCACGGACTTCCAGGCCTGGCGGTCCTCGGCATCGCGGGCCTCGCCCACCACGGTCATCTTGAGCGCCGGACGGTCGTTGAGCGCCTTGACGATCTTGGCCAGGCCTTCCCTGGCCTTGGCGTCCAGCTTGGCACTGCCCGGGGCGAAGTTCACGGCACCCGACTCGTCACCGCCCGAGAATGCCCCCGACAGCAGCGCGAACGGCGCCGTCACGGCCTTCATGATCAGGTTGCCGATCACCTTGAAGATGATGGGCGCCAGGCGGAACTGCGGATCGTTGAGCGAGCCGCTGATGGGCACGTCCAGGTCGATCACGCCATTGCGGTCGGCCAGCAGGGCCACGGCCAGGCGCACCGGCAGCGAGGCCGGGGCCCCGGGCACGGCTTCGCCGAAGGTCAGCTGGTTGAGCACCAGCTTGTTGGAGGCCGTGAGCTGGCCGTCGGGCTGGATCTTGTAGTTCACGTCCATGTGCAGCTTGCCACGCTCGATGCCATGGCCTGCGTACTTGATCGAATACGGCGACAGCGGCGACAGCTCCAGATCGCGCATCTGCGCCCGCACGTCCATGGCCAGCGGCCTGGCCAGCGGATTGATCTTGCCGGTGATGTCCAGCGAGGCCGTGCCCTGGGCGCGGCCCTTGATTTCCAGGTCGGCCATCTGGGGCCCGTCCTGGCCTTCGGGGGCCTGCGAGGAGAACGCGCTCAGGCGGCCCGACAGCTCGCTGAGGTCGGCCGAGTAATTGGGCTGGATGAAATAATCGGAGAACTGCACCTTGCCGCCCGTCAGCACGATGGGGCCCACCTTGATGACGGGCGCCGGGCCGGAGTCTTCGGGCTTGGCGGGCGCCGCGGCGGCAACGGGCGCTTCCGGCTTTTCGCCGGCCGCGGCCTTGGCATCGGCCTGCGCGTTCTGCTGCACCGACTGCTCGGAGCGCTCGGTCTTGACGATGTCCTGCAGGTTGATGCGGCCGTTGCGCTGCACGATGACGCGCGCGAAGAAATCGCCCAGTGCCGTCTCGCGCACGGTCACGCGCAGCGGCTGCGCGGGCTTGAGCTGCAGCTCCAGGCCGCGCACGGCCAGCGTTTTCCAGGCAAGCAGGTCGTCGCCCAGACCCAGGCCGGTCTCGCGCGCCAGCGCCTTGGCGCGGTCGGCCGTGGAATCGTTGAGCACCGCTGTCAGTGCGCCCTTGGCCGTGCGCGGCTTGTCGCCGGTTTCAGGCTGCACGGGCGCCGCCAGCCGCGAGCGCATGCGCAGGTCGTTGAGCTCCACATCGCCTTGTACGTTGACTTCGGGCCCCCTGGCCAGAGCCGCATACTGCACCTTGCCCCGGAAGTTGCCGTCGGCACGTACCAGGTCCACGTTGAGCTGGCTGCCGAAATACGGCTCGAACGCATGCAGCGGCACGCCGCGCGCCTGCAGCTGGCCCTGGGCCGAAACCGGCGCCAGGCCGAACTGGCCCCGGAAGCTGAGGCTGCCGGCCTGCACGCGCCGGCCCGATCCCACCTTGGCCGACAGCTCCAGCGGCGTGGGCGCGGCCTTGGCGGCCAGGGGCTCCAGCGCGCCCAGACGTACACGCAGGGCGCTCAGCTCCAGTTGCACATTGTTTCTGGCACCAGTCTCCGCAGAGGGCGCTTCATCCCTGTACTGAATCACGCCGCCATCGACGGCCACCGCAGCCAGCTTGACCGCCCAGGGCCTGACCGGCCCACTGCCCTTGGCTGGCGCCGCCTTCGCACGGGATGCATGGGGAGCCGCAGATGCAGCAGGCAGCCAGCGCTCATACATCCAGCGGCCCTGCGCATCGCGTGTCGCGGCCAATTGCGGCTTTTGCAGGGCGATGGATTCGATCTGAACCTGCTGCGACGCCAGATCCACCTGCGCACCCTGCACTTTCAACTGCTCGATGCTGACGGGCGCCTGCTTGTCCTGCAGCTGTACCTTGTCGGCCGTCAGTTCGGCGATCCGGGCTACGATCCCGTCCTTGCCCCAGGCCAGTTCGGCCCGGGTGTCGAGCATGGCCGTCAACCGGGGCTTGAAGTGCGCAGCGACATAGGGCTCCACCCACTGCAGCGGCAGTTGCCCCAGCTCCAGGTTGAGTCGGCCCTCTTGCACGGTCGCCGTTCCCTGCACGGCCAGGGAGGCTGCGCCAGTTCCTTCCTGCGCCTGGGCGCCCTGGTTCAGCCGGGCCTTGAGCGCCAGATGCATGGGCTGGCTCATGGGCCACAGCAAGTCGCGCGCCTCGATATGCAGGGGAGCCAGCGTCAGGGCTGCGGGCGCCGTGCCGGTGGCGGCATCGCTCCAGTGCACGGTTGCACCATCCAGGTCGAACTGGTGCAGCGACAGCTTCAGGCCCTTGTCGGCTGCGGGTTGGGCCTCGGCGGTCTTTTCGGCTGGCGACGCCGGCTCCTTGGCCTTGGTCTGGACAGCTCCATCATGGGAAGTACCCTGCAGGCTCAGCCAGTTGATCATGCCCTCGGCATTGCGGCTGGCGAAGATTTCCGGCTTGTCCCAGCGTACCGATTCCAGTTCGACCTGCTGCTGCAGCGGCTGCACGTTCTTGAGCTGGGCTTGCAGCTGATCGAAGCGCAGCAGCGGCGCATTCTGCCGGTCATCGATGGCCACCTTGCTCAGCGCCAGCTTGCCGCTGACATGGACCATGGGTTCGGCCAGTTGCTCGAAGCGAATATGCAGGTCAGTATCCAGCACCCCCGAGCGCGCTTGCACGGGCACGGAGGCAGGCACATAGCCCAGGTACGGCGTCAGATCGATGCCCTCCCATTTGAGCTGTACGGAAGTCTGGCGCCTGTCGGTGAACGGCGTGCTCTCGGCCTGCGACTGGAACCGGCTGCCGTTGAGGTCGAAGGCCAGGTGGGGCAGCACCTTGATTTCGCGCTTGGACGCCAGGTTGCTGATGAAGGGAATGCTCAGCTGCAAATCCTTGAGCTCATGCTTGCGCTGCACCACCTCGTCGTTCAGCTCCACCCGGCCGTCGCGCAGGGCGATGTTGTAGAGCGCGAACTGCACGGGCTTGGACGGCTCGGGGCTGGGCTCGGCCAGCTTGGCCAGCACGTCGTCGATGTCCAGCCGGCCCAGCGCATGCTGGGTCAGGCGCACCACGGGCGCGTCCACCTCCACGGCGTCAAGCACGGGCGCCAGCCTGAACAGCGACTGCAGGCTGGCGTTGACATAGATCCGCTTGATCTGCAGCTGCGGCTCGGCTGCGGCATTTTCTACCAAATTTTGGCTTCCAGCGCTTTCCCCACCTGCGTCGGAAGCTATGCTTTTTGAGGCTTTGTCTATGCTCAGGTCATGGAGGGTGATGGCCAGCGCCCAGGGCTCGAACTGCACCTTGCCCACATGCACAGGGCGCCCCAGCTTGGCCGATGCCTGCTTCTCCAACTGGCTCTTGGCAATCACGGGCACCAGCGCCCAGGCCAGAAACCCCAGCAGCAGGATGGCAGAAACAGCCCAGATCAGGCGACGCAACCAGGGGCGAGATGCAAGCAATGGCATGAGAGATAGGAAATGACAAAGAACTCGGGGCAGGCAGGCCCGGCCCTCGGGGCAGCGGCGGGCCGGTACGCAAGCAGGTCCGGCCATGGCGCAAATGTACTCTTTGCAGGCACCTTCAGGCAGGACCGGCGCAGTGCCGCGCCGCTGACGCGGCATGCGGCGCAAAACGCTCTATATATAAGAGCGTGCAGCGGCTTTCCCTGGGAGTGTGCCTGCCATTGACAACCTGCACGGCCAAGGCACCCGGTGCAAATGCAAAAAATCTACAGATGCCCGAGAAAGCAAAGCAGATGCCCCCAAACGACAAAGCCCGGAAGCGGAGAAACCGGCTTCCGGGCTTTACGGCAAGTACCAGACTGTGCCGTTTTTCGCAGTCAAGGAGGGTGTGGTCCTTGCTGCTGGAAGCAAGAGATTGCTCCCTGGGGTGCCGCAGCGAAGTTGTAGAGCAAATGGCCGGGTAGAGTTCCCTGGCTGGGTTTGCCTTTCCCTTTCCTTTGGCAGTCACCTGCGATGTGCAGGTGGATTCACTATATCCCTGCCAATCCCGCCCAGCCAGGTTTTTTTCATTTTTTTGCGTTTTGATGACAAACCCGGCAATGTGAGCATCCACACCGCTTGAACAGAGCGATTTGCGGCCTTAAAAATTCAAATAACTGTATTTATATACAGTTTTATTATAAATTTAAAGTATAAAAACCAAGGTTGTTAGTGTTGACCTAATATTTAGGCCCCACCTAGAATCCGCCAGCGCTCGAATAGAGCGTTTTTTGTTTCCGCTGCCTCACGACTGAGCAGATCTGCAAACGCCCTCTGCGGGCTTTTTTTGCGGATCCGCAGCGTACCTCATCAAGGGTGAGTCTTCGGCCTTGCATCGCGCACCCGCTGCGCCTGCCCTGGGCTGACACCGCCGCTAGAAAGGACAAGCTATGCCAGCGTCAGGAAAATTTGTCGCCTCCGCGCGCACGTTGGGCCATCAGGTGGCCAACGGTTTTCTTGCTCTCACTCACAACGGCTTCGCCCTGCTGGGCCTGGCCGTGGCCATTGCGGCCCTTACTCTGATCTCCCGCCCCGACCTGCGCCAGGCCGGCGAGGCCCAGCTGCGCCAGTGGCTGGACCAGCGCCACCCCCAGGCCCTGGCCGCTGCGCCGGCGCCGGCCGCCAATTCGCTGGCCCAGCCGGTCGTTGCCAGCGACCGCGCCACCGCAGCCAATCCCAAGGCCCTGCCCAAGGAACAGGCCGCCGTGGCCTACTGGCTCAGCAAGAAATACCGCGTCGCGCCCGAGCCCATCGCCGCCCTGGTCAGCGCCGCCTACGAGCAAGGCAAGGCCAACAAGCTCGACCCCACGCTGATCCTGGCCATCATGGCCATCGAATCGAGCTTCAACCCGTTTGCCCAGAGCACCGTCGGCGCCCAGGGCCTGATGCAGGTCATGACCTCGGTGCACACCGACAAGTACGAAAGCTTCGGTGGCCAGCATGCGGCTTTCGACCCGGTGACCAACCTCAAGGTCGGCGTCAAGGTGCTCAAGGAATGCATTGCGCGTGCCGGCTCCATCGAAGGCGGTCTGCGCTACTACGTGGGCGCAGCCAACCTCGAAAGCGATGGCGGCTATGCCGCCAAGGTGCTGGCCGAGCACCAGCGCCTGCGCCTGGCTGCCGGCCTGCGCGCCGAATCGGTGATGACCGCCAAGGTCGCAACACCGGTCCAGAAAGCCAAGCCTGCTGCCGTGGCCACCAAGGACGACTCCGTTCCCCCGCCGGCTGCCGACCTGAACGCCAAGCCCGTGGCCGGTGCCATCGCCCCGGCTGCCACGCTGGCACTGGCGCAGGCCGGGCAGAAAGCCAAGATCGGCTCCACCATCACCCACGCGGAACAGGTGGCGCTGGCCGAACCCAAGATCTGACATTCCTGCCGCAGGCAGTCCCAGGCGAAACGAGCTGGCCCAAGCCAGCTTTTTTTATTTTGGCGGCGGGTCCGCGCCCGGGCGAACAGCCCGCAGGCAGCCGGCCCGTGCCAGCTCAGCTACACTAGCGGATGTACGCAACTGGCGATAGGCGCAGCTTCCTCTGGGGCTGCCGCTGACGTGGAAACCGACGGATGGGCTTTCATCTGTAACCACCGGGGAGCGTACCGCCCAGGGCCTGCGCGATTGGGACCTGCAAGCGTTTCAGCCGTTCGCCTGGGCAGCCCTTGGCCTCAAGGGAATTTCAAGTTCACAGGACTGCCATGTTTCAACGCACCAATACCGTCGCCAAAGTCGACCCCGAGCTGTTTGCCGCCATCCAGGCCGAAGACCTGCGCCAGCAGGAGCACATCGAGCTGATCGCCAGCGAGAACTACTGCTCTCCCGCCGTCATGGAGGCCCAGGGCTCCCAGCTGACCAACAAGTACGCCGAAGGCTATCCCGGCAAGCGCTACTACGGCGGCTGCGAGAACGTCGATGTGGTCGAGCAGCTGGCCATCGACCGCGTCAAGCAGATCTTCGGCGCCGAGGCCGCCAACGTGCAGCCCAACTCGGGCTCGCAGGCCAACCAGGCCGTGCTGATGGCCTTTGCCAAGCCCGGCGACACCATCCTGGGCATGAGCCTGGCCGAAGGCGGCCACCTGACCCACGGCATGGCGCTGAACATGTCGGGCAAGTGGTTCAATGCCGTCTCCTACGGCCTGAACGCCGAGGAAGCCATCGATTACGACAAGCTCGAAGCCCTGGCCCGCGAGCACAAGCCCCGCATCATCGTGGCCGGCGCCTCGGCCTATGCGCTGCGCATCGATTTCGAGCGCTTCGCCAAGATCGCCAAGGAAGTCGGCGCCATCTTCTGGGTGGACATGGCCCACTATGCCGGCCTGATCGCCGCCGGCGTGTACCCCAACCCCGTGCCCCACGCCGACGTGGTCACGACCACCACGCACAAGAGCCTGCGCGGCCCGCGCGGCGGCGTGATCCTGATGAAGGCCGAGCACGAGAAGGCCATCAACAGCGCCATCTTCCCCGGCCTGCAGGGCGGCCCGCTGATGCATGTGATCGCCGGCAAGGCCGTGGCCTTCAAGGAAGCGCTGACGCCCGAGTTCAAGGCCTACCAGGAGCAGGTCGTCAAGAACGCCAAGGTATTCGCCGACACGCTGACCGAGCGCGGCCTGCGCATCGTTTCCGGCCGTACCGAAAGCCACGTGATGCTGGTGGACCTGCGTGCCAAGGGCATTACCGGCAAGGCGGCCGAAGCCGCTCTGGGCCAGGCCCACATCACGGTCAACAAGAACGCCATCCCCAACGACCCCGAAAAGCCCTTCGTGACCAGCGGCATCCGCATCGGCACGCCCGCCATGACCACGCGCGGCTTCGGCGAGGAAGAGACCCGCATCACGGCCAATCTGGTGGCCGACGTGCTGGACAACCCCAACGACGAGGCAGTGATTGCGGCCGTGCGCGCCAAGGTGGCCGAGCTGACCGCAAGGTTCCCCGTCTACGGCCAGTAATCGAGGCTTTCGCCGCTACGCCATGAAGTGCCCTTTCTGCAGTCACCCGGATACGCAAGTCGTGGAGACGCGCGAGTCCGAAGACGGGGGCTTCATCCGCCGCCGCCGCCGCTGCGGCGGCTGCGACAAGCGCTTCACGACCTATGAGCGGCCCGAAGTCAGCTTTCCGACCATCGTCAAGAAGGACGGCCGGCGCATCGAATACGAGCGCGCCAAGCTGCTGGGCTCGTTCCAGATCGCGCTGCGCAAGCGTCCTGTCAGCACCGAGCGCATCGACAAGGCCATAGACCGCATCGAGGACAGGCTGCTCAACGTGGGCACGCGCGAAATCGACTCCAGCCGCCTGGGCGAATTGGTAATGGAAGAGCTCAAGGGCATGGACAAGGTCGGCTACATCCGCTTTGCCAGCGTGTACCGCAGCTTCGAGGATGTGGACGACTTCAAGAGCATCATGGACGAGATGCGTGCGCCCAAGTAAGTGAGGACGCCGCGCTGGAAGCGGCCCCGTTACCAAAGGCATCGATGGCGACATCGGTGCCTTTTTTCATCTCCGCACGGCAGGCCCCGGACCCGCAATGAAAAAAGCCCGCGCTCCTTCGGGCGCGGGCTTTCCAGGCATGGCTGGCACTGGATCGCGATCAGAGCGCTCCGTCGCCCAGCACAATGCCCTCGCGCCGCGGATCGGCCCCGCCCTGCAGCATGGGTTTGCCGTCCTTGGTCACGCGCATGATGGTCGCCACGCCGCTCGACTGCGGGCTGTTGGACACCTTGTGTCCCTTGGCCTTGAGGCCGTCGATCAGGCCCGTGAGGTCCAGCGTGGTGTTGGAGCCGTCCACGTTCGTGGTCGGGCTGTTGCTGGCGCCGAAAACCACGAGCGACGTGGCCTGCTGCGCATCCAGCCCCCAGTCCAGCGCACCCACCACCGTCTTGAGCACGTACTGGATGATGTTGCCGCCGCCCGGCGAGCCCGTGGCCATCACGAACTCGCCCGGCTCGTTGCCCTTGAAGACCAGCGTCGGCGCCATGGTGCTGCGCGGGCGCTTGCCGGGAGCCACGCGATTGGCGATCGGCACGCCGCTTGCAGGGTCCGCCGGATCGGCTGAGAAGTCGGTGAGCTGGTTGGTCAGCAGAAAGCCGTCGACCATGTGGAACGAGCCCATGCTGGACTCGACCGTCGTCGTCATCGACACCGCATTGCCATAGGCATCGACCACCGACAGATGCGTGGTGCCATGCTCCACCGTCTTGTCCACGCCCAGCGGCACCGGACCAAGGTCGCCCGCCGTGGCCGTGCCCATGCTCTGATCCATGTTGATGAGGCTGGCGCGCTGCTTGAGGTAGTCCGTGTTGAGCATGGTGGCGACGCCGCTTCCAGGCAGCGGGATGAAATCGGTATCCGCCACATACTTGTCGCGGTCCGCGTAGGCCAGACGCTCGGCTTCCGAGACCAGGTGCACGCCCGTCACGCTCGGGATGCCGCCCTCGTTGGACGGGTTCGCAGGCCCGTACTGCGCCAGGTTGAACTGGCCCAGAATGCCCAGCGACTGCGCGATCGCGATGCCACCCGAAGAAGGCGGCGCCATGGTGCAGACGTGGTAGCTGCTGCGGTAGTTCACGCAGACCGGATCGCGCTTCTTGGCCTGGTAGCCGGCCAGATCGCCCAGGGTGATCAGGCCGGGGGTGATGGGCGTCCTGGCCGCATCGTCGCCCACCGACTGCGCCACCTTGGCCACGATGGCCTGCGCGATCTCGCCCGTATAGAGCGCATCGGCGCCCTTCTGCGCGATCGCCTTCAGCGTCTTCGCATAGGGCAGATTGGTCATGGTCTCGCCGGTGGCGCGCGGCGTTCCATCCGCGTGGAAATAAGTGGCCATGGCATTGGCGTCGAGCGCGAGGCTGGAAGCATTGCTCTTGATCGCATCGCCCAGGCGGCCGGGAATCCTGAAGCCGTCGGTCGACAGCTTGATGCCATAGTCGAACAGGCCGCTCCAGGCCAGCTTGCCGTGTTCCTTCTGCGCCATCTCCAGCATGCGCAGCACGCCGGGCACGCCGATGGAGCGGCCGCTGCGGCGGGCGGACGGCACGGGTTTGGGCGAGTTCGGGTCCGTCTGGTCCTGGCGCAGCAGGTAATAGCCGGTGGCCGCCGCAGGCGCAGTCTCGCGGCCGTCATAGGCCACGACCTTCCTGGTCTTGGCGTCGAAATACACCATGAACGCACTGCCGGCGATGGTGCTGGACTGCGGCTCCACCAGGCCCAGCACGGCCTGCATGGCCACCGCGGCATCGACGGCCGAGCCGCCGGCCTTGAGGATGTCGCAGCCGGCCTTGACGGCCAGCGGCGTATTGGCAACGGCCATGTAGCGGCTCGAATTCTTGGCCGTCAGCCCCAGCCGGTAGCCCGAAGCCGCCTCCGGCGCGGCGGGGTCGCCGGCCAGGCCGGAGCCGACGACGACCGAGGCACCGCCGCTGCCCTGTACCGTGCAGCTGTTGGGATTGTTGTCGACGATCAACGCCTGCTCGAGACCGCCGCTTTGCCCGTCCCCACCGCAGCTGGCCAGAAGAAATACCGCCAGCGTCAACGGCGCCAGCGGCCAGAGTTTTCTTGTGCGCATGCTTGCTTGCCTCCTTGTGTGCATGGTGTGCGGCGCGATGAAGCGCCCGAAGCCGGATGGCGTCCCGGACAGCCGTACGGCCCGGGCCGTGCATCCGGTACGGGGCGGCAGCCCGCTCCGCCCGGCGAGCAGGAAGGACGCCACCCGCCTGCCACTTTATCGGCAGGCGCCGGCAAGCCCGATGGTGTTTGGTCTCTTGCACGACAGATGGTTCTCATGCGTACCATCTTGCGGAGGCCGCGGCCACATCCGTGGAAGCGGTGCACAGGAATGCAGAAAAAGAAGCTGCCAGCGCCCGGAAAGCCTTGGCTTCAGGTGGTTTCATCACCAAAACCAAGGCATGCCAGGCGCTGGCAGCTTCGTTTTTGCTAGCAGCAGCTCAGCGGCTGGCGGATGCGGGAATCGGCAGCAGGCCCGAATCCACGTCTCCGCACTGGGCACGATGGCGCAGTACGTGGTCCATGACCACCAGGGCCAGCAGCGCCTCTGCAATGGGCGCGGCGCGGATGCCCACGCAGGGATCGTGGCGGCCCTTGGTGATGACCTCGGTGCTCTGGCCATGCACGTCGATGGATTCGCGTGGCGTGATGATGGAGCTGGTGGGCTTGACGGCGATGCGCACTTCCAGGTCCTGGCCCGTGCTGATGCCGCCCACGATGCCGCCCGCGTTGTTGCTGCGAAAGCCCTCGGGGCTCAGCGAATCGCCATGCGTGGTGCCACGCTGGGCCACGCTGTCGAAACCGGCGCCGATCTCCACGGCCTTGACCGCGTTCAGGCCCATCATGGCGTAGGCGATGTCGGCGTCCAGGCGGTCGTACAGCGGCTGGCCCAGGCCCACGGGCATGCCGCTGGCCTGGATGCGCAGCGCCGCGCCGCAGGAGTCGCCCGACTTGCGCAGCTGCTCCATGTATTCCTCGTAGCGGCTCACATCGGCCACGGGCGCGAAGAACGGGTTGTGGGGCACATGCTCCCAGCTCTCGAACGGGATGGCGAGCTCGCCCACCTGGGTCATGCAGGCGCGGAACTCGGTGCCGAACTTTTCCTTGAGCCACTTCTTGGCCACGGCGCCGGCGGCCACCGTGGGCGCCGTCAGGCGGGCCGAGGAGCGGCCGCCGCCGCGCGGATCGCGGATGCCGTATTTCTGGAAATAGGCATAGTCGGCATGGCCGGGGCGAAAGCTCTGGGCGATGTTGGAGTAATCCTTGCTGCGCTGGTCCGTGTTGCGGATCAAGAGCGCGATCGGCGTGCCCGTGGTCCTGCCCTCGTACACGCCCGAGAGGATTTCCACCGCGTCGGGCTCGTTGCGCTGGGTCACGAACTTGCTGGTGCCGGGGCGGCGGCGGTCCAGGTCGCGCTGGATGTCCGCCTCGCTCAGTTCCATGCCCGGGGGGCAGCCGTCAATCACGCAGCCGATGGCCGGGCCGTGGGATTCACCGAAATTCGTGACGCAAAAAAGGGTGCCAAAGGTATTGCCGCTCATAGACCGACGATTATGCCTGCGGCCTTTGCCGCGCGGCCGTGCGCGGGCGTCACAAGACTGCTGCGCAGCCATCGCGCATGCCGCAGGCCCGGCTCTGCGCTCTTCGGGCTACCAGCGCGGCGGCTGGCTGCCGGGCGGCATGGACGGATGGTCCCAGGCCACGGGCGTGCGCGAGAACTGCGCACAGTGGCGCACGGCCTGCAGCCGGCCGAAGCCGCTGTCCAGCGTTTCCAGGTATGGCGTGATATCGGGCCGCGCCGCATCCCAGTCCGGCTGCGCCACGCGCCCCAGGCTGCGCAGCCAGTGCGCCACCCCGGCCAGCGTGACGCGCACGCGCCAGCTGCCGCCCTCGGCGGCCTGCCTGAGCAGCGCCGCCTGCACGCCAAAGGCCAGCAGAAAGCCCGCGCCATAGTCCAGCGCCTGCATGGGCAGCACACGCGGCTTGGCCAGGGGATTGCCGGGCTCGCGTGCCTGCGCCTCGTCCACATTGATGCCGCTGGCCGTCTGCACGATGGAATCGAAGCCGCGCCGGCCTGCCCATGGCCCCTGCCAGCCATAGGCGCACAGCTCGGCCACCACCAGGCCCGGGCGCAGCTGCGCCAGCCGTTCGGCGCCAAAGCCCCGGGCCTGCAGGGCACCGGGCCGGTAGGCCTGCATGAAGACATGGGCCTGGGAAGCCAGCGCCTCCAGCGCCTGCCGGCCTTCTCCATCGTTCAGGTCCAGGTGCACGGAGCGCTTGCCCCGGCTGGTGTCGGCAATGGCTTCGATATTGGGCAGGCTGGGGCTGTTGACCAGCATGACATCGGCGCCGTAGGCAGCCAGCGTTCGCCCTGCCACCGGGCCGGCCAGGATGCGGGTCAGATCCAGCACCCTGATGCCCGCCAGCGGCCGCTGCTGCGCATCCAGCCCCGGCAGCTTGCGCGGCGGCGCGTCCCCCATGCGCTCCAGCGCCACCAGCGGCTGGGCGGCCACCACGGCATCCTGCCCCAGGGCCTGCCAAGCCGCATGGCTGCGCGAGGCCGCCACGGGCAACCCCTGCCCGGCCGCCCTGGCTTCGAAGTCCTGCGCACGCCAGTGCTGCAGCGCCTGCTCCACGGCCGCACGCGGCGTCTCGCTTCCAGCGGGCAAACCCAGCAGCGCCAGCGCACCGTCGCGGTGGTGGTCGAAGTTCGCATGGATGCGCACCCAGCCCGGCTCGCCCACGGCCGCGCCGCAGGCATATAGGCCCGAGATCGGCGCCCACAGCTGCGGCACCTGGCCGTCGAGCGTGAAAAAGCCGCTGCTCTCGAACGCCGCATGCTGGGCGTCGATGCCCACGGTCTGCGCCGGCAGGCCCGGCGTGCGCAGCGCGCCGATCTCGGTGGCCGCCAGCGCCGCCGCGCCCACGCTGGCCTGCACCACATCGGCCGCGGCAAAGCTGGAGGCAAAGCCGCGCGCCGCGCCCGTCAGCGCTGCGCGATCCAGGGCCCGCGCGTCCAGCCCGCACTGCGTCCAGAGGGCTGCCAGCGCGGCCGGTGCACGAGAGGCTGGGTTGGAGGAATCGTTTTCCATAGCTACCACCGCTTGTCCTTCAACGGCTTGAGGCCGATTTCATTCAAAAAACTGCAGCCCTGGCCCCAAACGACAGACCCCGCGGCTGCGGGGTCTGGGTGCATGGATTCAGTGCCGGGCCGGTTCCGGTGCCGTCACTCGGCGCCCTGGCGCTCGCCTTCAGGCCAGTCGCGGATATAGGCCTTGAGCATGCGGTTCTCGAAGTTCTGGCTGTCCACCACGGCCTTGGCCACGTCGTAGAGGCTGATCACGCCCATGAGCATGCGCTTGTCCATCACCGGCATGTAGCGCGCATGGCGGTCCAGCATCATGCGGCGCACCTCGTCCATGTCGGTTTCCAGCGTGCAGGTCATGGGCGCGTCGTCCATGGCCGAGCGCACGGTCATGTTGGCAATGCCGCCGGTCTTGACGAAGCCCTGGATCACTTCGCGGAAAGTCAGCATGCCCACCACGTCGCCATGCTCCATGACGACCAGCGAGCCAATGTCCTTGTCCGACATGACCTGCACGGCCGCAGCCAGGCTTTCGTCGGGCGACACCGTGTACAGCGTGTTGCCCTTGACGCGCAGGATGTCACTTACTTTCATTGCCGTTCTCCAATCTTCTCTGGGGTCTCCCGCCCGGCGCAGGCCCGGCTGTCGCCATGGCGGCCGCCGCGCGGCGCGGAAGTGATAGTGCGAGCACAAATATAGCCCACAATGCCCGCTGCAACCGACAACCATGGAGACCTTGCGATGCCCGGTTATTCCGATCCCGGCTTTGACACCCTGAGCCTGCACGCCGGCGCCCAGCCCGACCCGGCCACCGGGGCGCGGGCCGTGCCCATCCACCTGACGACCTCCTTCGTCTTCGAGTCCAGCGACCATGCGGCCAGCCTGTTCAACCTGGAGCGGCCCGGCCACGTCTACAGCCGCCTGAGCAACCCCACCAACGCCGTGCTGGAGCAGCGCGTGTCGGCGCTGGAAGGCGGCGTGGGCGCCATCGCCGTGGCCAGCGGCCAGGCGGCGCTGCACCTGTCCATCGCCACGCTGATGGGCGCGGGCAGCCACATCGTGGCCAGCACGGCGCTGTACGGCGGCAGCCAGAACCTGCTGCACTACACCCTGCGCCGCTTCGGCATCGAGACGACCTTCGTGCAACCCGGCGACATCGACGGCTGGCGCGCTGCCGTGCGCCCCAATACCAGGCTTTTCTTTGGCGAGACCGTGGGCAACCCCGGGCTGGATGTGCTGGACATTCCCACGGTCTCTTCAATAGCCCACGAGGCGGGTGTGCCGCTGCTGGTGGACTCCACCCTCACCTCGCCGTGGCTGATCAAGCCCTTCGAGCATGGCGCGGACCTGGTCTACCACTCGGCCACCAAGTTCCTGTCGGGCCATGGCACGGTGATCGGCGGCCTGGTGGTGGACGGCGGCAGCTTCGACTGGGAAAAAAGCGGCAAATTCCCTGAACTCACCGCGCCCTACGATGGCTTCCACAACATGGTGTTCAGCGAGGAAAGCACGGTGGGCGCCTTCCTGCTGCGCGCGCGCCGCGAGGGCCTGCGCGACTTCGGCGCCTGCATGAGCCCGCACACGGCCTGGCTGATCCTGCAAGGCATAGAAACGCTGCCGCTGCGCATGCAGCAGCACATGCGCAACACCGAGAAGGTGGTGCAGTTCCTGGCCAGCCACCCGCTGGTCAGCCGCGTGGGCCACCCCATGCTGGAGTCGCACCCCTCGCACGCGCTGGCCCAGAAGCTGCTGCCGCGCGGCGCGGGCTCGGTGTTCAGCTTCGACATCGCCGGCAACCGCAGCCAGGGCAAGAAGTTCATCGAGACGCTCAAGCTCTTCAGCCACCTGGCCAACGTGGGCGACTGCCGCTCGCTGGTCATCCACCCGGCCAGCACCACGCATTTCCGCATGAGCGACGAGGCGCTGGCCCAGGCCGGCATCGGTCAGGGCACGATCCGCCTGTCCATCGGCCTGGAGGATGCCGAAGATCTGATCGACGATCTGAAGCGCGCGCTCAAGGCCGCCGAGAAAGCGGCTTGAGGCAGGCTTCGCCCATGGCCGGCACCACAGCTTTCGACTGGCAGGCTTTCGAGCAGACCCTGTTCGATGCCTGGTGGCAGGACGCGCAGGGCTTTCTCGCGGCCCATCCCGCCGAACGCATTTACGCATTCGCGCTCGGCGGGCTGTACCGCGAGGAAGACGGGCCCATCTGCCTGCCCTGCCTTGCCGCGAATTCCGAGGCCGCCTATGCCGAGGACTTCGGCGGCGACGCGGACGGCAACCCGGACAGCCTCGACCACGTGCGCTTCCATCCGGCCGACTGGCGCTGGCCCGAGCTCGGCTCCGACACCACCTCGGCCAGGCTCCGGCAGGCCGAGCAGGCGCTGAACGCCGAAGCGACATCAGGCACCGTGGCGCACTGGCGTGCGACCGAGGCGCGCCTGCTCGGCGTGCTGGTGCGCGTGTGCAGGGCGCTCGCCCAGGCGCTCCAAAGCTCCCGCTGGCAAGCCCAGCTCACCGAGGACTTCATCTGCTGGCTCTCCACCCCGGATGACGGTGAAGAAGCGGACCTCGCGCGCCAATGCCTGGGCGACGAGGTTTTCGCACGCATCTTCCGTGGCAATGCCCAGCAGGAGGAGGAGCGGCGGCGCATTGCCGCACTGCCGCTGGATGACCGGATCCGCTACCACATCGCCTGCCTGCAGGGCATTCCCGATGCATCGCTGGGCCTGGACCGCGCGCACGCGCAGTCGCAGCGCGAGGCAGCGCAGACCGCGCTCTGGCACATCGGCGGCCTGCGAGCGGCCCATGCACTGCTGCCGCTGCTGGACAGGCCCATGCAGCAATGGCAGGCGGCCTTCATGCTCGCGCGGCTGGGCGTTGCCGATGGGCAGGTGATTGCGGCGCTGCGCATGCATGTGCTCCAGCCCGCCGGGAAACGCGAGCACGAGAACGGCCGCGACTGGTGCGCAGCCGCCCTGGGCGCACTCGGCGACAGCGACTGGCTGCTTCAGCAGCTGGACGCCGATCGCGCGGCCTTGCCTGTCCAGCGCATTGCCCACGGCATCGCCCATCCGTACCGGGCCTGGAACAGCCGTGAAGACACGGCCCTCATTGCGCTGGACTACGGGCCGCTCGAAGCGGCCCTGGCCCATCGCACCCAGGCGGTATCCATGCTGCAGGCGCTTGCCAGCGAGCTGGCGCCCGGGTCGGGCTACTGCAGGCTACGCGCGGGCGATGTGGCCGAGGCCGTGCGCGGCCTGCACTCGCCCCATGTGCTGGTGCGCATGCACGCCGCCGCCATCATGGGCGAGCGTGTGCTCGGCGACGCCGCAGCGCAACAGCTGCTGCCTGCGCTGGCCCATGCCATCACGCACGAGGCCGAGCTGCCCGTTCGCCGCCTTGCCATGTATTCGCTGCGGGACTGGAGACAGGACTGCGCGCCCTGGCGCGCCAGCATCGCGCAGGCGGCAGAGCGCGATGCCAGCGAGGAGATCCGCGGCATTGCCCGCGAGCTGCTGCGCCAGCTGCCCGAAAACAGGATGACCGCACCATGACCTTCGAGCCGATGACGATCCGCAGTTTCGAAACCGCCGACACGGAAGCCGTGGTCCGGCTCTGGAGCACATGCGGACTTACGCGCCCCTGGAACGATCCCTACAAGGATATCGAGCGCAAGCGCACCGTGCAGCCCGAGATGTTCCTCGTCGGCACCGGCGCGGAGGGGGCCATCATCGCAAGCGCCATGTTCGGCTACGAGGGCCATCGCGGCTGGGTGAACTATCTGGCCGTGCATCCCGACCATGAACGCCGCGGCCATGCCCGCGCGCTCATGCAGCGCGGCGAAGCCATGCTCGTCGAGCGCGGTTGCCCCAAGCTCAACCTCCAGGTGCGCAGCGGCAACGATGCCGTCATCGCGTTCTACCAGCGCCTCGGCTATGCGGACGACCACACGGTATCGCTGGGCAAGCGGCTGATTCCCGATCCGCCGCGCCAGGCGCTGCCATCCACGCATTCCCCATCCATTCTTTAGGAGACCCGCGCATGCACATCGACGTCCATGGCGCCCAGATCTATGCCTATACCGGCGGCAAGTCTTTCGATGCCGCCAAGCCCACGGCCATCTTCATCCACGGCGTGCTGTGCGACCACAGCGTCTGGGCGCTGCAAAGCCGCTACATGGCCAACCACGGCTGGAACGTGCTGGCCATCGACCTGCCCGGCCATTGCAGAAGCGGTGGCGAGGCGCCCAGGTCCGTCGAGGACGCAGCCGCCTTCATCGGCCGGCTGATGGATGCGGCAGGCCTGGAAAAAGCCGCGCTGGTCGGCCACAGCTGGGGCAGTCTGATCGCGATGGAAGCCGCCGCGCGGCTCAGGCAGCGCATCAGTCACCTGGTGCTGGTGGGCACGGCCTTTCCGATGAAGGTCTCGCCCGCCCTGCTCGATTCGGCGCTGAACACGCCCGAAAAGGCCATTGCCATGGTCAACACCTTCTCGCGCGCCACGCTGTCGCCGCCGGGCGGCGCGGGCAGCTGGGTCTATGGCGCGGGCATGGCCCTGGGCCGGCGCGTGCTGGCCAGCAATGCCGGCACCAATTTGCTGCATGCCGGCTTCGTGGCCTGCGACCGCTATGCGGGCGGCGAAGCCGCCATGGCCGGGATCACGGCGCCCGTGCTGTTCGTGCTGGGCGAGCAGGACCAGATGACCTCGCCCCGGGCCGCCAGGGGGCTGGTCGATGCAGCGCAGGCCGCGGGCAGGCAGGTCAAGGTGCAGATGATTCCCAACGGCCACAACCAGATGACGGAATCGCCCGACGAGACCCTGTTCGCGATTCGCGATTTCCTCGCGCGCTGAGGCCTTATGCTCGGCGCATGACCGATGCTTTTCTGCCCTGCAGCCGACTGCCCCGAGCCTGTGCCGGCTGGAGCGCCATCGCGCTGACCGGCCTCACGCCCCGGCGCAGGCTGGATCTTGCGGACAAGAGGGCGGACTGTAAAGAGGCGCTGGCGGCCCTTGGGCGCTTCGCGGCGAGCCCCGGCTATGCACGGCCCATGGACATGCGGGCTGACGCCGCACTGGACAATTACCACCAGTGGCAGGAAGCCGGGCAGCAGGCCTGCCGGCTGCTGATCTACGGCCTGGACCTGGGGCTGGACGGCGCAGTGCTGCGCCCCATCTACCTGGAAACCGTGGCCTTGTGGAAGGATGCCGCCGCCGTGGCCGGCCATGCCCGCGCCAGTATGGCGCAATACGGGCAGGACGATGGCGTGGCCCCGCCGATTGCCACGATTGCCACGCGCGGCAGCGGCTATCCCTATGCCGTCATCCTGCTGGCCCTGGCCTCGCTGCTCGATGCCCAGGACGAGGTGCCGGCCATCGTGGAGCAAGTGCTGGCCTTCGATACCGACCGGCTGCTCGACTATCTGAGCGCCGGCGCCATCGAGCTGCACGCCGTCAACGAGACACTGTTCCACAAGCGGCCCTACGGCGCACTGCTGCCGTTCTTCGAGCAGCTCGATGCCGCCCTGCCCGGCCCGCTGGTTCCCTACCTGAAGGCCCAGTACGAAGAGTTCCACCGACTCTCGCCCAGGCAGCAGAAAAAAGGCGGGCCCTGGCTGGGCACCTATTACTGGGCACTGGAGGTCGCCGCGCTGTCCGTGCTGTACGGCTGGGACGATACGGCGCTGCGCGCCTCGCCTTGCTATCCGGCCGACCTGGTGGACTTTGCCCGGGTGCGTGCCACCGCCTGAAACAACCAAGGAAACTCTGGATGCCTTCTTCCACGACGAACAACGAAATACGCCTGATCGACTGCAACGAGGCCGAACACGCCGCACCCATCCTCGACATCCTGAACGAAGCCATCGTCAACTCGACGGCGCTGTACGACTACGTGCCCCGACCTCCGCAGGCCATGCAGGCCTGGTTCGCCACCAAGCGCGCGGGCGGTTTTCCCGTGGTCGGCGCCGTCGATGCCTCGGGCACGCTGCTGGGCTTTGCCAGCTGGGGCGCATTCCGCGCCTTTCCGGCCTACAAGTACACGGTGGAACACAGCGTCTATGTGCACCACACGCAGCGCGGGCGAGGCCTGGGCAAGCTGCTGATGCAGGAGCTGATCCGCCGCGCGCGCCAGGCCCAGGTCCATGTGCTGGTGGCCTGCATCGATGCCTCCAACGGCGCCAGCATCGACCTGCACCAGCGGCTGGGCTTCACCCATTCGGGCACTTTTCCCCAGGCCGGCTTCAAGTTCGGGCGCTGGCTGGACGTGGCCTTCTACCAGCTCACGCTGGAGACGCCGCTGCACCCCGTGGACGGCTGAACGCCGGGGGGCATTGCTGCCAGCAGGTCCGTGCGCCGGAGCGGCGCAGGCCGTCCCGGCCTCAAAGCGCGGCCAGAAAGCGCGCGATGCGCTCCGTGATGCGCCCGGGCAATTCGCGGTGCGGCACATGGCCGCCGCCGGCGATGATCTCGGTCTCCACCGGCCCCGCCGCCCACTGCCGGATGTTCTCGGGATGCACCAGCGAGCCGAATTCGTCGCGCTCGCCATGGATGGCCAGCACCGGGCAATGCACGCGGGCCAAGGCCTGGTCCAGCCGGTAACCCGCAAACTCGGGCGAGAGCCAGCTATCCACCCAGGCCGACAGCACCCAGGCCGCCTTGTCGCCGTGGTAGCGGGCCAGGCGCTGCAGCTGGCCCGGCTTGGCAAAATCGTCGCGCGCCGCGCGGATGCCCTGCAGCGTGCGGTCCTCCACAAAGGTCTGGGCCGATTCGGTGACCAGGGCCTGGCACTGCGTCCCATAGGCAGCCGCCACCATGGCGGCCATGCCGCCGCCCACGCTGTGGCCCAGCGCGACAAAGGCATCAAGCCCCAGCGCCCGTTGCACCGGGGCGAAGCCGGCCTGCACCTCCTGCGCCACGAAGTCGGCGGCCAGCCGGCCGGGGTGGGGATCCGACCGGCCAAAGCCCAGCCGGTCATAGGCGATCACGTCGCGCCCCGTGGCGGCGGCCAGCTGCTCGGGGAACTCGCGCCACAGCGCCACGCTGCCCAGCGAATCGTGCAGCAGCACGACGGGCGCGCGGCCGCCTGCGCCATCCGCATGCCAGCGCCTGGCATACAGGCGGCCGGCGGGCGTGGGCACCAGGGCTTCGCTGGTGGCGCAAGAAGGGATGGCGGGCGGATTCATGGTGGACGAACCTCGGGCATGAAAGGCGGGCGGGCTGGCTGCACCGCCCTGCATGGGACAAGCCTAAAGGCTGCAGGCCGCCTGCGGCTGCCGCCATGGCGACGCTGGCAGCATTTGCCGCGCCGCCGTCCCATTTTGCGCAAGGCCGCCAGCCCTTCCCTGTCTTGAGTCTTGGCGGTTTCCCGCTGGCCGGCGGCAGCTGCAGGGCGTATAAAAGCCATGGGTGCGCCCTTGCCGCGCGCCCTGCATGCATCCGGGCCGGCACGCCCGCTCCCGCGATGCGCCGGCGGCAACTCCAAAACACTCCAGGCCGCGCCATCTTGCAAAGGATTTGCCATGTCCCGCACCTCCGACCCTGGAGTCCATGGCGCAGCCACTCCGGTGGACCCGCGCCAGTTCAAGAGCTTTGCCGAGTTCTACCCCTTCTATCTGCGCGAGCACAGCAACGCCATGTGCCGGCGCCTGCATTTCGTGGGCACCTCGCTGTCGCTGCTGTTCCTGATCGGCTTGGTGGTGACCGGCCACCTCTGGTATCTGATCGCTGGCCTGGCCTGCGGCTACGGTTTTGCCTGGGTCGGCCATTTCGCCTTCGAGAAGAACCGGCCGGCCAGCTTCAAGCGCCCGCTCTACAGCTTCATCGGCGACTGGATGATGTGGCGCGACATTCTGCTGGGTCGCATCTCTCTGCACTGATTCCTTAACGATTTTCGTAGCAGGCAGCACTTGCCATGGTCCGATTTCAGGCGATAAACCGCCTGAAAACCTTGCTCCACATGCGCAAGCCGCTATGCGTCCAGGAGCTCAAAGCAAGTCCGCCAGCGTCATCTGCGAAAGCTGGGCCCGCTGCCACAGCGGCGCCACGGCGTCCGACGGCGCCAGCAGCAGGGCCTGCACCAGGGGCGCCACAGAGGTGGCGCGCGGATCGACCAGCAGCACATAGCGCGGCTCGGTGCTCTCCAGCGATGCCTGGGCGCCCGGCGGCTGCACGGCTCCCACCCAGTCCAGCTGCGCCAGCGCCTCCAGCACGGGCAGGATCTGCGCGGGCTCCATGCGCAGGCGGCGCGCCAGCTGCCACAGGTACAGGCCCTTGTGCGGCAGCTCGCGCTCCCGGGCCAGGCATTGCAGGATTTCCACGGCCAACTCGAACTGCCAGCCCTGGTGGCCGCCGAGCCGCTCCACACCGGCCAGCACCGTGGGCAGATAGGCGGTGACCAGCGCGCCGAGCAGCACGATGCACCAGGCCACGTACATCCAGATCAGCAAAATGGGCAAGGTGGCAAAGGCGCCGTAGATCACCGAATACGTGGGTACCGAGGTCAGGTAGACGCCAAGGACCTTCTTGGCCAGCTCCATGCAGACCGAGACGAAGATGCCGCCCACCCAGGCATGGCGCCAGCGCACCGGCGTGTTGGGCACGTAGTGGTACAGGCCGGCCATGCCCGCGGCCAGAACCATGAACTCGATGGAGTCGAACACGAAGCGCAGGCTCTCGGGCAGGGCATTGACCAATCCCCTGGATGCCGACATCACATATGACGACAGCACCAGGCTCAGCCCCAGCACCAGCGGCCCCAGCGTGATCGCGGCCCAGTAGATCAGCACGCGCTGGCCCAGCGGCCGCAGCTGGCGCACGCGCCAGATGTTGTTGAGCGTGCGGTCTATGGTCAGTATCAGCGCCACGGCCGTGACCATCAGGATCGAAAAGCCCACCAGCCCCAGCCGGCTGGCCTTGGAGGCGAACTGCGTGAGGTAGCCCAGCACCTGGCGCGCGATGGTCTCGGGGATCAGGCTGTCCACCAGCCAGCGCTCCAGCACCTGCTGCACCTTGCCGAAAATCGGAAACGCCGTGAACAGGGCTAGCGCCACCGTGAAGAACGGCACCAGCGCCAGCAGCGTGGTGAAGGTCAGGCTGCTGGCCGTCACGCCCAGTCGGTCCTCGCGGAAACGCGCGCTCAGCACATGCCAGGTATTGGCCCACGGAAAGGTGCGCAGGCGCTGGTGGATGCGCCGGCCGCGGCGGTGCACATAGGCCTTGACCTCCTCGGCGGACACCGGCTTCAGCGCAATGCACGGCAGCAGGCGGGGCACCATCTGCGCATAGCGCTGCCTGGCGGGGCGCGTGAAGCGCCCGATTCTTTCCTGCAGGGGCTCCGCTGCCGGTCCCGGTGTTGCCTGCTGTGCCTGCTGTGCCGGCTCCTGCGGTTGCGGTGCCGCAGCCGCATAGGGCGAAGGGCTGGCAAAGGAGCCGGCAGCCGGCGCCTGTTCGGCCCCCAGCTGCAGCTCCTGCTGGGCAGAGGCGCCGGGCTCGGCCGCAGCCGCCGGTACGGGGCGGGCCGCAGCGGCCGTGCGGGCGGCCGTGCAGCC
>NZ_JBANEL010000039.1:0-27669 GCF_040187735.1 Comamonas sp. w2-DMI | reverse complement strand
GAGCTGGCAAAGCTTCCTGCCAGGAGTGGTAGTTCAGTTGGTTAGAATACCGGCCTGTCACGCCGGGGGTCGCGGGTTCGAGTCCCGTCCACTCCGCCAGATTTCGCAAAGCCATCCGTTCACGGATGGCTTTTTGTTTTGGGCATGGCACATGCACGTGGGTACTGCTCCTGTCTTTCTAGCAGGAAACCCTTGCCATGCAAGCACTATGCCGATACGCTATCGTTCCATTTTTCATGGACTGAATGACAAAGGCTGCACCTCACGGGAACTTTTGTCACAGATGGAGACACCATCCAGACTGGGCCGCCCGGGCTTTTGCTTGAGCGCATTCCTGTTTTCCTTTCCGAATCTGTTCCAACAACGCTTCTGATCCATGCGTCCGGCATCGTCCCTGCTGCTGTCGTTGCTGATGTTTGCCGCCATCGTGGGCGTGCAGATGGCTGTCTTGTGGCCGGCGGGCGCGCAGGATGCAGTGGCAATGGCCTATGTACAGGACATGGAACCGCACGAATACGGCGTGGATGTGTTGCAGGAATTCGAGGAGGATGTGGAGGATGAAACGGTGGAGTTCTCCATCCACCGTCCGCACCGCACCGCCGAAGTGAATACGGCGCAGGATGATCGCAACGAGCTGTTCGGCCCGCCCGAAGCCGTGGCCGTCCTCGTGGCCGATGTCCGGGTGCCGCCACAGGCGCATGTGGCGCATCCCACTTTCCCCTGGCTTGACAGCATGCTGCGGCCACCCAATACGGGCCTGCGCCAGGCAGGCTCGCTCCAGCGCATCTGACGCACCTCTTTTGAAGTGCTCGGCCGGTTGCTGATCGCTCCCGATCTTTCCTGCCTTTGAAGATATTCCGGGCCTGACAAGCCCGGAATGCGCTTGCCATGGGCTGACGCCTTGCGGCAACTGGCGACAGCTTGCGGGTTGCGCCACTTCGTCCTGGCATGCCTGAACCGCTTCCGGCAGGCGGCCCCGGCCCCTGCGCTCGGTCGCCGAATCCACTCTTTCCTCACTTCCTCTGCCTTCAAGAAGGCAGCCGTGTTCTATGTCCAATAGATCGATAGCACCGGCTTTTCTGCCGGCCACAGCCTGTCCGTTCCGAGCGGACCCACTTTCATTGCCGCGCCTGGTCCGGCTTGCCGCACTCGGCATCTGCCTGGCCGGATGTTTCGCGGCCCAGGCCCGCGAAACCGGCGTTGCAGCCGCCACGGCCAATGCGGTCAGCGCCGAGCCGCAGCAGCCCAGGCTGAGCCTGGAGCAGCTGGTGCAGACCGTGCTCGACAACAATCCCGAGCTGCGTGCGGTGCAGCAATCCGGCGTGACGGCACAGGCCGCGGTGCTCAGTGCCGGCGCCTTGCCCAATCCCAAGCTGGAGTGGAGCCGTGGCGACAACACGGCGCGTCTGGCATCGGCCACGCCCGGCAGCGTGCAAAGCATGGGTATCTCGGTTCCCATAGAGATGCCTTCGGTGCGCAGCGCACGCATCGAGGCGGCGCAGGCGGGCCAGCGTGCGTCGGTACACCAGATTGCCGCATCGCGCAATGCGCTGGTGGCACAGGTCAAGCTCAAGGCCTATGAGGTGGTGCTGCGCCAGGCCCAGGCCCTGGCGGCTCGCGATGCCGTCCGGTTGCTCGAGCAGGTCCATGAGCGCGTGCGCGTGCGTGTCTCCAGTGGCGAGGCGGCCCGCTACGAGATCATCAAGGCCGATGCGGAGCTGATCAATGCACGCCAGCAGGAGCAGACGGCCCGGCTGATGGCCGAGCAGTCCCTGCTTTCGCTCAACCGCCTGGCCGCAGGCCATCTGCCGGCGCGCTTCGATCTGGCCCTGTCGCTGCAGGATCCGGTAGTGCCCGACCAGCTGCAGAACATCAACTGGCAGGCCCATCCGGAGCTGCTGCAGCTGCAGTCCGAAGTGGACAGGGCCGAAGCCCAGAAGCAGGGCGCCAGGGCCAGCCGATGGCCTGGCGTGGAGCTGCGCTATGCCCAGACCCGCGAGCCGGACATCCGCAACCATACCGTGGGTGTGAGCGTGCAGATCCCTTTGTTCGACCAGCGCCGTGGCCCGATGGAGGAAGCTGCTTCGGAAGCCGAACGTGCCCGCGTGCGGATGGAAGGACGCCGGGCAGAGCTTGAGCAGCAGATGCAGCAGGCCTGGAAGGTGCTGGAGATGGCGCAGGTGCGAACCAAGGCCCTGAGCGAAGGCGCGGTGCGCGAAGCGGAGTCCGCCCTGCGCGTGGCCGAGGCCGCCTACCGCTTTGGCGAGCGGGGGATTCTCGATGTGCTCGATGCCCAGCGTGTGCTGCGCACCGTGCGCGCCGATCTGCTGGAGGCCCGCTACCAGCTGCAGTCCGCACGCATCGAACTGGATTTCCTGGCTGGCCGCTATGCCGATGCCTCTGCGTTCTGAGCGTCAGTTTTCTCACTTTTCAAACACGTCTATGTCTTCCCATCAAAACTCTCTCGCCATGGCCCTGGCGCTTGCCGGACTGCTGACCCTGAGTGCCTGCGGCAAGAATGAAAAGAGCGCCGCGGCGCCCGTTGCGGCGGCCGAGGCCAAAGCCGAACTGGACCCCATGGAGGTCGTGGTGCCTGCCGCGATGGCCGGCAACTTCAGGACGGCGCCGGTGGTGGCAGCCGATGTGGCGGCCGTGCAGGAAGTCGCAGGCCGCATCGAGGCCAACGAGCGCAAGGTCACCCGCATCGGTGCGGCAGTGACCGGTCGCGTGACCGAAGTGCTGGCCGAAACCGGCGACCGCGTCAGGCACGGCCAGGTATTGGCGCGCGTGGCCAGTCCGGAGCTGACCACCGCCCAGCTGGCCTATATGCGCGCCAGCGCCAATGCCACGCTGGCCGAGCGCTCGGTGGAGCGCGCGCGCCAGCTGATCGCGGCCGACGTGATCGGCTCCGCCGAGCTGCAGCGCCGCGAATCCGAGGTGCAGATAGCGCGTGCCGAGCTGCGCGCCGCAGGCGACCAGCTCAGGCTCATGGGGCTGTCCGGCGATGCGCTCGACCGCCTGCGCGGCCAGGGCCATGTCGCGCCCCATGCGGCCATCACCGCATCGTCCGCCGGCATCGTGATCGAGCGCCAGGTCAGCCAGGGCCAGGTGGCCCAGCCTGGCGATCCCCTGTTCACGGTGGCGGACCTGTCCAATGTCTGGGTCGTGGGCGCCTTGCCCGAGCAGATGGCACGCAGCGTGCAGACGGGCCAAAGCGTGCAGGTCGATGTGCCGGCGCTGGGCCTGACGGCCGAGGAGGGCCCCATCTCCGGCAAGATCATCTATGTGGGCGACACGGTGTCTGCCGACACGCGCACCGTGACCATCCGTACCCAGGTGGACAACAGGGACCTGGCGCTCAAGCCCCAGATGCTGGCCACCATGAAGATCCAGGGGGCCAGCCAGAAAACCCCGGCCGTTCCCGTCGCGGCCGTGGTGCGCGAGAACGACAAGGACCACGTCTATGTGAAAAAGTCCGAGAACCACTATCGCCTCACGCCCGTGGAGCTCGGAGTGGCCAGCAGCGGCCTGCGTCCGGTGCTCAAGGGCTTGGAGGAAGGCGTGCAGATCGTGGTGGAAGGCGCCTTTCACCTGAACAACGAGCGCAAGCGCGCCGAGCTGGAGTAAGCCCATGATTGCTTCCCTGATTCGCGCCGCGCTCACGCAGCGGCTGGTCGTGATCGTAATGTCCCTGGTGCTGTGCGGCTTTGGATTGCGCGCCGCCATGAACTTGTCGGTGGATGCCTTTCCCGACGTGACCAATGTGCAGGTGCAGATCGCCACCGAAGCCCCGGGGCGCTCGCCCGAAGAGATCGAGCGCTTCGTGACCGTGCCGCTGGAGATCGCCATGACGGGCCTGCCGGGTCTGGTCGAGATGCGCTCCCTCAACAAGAGCGGCCTGTCGATCATCACGCTGGTGTTCACCGACGCGACCGATGTCTATTTTGCACGCCAGCTCGTCACCGAGCGGCTGATCGAGGTCACGCCGCGCATGCCGCAGGGCATCGTGCCGGTGCTGGGGCCGGTGTCCACGGGCCTGGGCGAGGTGTACCAGTACACGCTGGAGCATCCCGACGACGGCCGGCGCGAGCTCACCCAGCAGGAGCTGACCGAGCGCCGCACCATCCAGGACTGGGTGGCGCGGCCGCTGCTGCGCTCGATTCCCGGCGTGGCCGAGATCAACTCGCAGGGCGGCTATGTCAAGCAGTACCAGGTGCTGGTGGATCCGAGCCGGCTGCGCCACTATGGGCTGACGGTCCGCCAGGTCGTGCAGGCCGTGGCGGACAACAACGCCAACGCCAGCGGCGGCATCCTGCCCCAGGTGACGGAGCAGTATCTGATCCGCGGCATGGGCATGATCCGCACGCTGGACGACATCGGCAACATCGTGCTCAAGGAGCAGGGTGGCGTGCCGGTCTATGTGCGCGATGTGGCTACCGTGCAGATCGATGCCGAGGTGCGCCAGGGCGCCATCATCAAGGGCGGCTATACCGAAGGCGTTTCGGGCATCGTGCTGATGATGCGCGGCGGCAATGCCAAGGAAGTGGTGACGCGCGTGAAAGAGCGGGTGGCCGAAATCAATGCCAAGGGCATGCTGCCCGGCGGCCTGCAGATCGTGCCTTACTATGACCGTACCGACCTGGTGGATTCCGCGCTGTGGACGGTGGGCAAGGTGCTGATCGAAGGCATTTTCCTCGTCGTGGTGGTGCTGTTCATCTTTCTGGGCGATGTGCGCTCCAGCCTGATCGTGGTGGCCACGCTGATCATCACGCCGCTGACCACCTTCATCCTCATGAACCGCTACGGCATCTCGGCCAACCTGATGTCGCTCGGCGGCCTGGCCATTGCCATCGGCCTGATGGTGGACGCCACCGTGGTGGTAGTGGAAAACGTATTCCACAAGCTGGGCCAGGCTGGCAGCAGCAGGGGCGAGCGTGTGCGCACGGTGCTTTCGGCCACGGCCGAAGTAGCCACGCCCACGATCTTCGGCATTGCCATCATCATTCTGGTGTTTCTGCCGCTGATGACGCTGCAGGGCATCGAAGGCAAGATGTTCGGCCCGCTGGCGCTGACGATTGCCATTGCGCTGGCGGTGTCGCTGGCGGTATCGCTGTTCCTGTCGCCTGTGCTGTGCTCGTATTTCCTCAAGGGTGGTGCGGACCATGACACGCGGCTGATTGCATTCCTCAAGCGCCATTACCTCAAGCTTCTCGATGGCGCGACGGTGCGCAGCCGCCTCACGCTGGCTCTGGCAGTGGCCCTGCTGCTCGGTTCGCTGGGCCTGTTCCCGTTTCTGGGCAAGTCCTTCATGCCGACCATGAAGGAGGGCGCGCTGACGCCGCAGATCAACCGCGTGCCCAGCATTTCGCTCGACGAATCGATCCGCATGGAAATGGCGGCCATGAAGGAAGTGGCGCAGGTGCCGGGAGTACTGTCCGTGGTGTCCAAGCTGGGCCGCGGCGAATCGCCGGCCGACCCCGCGGGCCCCAACGAGTCCGACCCCATCGTGCTGCTGGATCCCACGTCCGATCGCACGCAGGACGAAATCGACGAGGACATCCGCCAGCGCCTGTCCAGGATTCCGGGTGTGCAGATCGTGCTCTCGCAGCCGATCTCCGAGCGTGTGGACGAAATGGTGACAGGGGTGCGCTCGCAGCTGGCCATCAAGATCTTCGGCGACGAGCTGGAAGATCTCAAGGAAGTCTCCGAGCAGGTGGCCCGCATTCTCAAGAGCGTGCCGGGCAGCACCGACATCCGCATCGAGCGCCTCTCGGGCCAGCAGGCGCTGACCGTGGACATCGACCGGAAGGCCATTGCACGCCATGGCCTCAATGTGGCCGATGTGCAAAGCGTGCTGGAATCCGCCATTGGCGGCAAAGATGTGACCACGCTGTATGAAGGCGAGCGCCGCTATGCCGTGGTGGTGCGCTTTCCCGAAGCCTTCCGCGGTTCGCCCCAGGCCATTGGTGCCACCTTGCTGACCACGGCCACCGGCGGACAGGTGCCGCTCAACAATGTGGCCAGGATCGAGCTGGTCGACGGCCCCGCACAGATCAGCCGGGAAGGCGGCAAGCGCCGTGTGGTGGTGGGCGCCAATGTGGAAGGGCGCGACCTCGGAGGCTTCGTGGCGGAGGTGGAGCAGCGTCTGGAAAAGGAAGTGAAGCTGCCCGACGGCTACTACTTCAAGTTCGGCGGCCAGTTCGAGAACATGGAGCGTGCCATGGGTACGCTGCAGGTGATCGTGCCCCTGACCATTGCCGCGATCTTCTTCCTGCTGTTCCTGCTGTTCAATTCGGTCAAGCTGGCCGCGCTGATCATCCTGGTACTGCCCTTCGCATCCATCGGCGGCCTGATCGGCCTGTTCGTCACGGGCGAATATGTGAGCGTGCCGGCATCGGTGGGCTTCATCGCTCTGTGGGGCATTGCCGTGCTCAACGGGGTGGTGCTGGTGACCTGCATACGCAAGCTGCGCGAGGACGGCCTGGACGTGGTCCAGGCCGTGCGCGAGGGCTGCGTGCAGCGTTTCCGTCCCGTCATGATGACGGCGACGGTAGCGCTGCTGGGGCTGGTGCCTTTCCTGTTTGCCACAGGGCCCGGCTCCGAGGTGCAGCGTCCACTGGCCATCGTGGTGATCGGCGGCCTGATTTCCTCCACGCTGCTGACTCTGGTGGTGCTGCCCACGCTGTACCGGTGGTTTGACGAAAAGCCCACCGAGGCTTGATATCCGCAAAGGAGATGACGATGAAAGAAATCCGTGCCATCGTGCGCCCCAGTCGCCTGGAGCGCTTGCGCGAATCGCTGCGTGCCATTCCCAACTTTCCCGGCGTGACCCTCTTCAAGGCCGAAGGCTTCACTGCGCCTGCAGCCGTGGACAAGCGCACGGTCAAGGAAGAGCTGACCGACTTCTCGGACAAGCTCATGCTCTGCGTCATTGCGGACGACACCATGGTCGAGCCCATACGGCAGGCCATTTTTGCGGCCTGCCGTACCGGGCAGATAGGCGACGGCCTGGTCTGGACCGTGGACATCGCCGAAATGCACCGCATACGCGATGGCGGTGCTTTCTAGGACATGCTCGCCGTCCGGGCGAAGAAGAGTGCCCCGGCCTTTTCTTCGCCTGGCATGCAAAAAATGCAGTGCCTTGGAAAAAGCGCTCCAAAGCCTGTGCTACAATTTTTGTATTGCAGCAAACAAGCAGTGTTTTGGTTGCTCGAGGGGGTATAGCTCAGCTGGGAGAGCGCTTGCATGGCATGCAAGAGGTCATCGGTTCGATCCCGTTTACCTCCACCAAGATTAAAGACGGCGAGTTGCAAAACTCGAATCGTTCTAGGAATTGACCCTATCGTCTAGAGGCCTAGGACATCACCCTTTCACGGTGAGTACCGGGGTTCGAATCCCCGTAGGGTCGCCAAGTCTGAAGCGCTTGAAGCTCGAAAAGAGCTGGCAAAGCTTCCTGCCAGGAGTGGTAGTTCAGTTGGTTAGAATACCGGCCTGTCACGCCGGGGGTCGCGGGTTCGAGTCCCGTCCACTCCGCCAAATCAAAAGCCGCTGCAATCTAGGATTGCAGCGGCTTTTTCATGCATTTGTGTTTTCAATCATTAATGCTACAGATCGATTGCGGCCTGACGCCTTGGCCTGGTAAAGGCCTGTGTCGGCGCGTTTGAGCAGTGCGCTGAAATCCACATCTGCATCGGTCACGGTGGCCACGCCGATGCTTGCCGTATAGGCGGGTATATCGGCCGAAGCCTGCCGCTCCAGGGCCTGGCGGATACGCTCTGCCGCGGTCCAGGCGGCCGCGCTGCCGGTCTCGCGAAGCACCACGACGAACTCCTCGCCGCCGTAGCGTCCCAGCACGTCGCCGTTGCGCAAGCGGGATGCGATCAGGGCGGTGCAGTCCTGCAGCACCCTGTCGCCGATGGGATGACCCCACTGGTCGTTGATGTCCTTGAAGCGGTCTATGTCCAGCAGCAGCACGGAAAACGGCCGCGCGTAACGCTTCCAGCGCGACCATTCCTTTTCTCCGGCCTGGAACAGGGTGCGCCGGGTGAGCGCGCCGGTCAGGCTGTCGTGGGAAGCCTGATGCTCGAATTCATACCGGACGCGCTCGCTGACCATCAGCAGTGCACCTATGCTCAGCAGCAAGGCCGACAGGTGGAAGCCGGCCGCATAGATCTGCTGCATGGGTGCGCGCATCAGCCGGGTCGAGCCGGGTTCGTCAAACCAGAAGGTGGTGCTGGCCCTGAGTACCATCACCATGCACAGCAGCACCAGAACAATCACCATGAGACGGCAAGAAAATCCCTTGCCATGGCGATGGAGCAGCCGTGCATGCGCGAAGGCGCAGATCGCCATGCCGCCGGCAAACAGCAAGGTGCGGGCGCGGAAGTCCGGCTGAATCTGCCAGAAATAGCTCATGGCCACCAGCAGGGCCACGCCTGCCGTGGCCCAGGAATGCCATGAGCATGGTCGCTGCCAGAAGCGCTGGCTGCCGACATAGAACAGGCCCATGCCGCTCATCAGCAAGGCATTGCCCGCCAGCATGACCAGAAAAGGCGGCAGCAGGCCTTCAAGGCCGAAGAAGATGCTCGAGGCCGTGCACAGCAACGGTGCCAGGCACCAGGGCAGCACGCCCGGCATGGCCATCGGCAGACTGCGGCGCACGCCCCACAGGACCATGGCCATGACGGCACAGGTCAGGCCCGCCACAGAACTGATGGAGAGCGGATCGATATGCGGCATTTGCGCTAGTTTGAAACAAGTCAATACAAATTGTTGTCAAACATTTTCAAGCGCAAAAAAGCCTGCGCAATAGGGCAGGCCTTCGGGTTGGGCTTGAAGCAGGTCGCGTCAGCGCGGCGCGAGGCGGATGGCTCCGTCCAGGCGGATCACTTCGCCGTTGAGCATGTCGTTTTCCAGGATGTGCTTGACCAGCTTGGCATAGTCTGCGGGCGTTCCCAGGCGGCTGGGGAAGGGCACGCCCGCGGCCAGCGTGTCCTGCACCTCCTGCGGCATGCCGAACAGCATGGGTGTACCGAAGATGCCCGGTGCTATCGTCATGTTGCGGATGCCGCTGCGCGCCAGGTCGCGGGCAATCGGCAAGGTCATGCCCACGATGCCGCCCTTGGAGGCTGCATAGGCGGCCTGTCCGATCTGGCCGTCATAGGCCGCCACGCTGGCGGTGGAAATCAGCACGCCGCGCTCGCCGGTGGCTTCGGGCTCGTTGCGGCTCATGGCCTCTGCAGCGAGGCGGATCATGTTGAAGCTGCCGATCAGGTTGACCGTGATGGTCTTGGTATAGAGCGCAAGACTGTGTGCACCGTTCTTGCCCACGGTTTTTTCCGCAGGGGCAATGCCCGCGCAATTGACCAGGCCCGCCAGCTTGCCCAGGCTGGTGGCCTTGGAAACGACTGCTTGTCCATCGGCTTCGCTGCTCACGTCGCATCGCACGAAGGCGCCGCCGATGTCGCGGGCCACGGCCTCGCCCTTGTCTGCCTGCATGTCGGCGATCACGACCTTGCCGCCATGGGCCGCCAGCATGCGGGCGGTACCTTCGCCCAAGCCGGAAGCGCCCCCGGTCACGATGAATACGCGGTCTTGGATCTGCATGGATGTCTCCTAGGGTGCTGGGAATGCATTACGTTAACGTAAACGTCAATTATGCATGCCGGATGGCGAAAAGCGCAGGGTCCGGGAAGGCAAAAAAAAGCCCGATCACGGGGATCGGGCTTAAAGGATCCGTGAAACGGGGGTTTCAGGAGGATCCAAGGAGACAACTGGTGAGGCCGCCATCTAGCGATATCGGCCTGGCATGGGGTGATTATAAGGGTAAACCCGAATTTTTTCATCCCATGCCGATAAGCCTGTCTTAGCGCTTGGCGTTGCCGGTGGTCTTGACGGCTTCCGTGGCGGTGTTGGTCACGGTGTTGAAGTTGGTCTCGGCCAGGTCGGACGCCTGCTTCACGGCCTTTTGCACCGATTCGAAGGCGCTGTTGGCGGCGGAGACGGCGTTCTTCATGATGGCCACTGCGGATTCGGAGCCGGCGGGGGCGTTCTTGGCCGTGCTTTCGAGCAGGGCGTTGAAGTTCTTGCGGGCTTCGGTCACCTGGGTTTCGAAGGCCTTGCCGAATTCGGTCGTCGTGGTGCTGGCGATGTCGTACAGATGACGGCTGTAGGAAGCGGTCTTCTCGGCCAGGGGCTGGAACAGGCTGGCTTGCAGGGCCAGCAGCTCCTGCGCATCCTTCACGCTCAGGACGGCCTGAGTGTGCTGGGCAGCTTCGTTCAGGGCAGCGCGCGAAGCGGTCACGTTCAGTTCAACCAGCTTTTCCACGCCTTCGAAGGCTTTGGTGGTCAGGCCGAACAGGGTTTCGACGTTGGCTTTGTGTGCGCTCAGGATTTGGTCAGGGGTCAGGCTCATTTCATTCTCCAAATTTGCAGATCGGACAAGGGGATCGGGACGGAGGCAACAACTGCGCTGACATGGCCGCCAGTCTTTTGGACTGGTATGTTGCAGTGCAGCATGAGCGTATTGTAGAGAGGCTTGATGCTGCAATGCAAGCAATAAATTGCTGCACTGCAGCAAAAAATTTGGAAAATTGTTGGTTTTTGATAGATGTTTGATTTCGCAAGGTTTTTTATGTCTTGTAGACGACATAAAAATGCAGCTCGCCGCTCAAATTGCCTTTTTATGGGCAATAAGGTCGAGGCTGTATTGCCGAGTTTTGAATCTACCGAAGCCATTAACGAATATCCCGCTCATTCATGGGGAAACGGAAATGCCGCTTCAGCCGATAAATCCCTCTCGGAAAAACAAAGGTCTGTCGATGCGGTACGGCAAACTGTCTCCTTGGTGCTGGTTGGCAGCCGGCGCATGCGCACAATGGCGGCCATGACCGACCACAGCCCTGCACCGCAACCTGCGAGAACCGAGCGTGCCGTGCCCCAGCCGCGCCAGGCCTATGCCGTATTCCGTGACATCAGCACGCGCTGGTCGGACAACGATGTCTATGGGCATGTGAACAATGTCGTCTACTACAGCTGGTTCGACACGGCCGTGAATGCTTATCTGATCGAGCAGGGCGTGCTGGATATCCACGGCGGCCAGACCATAGGGCTGGTGATAGAGACGCAGTGCAATTACTTTGCCTCGCTGGCCTTTCCGCAAATGGTGGAAGCCGGCATCCGCGTGGCCCATATCGGCAGCTCCAGCGTGCGCTACGAGGTCGGACTGTTCGCCAAGGGCGAGGCCAGTTCGGCGGCGGCCGGGCATTTCGTGCATGTCTATGTGGACAGCCAGACGCGGCGGCCGGTTTCCATTCCAGCTGCCTTGCGCGCCGCACTGGAGCCATTGCGCAAGGCTTGAGCGCGCCGTGGGCCCTGGGGCCTGCGGTTTCGATAGCTGCCTACGCTTGCCTGGCAAGCGATACAGCCAGTTTTCAATGAAACTCGCCGGACGAGTGGCCACTGCGGCCGAAAACCAGGGCGCCTGCGGGAATCGCCTACACTCGATGTTCTGACTCACGTCTGCCAGTCTTTTTGCTGCCGGGCTCTCCAGTCCGCCGCCGTCCATGATCATCACCAGCCTGCTCGACACCGACCTGTACAAATTCACGATGATGCAGGTGGTGCTGCACCAGTTCCCGGGTGCGCAGGTCGAATACCGCTTCAAGTGCCGCAATCCGGGCGTGCAGCTGGCGCCCTATGTGAACGAGATCCGCGAGGAGATCCGCTCGCTGTGCCAGCTGCGCTTCCAGGATGCCGAACTGGCGTACCTGGGGTCGCTGCGCTTCATCAAGAGCGATTTCGTGGACTTTCTGGGGCTGTTCCAGCTCAACGAGAAATACATCACGGTGACGCCTCTGGCCAATGGCGAGATCGACATCACGATCAAGGGCCCATGGCTGCACACCATCCTGTTCGAGATTCCGGTGCTGGCCATCGTCAACGAGGTGTACTTCCGCAACACCCAGCTGGTGCCGGCCTTTCCCGAAGGGCGCCGACGCCTGGACCATAAGATCGCGCTGCTGCAGCAGGAAGGGCTGGAAACGCTCAAGATCGCCGACTACGGCACGCGCCGGCGCTTTTCCAAGGCCTGGCACGAGGAAGTGCTGCGCGTGCTGTGCGCACGCCTGGGCACGGAAGGGGGCCTGCGCCCCGGCGTCGGGCGCAGGCCGGGCCAGCTTGCCGGCACCAGCAATGTGCTGTATGCGATGAAGCTGGGCATCACGCCGCTGGGCACGCTGGCGCACGAATACCTGCAGGCCTGCCAGTCGCTGGGGCCGCGCCTGCGCGACAGCCAGATCTTCGGCTTCGAGTCCTGGGCGCGCGAATACCGCGGCGACCTGGGCATTGCGCTGTCCGATGTCTATGGCATGACGGCCTTTCTGCGCGACTTCGACCTCTACTTCTGCAAGCTCTTCGACGGCGCGCGCCACGACAGCGGCGATCCCTTCGAGTGGGGCGAGCGCCTGATCGCGCACTACAAGGCCAACAAGATCGATCCGCTGACCAAGGTGCTGATCTTCAGCGACGGCCTGACGGTGCCGCGCACCATCGAGCTGTTCGAGCGCTTCAATGGCCGCTGCAAGCTGGCCTTCGGCATAGGCACCAATCTGACCAACGACCTGGGCGATGCACCCGACCATGTGCCCCTGCAGATCGTGATCAAGATGACCCGCTGCAACGGCCAGCCCGTGGCCAAGCTGTCGGACACGCCGGGCAAGAGCATGTGCGACGACGAGAAATACCTGGCCTATCTGCGCCAGGTGTTCGAGATCGCCCCGCCCGGGGCCAAGGGCTGAGCGCAGGCAGGGCAGGCATTCCGATACAACGACAAGGGAACAGGGGAGACAGGCTTTGAACACAGGCCTCGGACGCTTATCCAGGAAGAATGGCCGGCAAGCCATTGCGGCGGCTGGTCTGCTGCTGGGCGCAGGCGCGGCGCAGGCGGGCGAAATCGACGGTGCCGCGCTGTCGGTGGCCTGGGGCGTGCCGTTCGTCGGCATGCTGCTGTCGATTGCCCTGATGCCTCTGCTGCTGCCCAGGTTCTGGCACCACCACTTCGGCAAGGTCACGGCAGGGTGGGCGCTGGCATTTCTGCTGCCGTTCACGCTGGCGTTCGGCGCCGGTGCCGCCGCGCACCATTTCGTGCATGCGCTGCTGGCCGAGTACCTGCCTTTCGTGATCCTGCTCACCGCGCTGTACACCGTGGCCGGCGGCATCTACATCCGCGGCAATCTCGTGGGTTCGCCGGGTCTGAACACCGCCATCCTGGCCATGGGCGCCGTGCTGGCCAGCTTCATGGGCACCACGGGCGCTTCCATGCTGCTGATCCGGCCGCTGCTGCGCGCCAACGACAACCGGCGCCATCAGGCCCACGTGGTGGTGTTCTTCATCTTCATCGTCTCCAATGCGGGCGGGGCGCTGACACCGCTGGGTGATCCGCCGCTGTTCCTGGGCTTTCTGAAGGGCGTGGACTTCTTCTGGACCGTGCGCCATGTCTGGGGACCGATGCTGTTTCTCACGCTGGCGCTGCTGGCCGTGTTCTATGCCATCGACAGGCGGCTGATGAGAGAAAGGGGCGAGACCGACCTGCCCGATCCCACGCCCAGCCTGGATGCCTCGGGGGCTCCCAGCCGCCTGGGCTTTGAAGGCGGCGTGAACTTCGCGCTGCTGCTGGCCGTGGTGGCCCTGGTGCTGTTCAGCGGCGTCTGGCGCACGCCTGCGGGCCTGGAGATCGCCGGCATCCGTGTGGGCCTGCCCGGCCTGGTGCGCGATGCGGGTCTGATCGCCGTGGCGCTGCTGTCGCTCAGGCTCACGCCGCGGCGCGTGCACGCTGCCAACGAATTCGGCTGGGGGCCCATGCAGGAAGTGGCCAAGCTGTTCGCCGGCATCTTCCTGACCATTATTCCCGTGATCGCCATGCTCAAGGCCGGTTTCGACGGTCCGTTCGGCGCCATCGTGCGCGCCGTCACGCGCGCCGACGGTACGCCCGATCCGGCCATGTACTTCTGGGCCACCGGGGCGCTGTCGTCCTTTCTCGACAATGCGCCCACCTATCTGGTGTTCTTCAATACCGCGGGCGGCGACCCGGCCCATCTGATGACCGACATGGCGCTGACGCTGACGGCGATTTCAGCCGGTGCCGTCTTCATGGGCGCCAACACCTATATCGGCAATGCGCCCAACCTCATGGTCAAGGCCATCGCGGAAGACCGCGGCGTGAAGATGCCGGGCTTTTTCGGCTACATGGCCTGGTCTTTCTGCGTGCTGCTGCCGCTGCTGGTGCTGATCACGCTGTTCTGGTTCTGGAAATGAGCAGTCGCCGGGCCGGCGTGCACCTTTCCCTTGCAGGCAAGGGCGGCATGGTCGGCGAGGACGGCGTGCCACACATCAAGGAGAAAACGACATGAATCGCAAGCCCCGCATCCTGATTGCCCGCGCCATTTCGCCCGAGGTGGTGCAGCGCCTGGAGCAGCATTTCGAAGTGGAGTCCAACCAGGACGACGTGATCTGGAGCCCGCATGAGCTGGTGCAGAAGCTGCAAGGCAAGGACGGTGTGCTGACCACGGGCTCGCAGACCATCGATGCGGCGCTGCTGGCTGCCTGCCCGCAGCTCAAGATCGTGGCCAACATGGCCGTGGGCTACAACAACTTCGACGTGCCCGCGATGACGGTGGCCGGCGTGCAGGGCACGAACGCGCCCGATGTGCTGACCGAGACCACGGCCGACTTCGGCTTCGCGCTGCTCATGGCCACGGCGCGCCGCCTGACGGAAAGCGAGCACTATCTGCGCGCCGGCAAGTGGACTTCCTGGCGCTACGACCTGTTCGCGGGCGCGGAGGTGCACGGCAGCACGCTGGGCATCATCGGCATGGGCCGCATCGGCCAGGGCATTGCCAGGCGCGGTGCCCACGGCTTCGGCATGAAGGTGATCTATCACAACCGCTCGCGCCTGGCTCCCGAGCTGGAGGCCGAATGCAGGGCCCGCTACGTGAGCAAGGCCGAACTGCTTGCCAGCGCCGACCATGTGGTGCTGGTGCTGCCCTTCACCCAGGAAAACCACCACACCATCGGCGCGGCGGAGCTGGCGCAGATGAAGCCCACGGCCACGCTGATCAACATTGCGCGCGGCGGCATCGTGGACGATGCGGCCCTGGCCAGGGCGCTGCGCGACAAGCGCATTGCCGCCGCCGGCCTGGATGTGTTCGAGGGCGAGCCTGCCGTGCATCCGGACCTGCTGACCGTGCCCAATGTGGTGCTCACGCCGCATATTGCCAGTGCCACCATGGGCACGCGCCTGGCCATGGCCGATCTGGCGGCCAGCAACCTGATCGCCTTTTTCGAGGGGCGCGAGGTATTGACGCCGGTCAACAAGCCGGCCCGGTGAACGGGGGGCGGTGAAGCGGCAGGTATCCGGGTGGCAGGCGGGGTGGATTAGTAGGGCCCATGTCACATCAGTTTCAAGGCGATTTGGGGTGGCTGGCAGGTGCGGGAACCGGTGCCTGGCTTTGATAATCCGCTGCCCCTATCGCCGGACCTGTTGCAAGGCCTGCGGTATGGCCTTTCTTCACTATCCCGGGTCACCCCATGCCATTCATCCGCACCAGCGTCCACAAGGACACCCCCGCCGCCCAGCGCCAGGCCATCGTCAACGGCATCCACCAGGCCCTGATCGACGGCATCGGCATGCCTGCCGACGAGCTGTTCAACATGGTCAGCGACTATGACGAGCAGCAGTTCTTCTTCAGCCGCACTTTCAACGGCTACCAGCGTTCGGACCGCGTGGTCGTGGTGGAGATCACCATGCGCCGCGGCCGCAGCGACGCGATGAAGCGCGCCCTCTATGCCAATATCGCCGCCAACCTGGAGAAGGACGCCGGCGTGGCGCCGAACGATGTTTTCATCTTCACGCACGAAAACGACTACTCCGACTGGTCGGTGGGCGGCGGCAAGTTCGCCATGGCCATTGCCCAGCAGGTCGGCCCCGACGCCTGACCGGTGCCCGGATGCCCGCGGGGCATCCGGGCGCTGCCGAATTTCTGCCGTATCCCGCCAGATCCACCTATCTGGCGAACAGCGCCTTCTCCATTGCTGGGGGATGGCGTGGCACGGCTGCGCTCCCGAGCGCCCGCTATCTGATAGATTTCGTTGACGAGCAAGCGCTTGCTCGACACTGCCGGACGCGAAATGGCATGCCCATGCCTTGTGATCCTGCAGAAAATGCTTCCAGTGCTTGAGGGTCAAGCGCCGGAAGCTATTGAAATAATAGCTTTGCAGTGTCCCTGCAGGCGATGAAAGAAGCGGTTGCATACGGTGACTTCGTGGTGGGTATGGTTGCTCGTGGCGGTAGGCTTGGGCCTGCAGCTGGTCTTGCTCTGGTGGCTGGCGGCGCTCAGGCGCGCCGCGCAGGCCGCAACCGGACCCGAAGCCCTGCGGCTGCAGGCCCAGCTGCTGCAGGGGTTGCAGGCCGTGGATCTGCGCCTGCAGCAGCTGGAACGCGGCAGCCAGGCCACGCAGATGGCCGTGGCCAAGAGCGATGGCGCGCTGGACCGCGTGACCCAGCACCTGCAGACGCATCTGGTCCAGGCCCAGCAGGATGCCCAGGCGGCGCGGCGCGAGCAGGGCATGGCGCTGGCGGGTTTTCGCGAAGAAGTCACGCAGTTGGCCGCGCGCCTGTCGGCCGACAGCCTGCAGGCGCGCAACAGCCTCGCGCAAAGCAGCGCCGAGCAGAACAGCCACATCCAGCAGCGCTTCGAGGCCCTGGCCGAGACCACGCGCGGCATTCTCGACTCGCTCAAGGGCGACATCCAGCAGCAGCTCACGCACATGAGCACCCAGATGGGAGCGGCGCTCAAGGACCAGCTCACCGGCAATGGCGAGCAGCTGCGCCACCAGTTTGCCGTGCTGCAGGACGCGGTGGGCATGCAGCTGGCAGGGCTGGCGCAGGGCCAGCAGACCACGGCCGAGCAGCTGCGCGGCACGCTCAACGAGCGCCTGGCGGCCATCCAGAACGACAACGCCGCCAAGCTGGACGAGATGCGCCGCACCGTGGACGAGAAGCTGCATGCGACGCTGGAGCAGCGGCTGGGCGAATCGTTCAAGCTGGTCAGCGACCGGCTGGAGCAGGTGCACAAGGGGCTGGGCGAAATGCAGAGCCTGGCCGGCAGCGTGGGCGACCTCAAGCGCGTGATGACCAATGTGAAATCGCGCGGCACCTGGGGCGAGCTGCAGCTGGGTGCCATCATCGACAACGTGCTTACGCCCGAGCAGTACGCGAAGAACGTGAAGACCGTGCCGGGCAGCGACGAGCTGGTGGAGTTCGCCATCCGCCTGCCCGGGCGCCAGGACGAGCAGCCGGTGTGGCTGCCCATCGATGCCAAGTACCCGGTCGAGCACTACCAGCGCCTGCAGGATGCGCTCGACAGCGCGGACCGCATGGCCATCGCCGCGGCCGGCAATGCGTTCGAGAGCTCCATCCGCGCCGAGGCGAAGAAGATCTCCGGCAAATACATCGCGCCGCCGCATACCACGGACTTTGCCGTGATGTATCTGCCCACCGAGGGCCTGTTCGCCGAGGTGCTGCGCCGTCCGGGCCTGGTGGAGACGCTGCAGAACGAGAGCCGCATCGTGGTGACGGGGCCGGCCAACCTGGCGGCCATGCTCAGCAGCCTGCAGATGGGCTTCAAGACGCTGGCGATCGAAAAGCGCTCGTCCGAAGTCTGGGGCGTGCTGGGCCAGGTCAAGACCGAGTTCGCCAAGTTCGGCGAGGTGGTGGAGGCCACGCGCAAGTCCATCGATGCGGCCGCGCGCAAGTTCGACCAGGTGGGCGTGCGCACGCGCGCCATCCAGCGCCATCTGCGCAACGTGCAGGCGCTGCCCGAGCCGGGCAGCGCCGAGGCCGCCGCCGCAGGCCTGCCGCTGTTTCCCGCCGTGCCGGACGCGGGGGATGACGAGGAATGAATGCCACGCTGCTGCGCCTGATCCTCGCGCAAATCTCCATCCATGCCTGCATGACGGGCATGCGCATGGCCACGCCGCTGCTGGCGCTGAAAGAAGGCTTCAGCGCTGCGGCAGTGGGCATGCTGCTGGCGCTGTTCGCGCTCACGCAGGTCTTCCTGTCCCTGCCTGCGGGCCGCTATGCGGACCGCAACGGCCTCAGGAAGCCGCTGCTGCTCAGCGTGACGGCGGCCTGCCTGGGCGCCGGGCTGGCCGTGATGTTCCCGACCTATCCGGTGCTGTGCGCGGGGGCCCTGCTCACGGGCGGCGCGGCGGGCACGGCCCTCATCGCGCTGCAGCGCCATGTGGGGCGCTCGGCCCATTCCAAGGAAGAGCTGCGCAAGGTCTTCAGCTGGCTGGCCATAGGCCCGGCCGTTTCCAACTTCCTGGGGCCGTTCTTTGCCGGCGTGCTGATCGACTATGCGGGCGGCGAGGAGGCCAGCCTCACGGGTTTCCGCTGCGCTTTTCTGCTGCTGGCCCTGCTGCCTTTGGCCGCCTGGTGGTGGGTGCGCACGGTGGCCGAGCTGCCGCCGCCCGAGGCCCCTGTCAGCGGCAAGCAGGCCACGGCCTGGGACCTGTTGCAGAACCAGGGCTTCCGGCGCCTGCTGCTGCTGAACTGGGCGCTGTCCTCATGCTGGGACGTGCATACCTTCGTGGTGCCCATCCTGGGCCATGAACGCGGCCTGCCGGCCTCGGTGATCGGCACCATCCTCGGCGCCTTCGCGATTGCGGCAGCCCTGATCCGCCTGCTGATGCCCGTCCTCACGCGGCACATGAGCGAATGGGCGGTGGTCATGGGCGCCATGGTGGCGGCCTGCGCGCTGTTCATCGCCTACCCGTTCATGCCCGGTGCCTGGAGCATGGGCGCCTGCTCGGTGCTGCTGGGTTTGGTGCTGGGATCGGTGCAGCCCATGGTGATGAGCATGATCCACCAGATCACGCCGCCCGCGCGCCACGGCGAGGCGCTGGGCCTGCGCATGATGGCCATCAATGGCTCCAGCGTGGTCATGCCCGTGCTGTTCGGCTCCATCGGCGCGGTGGTCGGCGTGTCCGCGCTGTTCTGGGCCGTGGGCACCATGGTGGGTGTCTCGTCGCGCCTGCCCTGGCTTATAGGCCATGAGGACATGCCCAGCGAGGCGGAATGGCTGGAGCACGAAGCCGGGCATTGAAGCTCCGGAACCGGCGCGGCCCGGTACGGCACACGTAACAAGAACCTGTGCCGGCCGGGCACCCGCTCTGAGAAGCATGCCCCGGGGAGCCGCGTAGCGGCTCGGGAGATCAGCGAACCACGGGGTCCCAGCCGCGGTTGTAGTACTGCTGGATCAGTGCCCAGGCCTCGGCCGGCTCGTCGGTATAGCGGAACAGGTTCAGGTCCTGGGCCGAGATCGTGCCTTCCTCGATCAGCAGGTCCAGGTTGAGCAGGCGTTTCCAGAATTCGCGGCCGAACAGGATGACGGGCACGGGCTTGGACTTGCGCGTCTGCACCAGGGTCAGCACTTCGAACAGCTCGTCCATGGTGCCGAAGCCGCCAGGGAAGGCCACCAGCGCCTTGGCGCGCATCATGAAATGCATCTTGCGCAGCGCGAAGTAGTGGAACTTGAAGCTCAGGTCCGACGTGATGTAGGGGTTACCGTGCTGCTCGTGCGGCAGGCCGATGTTCAGGCCGATATTGGGCGCGCCTGCATCGTGCGCACCGCGGTTGGCCGCTTCCATGATGCCGGGGCCGCCGCCCGTGCAGATGTAAAAGCGTTCGGTGGGCGCCTGCTTCATGCCCTCGGTGGCCACGATACGCGCAAAGCTGCGAGCCGCCTCGTAGCGCTGGGCATTGCGCACGGCGCGCTCGGCCAGGGCCATGCGCTGGGTGTCGCCGCTGGCGCGGGCTTCGGCCAGCTGCTGCTGGGCCTGCTCGGCATCGACAAAGCGTGCGCTGCCGTAGACCACGATGGTGTGCTCGATGCCGCGTTCGATCTGGGCCAGGTCGGGCTTGAGCAGCTCCAGCTGCATGCGAATGCCGCGGGTCTCGCGGCGGAACATGAACTCGGGATCGGCGAATGCCAGGCGGTTGGAATGAGGTTCCAGGGGCTGGCCGTTGTGGGCCTGGTCGTGCAACTGCGCCCAGGCATTGGCCAGATCGGTATCAGACAGGGGAGAAGAGATTTGCATGGACCCTCGGTACGAAAAACTGGGTGGCATGGAGCTGCACCTGCAGCTCCGGATTGAAGTTTGGTAGCACGGGCCGCCCGTCCACCCATGGCTTCAATCTCATATGTATTTGCATTGCATATGATGCTTGCACTATACGCTCACAAACTCATAGCTCACGGGACCAGGGGGCGTCGGAACCCACAAAATTCCGGGATGGTTGCCGTCAGGCGATATTACTGCTATGTGAGCGCATGCTTTGGTTACTTATCTTGCAACCCAATGGTTCCAGCTTTGCATGCCGGCAAAGGTCATGGCCAGCGAGCCGAAAAGGTGCAGGCCGGACCAGCCCAGTGCCGTGGCCAGCCGCTGCTGCTGCAAAAGAGCAATGACTTCCGCGGAAAAGCTGGAAAAGGTGGTCAGCGCACCCAGAAAGCCGGTGATGACGGCCAGCTTCCATGCGGGATCGAGCTCGGGCATGGCCTGGAACAGGGCCACGAACAGGCCGATCAGGTAGCCGCCGATCAGGTTGGCGGCCAGGGTGCCCCAGGGCATGCTGGCGCCCGAGCTGAGCCACAGGCCCAGGCCCCAGCGCGACAGGGCGCCCACGCAGGCGCCTATGCAGATGGCAAGAATATTGAGCATGGCCGCAATCTAGCGCATGGCGGCAAAGCCTGCCGGCGGCTTGCGGCAAAGACTGGCGGTGCCCCGTGCCATGCCGGGATTCAGTTGCGCAGCTGCGCGGGCTCGGTGGCCGTTTCTTCGGAAGCCGTTTCGCCGCTTCGGGCCTCGTCTTCCTCCAGCGGCTCGTTGCGCACCAGATTGCTCAGCGTGGGCGGCACCGGGTCGCCGGTGCGGCGCGAGCGGAACAGGGCGGCACGCATCAGGAAGATGGTGGTGATGGGCACGGTCACGGCCACGAACACAGCGATCAGGAAGGCATGCATGGCAAAGCCCTGGCCGCTGACCGAGAAGTAGATCCAGGTCGCATGCATGATCAGCCAGCAGCCCATGGTGGCGACGATGGAGGGCGAGTGCACGCGCTCGAAATAGCTCTTGAGGCGCAGCAGGCCCAGCGAGCCCAGCAGCGCAATCAGGGCGCCGCCCAGCACCAGCGCGGCCACCAGGATCTGCGCCCACAGCGGCAGCTCGTTGGCAATGCTCTCGGTACTCATTCGATCACCTCGCCGCGCAGCAGGAACTTGGCCATGGCCGTGGAGCCCACGCAGCCGAACAGGGCGATCAGCAGCGCGGCCTCGAAGTAGTTGGTGCTGTCGTAGGTGATGCCCATGACCAGCATGATGAGCATGCCGTTGAGGTACATGCAGTCCAGCGCCAGCACGCGGTCCTGCGCATGGGGGCCCTTGAGCAGGCGCATCACGGCGCAGCCCATGGCCGCGATCAGCATGAGCAAGGCCAGACCCAGCACCCAGTAAAACCAAGGTCTCATTCGAAAATCTCCATCAGCGGGCGCTCGTAGCATTGCTTGATATGGTCGACCACCTGCTGGACGTCGGCGACCTCCAGCGCATGGATCAGCAGCATGGAGCGGTCGCGCGAAATCTCGGCCCAGGCCGTGCCCGGGGTGATGCAGACGATCATGGCCAGCACGGCCAGACCGTTGGGGTCGCGCAGGTCCAGCGGAATATGCACGAAGCTGGCCGGATGGCGGCGCAGCCGCGGCAGGATCAGAAAGCGCATCACGTTGTAGTTGGACACCGAGGTGTCCCACACCACGCGCAAGGCCAGCTTCAGTGCCGTGAGCGGATGGCGCACGCGCACCGGCAGGGGGCGCAGGCCGCGCAGCAGCACCGGAATCAGAAGGCCCAGCACCAGGCCCAGTGCAATATGGCCGGCGCTGACCGTGCGGTTGAGCAGCAGCCACAGCAGCAGCAGTGCGATGGACAGCAGCGGGGCGGGAAACAGCCGTTGCAACATGGTTTTCATGGGTGCTCCTGCGGCTGGGCCGGGGTCTCGATCTCTGCGGCGCCGCGGCCGGGGCTGGCGGCACCGGCGATATCCGCCGAAGGCGAAGAGATGCCGGCCACGGGCGGTGCATCCTCGGCCTGCGCGGCCGCGCGGGCCGCGGCCTCGGGGCCTGCGGCCTCCTGGGCCTTTTTCTGTGCGGGCGCCGGCACGGGGCGCGTGCCCATGACGGCACGCACATACACATCGGGCGAATGCAGGGCATTGGCCGCGCGCTGGGTGAAATGCATGATGTCGTCGGCTTGCACGGTCATGGTCACGCAGCACAGCAGCAGCGCGGCAATGGGCAGGCCTTCGGCCACCTTGAGCGAGGGCGCGCTCTGCTCGGGATTGGCCCAGAAGTGGCGTATGCCGGCGCGCGTGAGCGCCACGAGGGCCAGCAGCCCGGTGACGATGAGCAGGGCCACCATGGCCCAGCCGGTCCAGCCGGCCTGCATGCCGCTGGAGGTGCCCAGGCCCAGGGGGTTGAGCAGGGCGCTGAGCATGGCGAACTTGCCCACGAAGCCCGACAGCGGCGGCAGGCCCGAGATCAGCAGCGTGCAGCCCATGAAGCTCAGGCCCACGAAGACTGCGGCGGCCGGAAAGGCGCGGCCGATCAGAACTTCCTCCTCTTCGTCGAGGTTGAAGCCTTCGGTGGGCAGAAGCTCGGCATTGAGGAAGGGCGCCTCCTCGTCTTCGTAGGGCTCGCCCGAGCCCTCGTCGACACGCCATCGGTCCACCACATCGGCAATCAGGAACAGGGCGCTGATCGCCATGGTGGAACTGGGCAGGTAATACAGCAGGCCGGCCGTGAGCAGGTTCTGGCCGAAGCCCGTGGCGGCCAGCAGGGTGCCCGAGGACACGATGGCCGCAAAGCCCGCCATGTGTGTCAGCCGTTGCGAGCCGAGCATGCCGATGGCGCCGTAGGCCATGGCCACCATGCCGCCCAGGATCAGCCAGCTGCTGCCGAACAGGGCCGAGAGGCCGGCTTCGGTGCTGAACATCAGCGTCCACAGCCGCAGAATCACATAGACCCCTACCTTGGTCATGAGCGCGAACAGGGCGCCCACGGGCGCCGTGGCGGCGCTGTAGCCGGGCACCAGCCAGAAATTGAGCGGCCAGGCCGCGGCCTTGATCAGAAAGGCCGTGCCCAGAATGCCGGCCGCCGCATGCAGCAGGCCGCGGTCCGCCTCATGCACCTGGGGGATGGCGCGCGCCAGATCGGCCATGTTGAGCGTGCCGGTGATGCCGTAGAGCATGGACACGCCGATGAGAAACAGCGAGGAGGCGGCCAGGTTGATGGCGATGTAGTGCATGCCAGCCTGGATGCGCGTGCGCCCCGAACCGTGCAGCAGCAGGCCGTAGGAGGCGGCCAGCATGATCTCGAAGAAGACGAACAGGTTGAACAGGTCGGCCGTGAGGAAGGCCCCGCTCAGCCCCATGAGCTGCAGCTGGAACAGCGAATGGAAGTGCACGCCCGCACGGTGCCAGCGCGCGGCCGAGAACACCAGCGCGGCCAGCGCCACGATGTAGGTGACCACCAGCATGAGCGCCGTCAGGCGGTCCAGCGCGAGCGCAATGCCGAAGGGCGCGGGCCAGTTGCCCGGTATGTAGACCGCCATGCTGGCCGGCGAACTGGTCCAGCGCATCAAATATGCGCAGATGCCCAGGCCCAGCAGCGTGGACAGCAGGTTCATGGCCAGCTTCAGGCGCTGGCGCTCCTCGCGCAGGAACAGCATCAGCGCCGCCGTCAGCATGGGCAGCAGAATGGGCGCGAGCATCAGGTGCGGCATCAGGTCCGCGATCCACTGGGTCATAGCATTTCCTGCTCGGTGCGCGAATGCACGCCATCCACATGGTCCGTGCCCGAGGAGCCGCGAGATGCCAGCAGCACCACGAGGAACAGCGCCGTCATGGCAAAGCCGATCACGATGGCCGTGAGCACCAGCGCCTGGGGCATGGGATCGGCATAGTGGGCCAGGTCCTGGGGGACGCCGTTGACGAGCACGGGCGCCTTGTTGATGGCCAGCCCCTGGCGGCCCATGCTGAAGATGAAGAGGTTGACGGCATAGGACAGCAGGGCCAGGCCCATGATGACCTGATAGGTACGCGGGCGCAGCAGAAGCCATACCCCCGAGCCCGTAAGCACGCCTATGGCCAAGGCCAGAATGATTTCCATCACATACCTCCTCGTGCCAGAGCCTGGGCGGTGGCAGCCTGGACCGCCGCCTCCGCTTCCCTGGCCTGTTGTTCTTGCTCTTCCAGCAGCCGTGCGTGGAATCGGTGGCCGCGCACCGACTGGTGGGCGATGGCCGTCAGTATCAGCATGGTCGAGCCCACCACCAGCGCGAACACGCCGATGTCGAAGAAGGTGGCGCTGGCGACATGCACATGGCCGACCAGGGGCAGGGCCAGGTCGAAGCTGTGGCTGGTCAGGAAGGGGTAGCCCACGGCCACCGAGGCCAGACCGGTGCCCAGCGCGCACAGCAGGCCCGTGGCGATCCAGCGGCGCGGGTACAGCGGCAAGTGGGCTTCCACCCATTGCGTGCCGGAGATGATGTACTGCATGAGCAGGGCCACGGAAAACACCAGGCCCGCCACGAAGCCGCCGCCGGGCTGGTTGTGGCCGCGCATGAAGATATAGGCCGCCACCAGCGTGGAAAACGGCAGCAGCAGGCGCACCAGCACGGCGGGCACCATCAGGTAGCCCACGGCCGTGTCGCTGGCATTGCGCGGGTTGAGCAGGTCGGTCTGCAGGTCGCCAGGCACATAGCGCTGCTGCTCGGGAATGTCCATGGTCTCGCGCGCCGGACGGAAGCGCCTCAGCAGCGCATAGATGACGATGGAGACGATGCCCAGCACCACGATCTCGCCGAAGGTATCGAAGCCGCGGAAATCCACCAGCATGACGTTGACCACATTGGTGCCGCCGCCGCCGGTCAGCGCGTGTTCGAGGAAGAAGGTGGACGAGCTCTCGTAGAACGGGCGGCTCATCATGGCAAAAGCCAGCCAGGCCATGCCGCCACCCGCGATCAGGGACAGCACCAGATCGCGCAGGCGGCGCGCCCGCGCGCGGGCGTCCGCGTTGTCCACCATGTTGCGCAGCGCCTTGTCGCGCTTGGGCAGCCAGCGCAGGCCCAGCAGCATGAGCACCGTGGTCACGACTTCCACCACCAACTGGGTCAGCGCCAGGTCGGGCGCGGAAAACCACAGAAAGGTCAGGCAGGTGCACAGGCCCGTGCCGCCCAGCATGATCAGGGCTGTCATCCGGTGGTACTTGGCCTTCCAGGCCGTACCCAGGGCGCACAGGCTGCCGATGGCCCACAGCAGGACAAAGGGCAGCGACACCGGCAGGGTGCCGCGGTTGCCCAGCTCCATGCCCTGCAGCCACAGCGGCAGGGCCGTGGCCGTGATGGCAATGCAGACCAGCCACAGCATCTGCCACTGCAGGCGTCGCGTGGACAGCGCGCGGCGGCCGGCGCGCCCGGCCAGCGTGATGCGGGCCAGCAGATTCTCGAAGGCCCGGCGTCCGCTCAGCGCGCTCAGCAGCGGCGTGGCCTCGAAGCGGCCGGCCTCGCGCTGCCAGCGCAGCATGGTGTAGAGCAGGATGCCGCCCACCAGGGCCACCAGGCTCATGATCAGCGGCATGTTCCAGCCGTGCCAGATGGCCAGGCTGTAGGCCGGCAGATCGCCGCCCACCACGGGTGCGGCGGCCGTGGCCAGGAACTGGCCCACGGCCCATGCCGGGAAGATGCCCACCAGCAGGCAGGCCAGCACCAGCAGCTCGATGGGCACGCGCATCCAGTGCGGCGGCTCGTGCGGGGCATGGGGCAGGTCGGTGGCTCGGGGTCCGAAGAAGACATCCACCGTGTAGCGCAACGAATAGGCCACGCTGAACATGCCGGCGACCGTGGCGGCCACCGGCAGAACGGTCTTGACCCAGGGGGCTGCATCCAGGAACACGGTTTCGGCGAAGAACATTTCCTTGGACAGGAAGCCGTTGAGCAGGGGCACGCCCGCCATGGCCGCGCTGGCCACGCAGGCCAGCGTGGCGGTGATGGGCATCATGTGCCGCAAGCCCGACAGGCGCCGGATGTCGCGTGTGCCGCTTTCATGGTCCACAATGCCGGCCGCCATGAACAGCGAGGCCTTGAAGGTCGCATGGTTCATGATGTGGAACACGGCGGCCACGGCGGCCAGCTTGCTGTTGAGGCCCAGCAGCAGCGTGATCAGCCCCAGGTGCGAAATCGTGGAATAGGCCAGCAATCCCTTGAGATCGTGCTGGAACATGGCGCAATAGCCGCCGATCAGCAAGGTGGCGGTGCCGGCGCCGCCCACCAGCCAGAACCAGGCATCGGTATCGCCCAGTACCGGCCACAGCCGCGCCAGCAGGAAGACGCCGGCCTTGACCATGGTGGCCGAATGCAGATAGCTAGACACCGGGGTGGGTGCCGCCATGGCATTGGGCAGCCAGAAGTGAAAGGGAAATTGCGCGCTTTTGGTGAAGGCTCCGAGCAGGATCAAGACCAAAGCCGGCAGATAGAGATGGTTGTTGCGCACCTGCTGGCCTGCGGCCAGGATGTTGTCCAGGTCGTAGCTGCCCACGATATGGCCCAGCACCAGCATGCCGGCCAGCATGGCCAGCCCGCCCGTGCCGGTCACTGTCAGCGCCATGCGCGCGCCGCGGCGCGCGTCCTTGCGGTGGTACCAGTAGCCGATCAGAAGAAAGGAGAAAAGACTGGTCAGCTCCCAGAAGAACACCAGCTGGATGATGTTGCCCGACAGCACCACGCCTGCCATGGCGCCCATGAAAGCCAGCAGGAAGGAGAAAAAGCGCGGCACCGGGTCGGCCGGCGACATGTAGTAGCGCGCATAGAGCACGACCAGGGAGCCGATGCCGAACACCAGCATGGCGAACATCCAGGCAAAGCCGTCCATGCGGACCACCAGATTGAGCCCCAGCGAAGGCAGCCACTCGATTTCCTGCCGCAGCACCGAACCATCCGCCATTTCGGGAAACAGCAGCGCGACCTGTATGGTGCAGGCCAGCGCGACAATGCCGGCCAATGTGGATTCGGCGTTGCGCGCATTCGCGGGCAACAGGGCAGCCACAAGGCTGCCGGCAAAGGGCAGGAGGATGAGGGTGATCAGGGGCATGGGCGAATTATTTTAGGGGGAAGCCATTTCTTTCTCGCTATGAAAACCTGAGCATGTGGCGGGCTATATATCGCTGGTTGGCTGCAATTGATGCCGCTGTATGCCTGCCTGGCCAGACGTTCGCCGCAGTTGGCGCCGGCTACTTTTGCGGCCGGACCGGACAGGCATACCTTGTGCCAGGAAGGCCTCTTGCGTGGGCCACAGGCCTGCCGAGAAGGCGGGTCGGCCGGGGCGAAGCGATGCGTCCGGCATGTGCGGGGCCTTCAGTCGATGCAGTCCTGGCAGGCGCAGCGCCAAGCCATGTTTTTCATCCTAGGCTGAATCGACATTCAATCTGTCAGCCAAGCCAGACTTGCAGCGAGGCAGAGGAATGCCATGAAGTGGGCGGCCTTGCGGTCGTAGCGCGTGGCG
>NZ_JBANEL010000038.1:0-27985 GCF_040187735.1 Comamonas sp. w2-DMI | reverse complement strand
TGGCCGTTGCCACGCAGCGCGTGCGCAGCCCGTTCCAGATAGACCGTGTTCCACAACACGACGGCAGCCGTTACCAGATTGAGGCCGCTAGCCCGGTAGCGCTGCTGCTCGAAACTGCGGTCGCGGATTTCACCCAGGCGGTTGAAAAACACTGCCCTGGCCAGCGCGTTGCGCGCCTCGCCCTTGTTCAGCCCGGCATGCACGCGGCGGCGCAGCTCGACGCTTTGCAGCCAGTCCAGGATGAAGAGCGTGCGCTCGATGCGCCCCAGCTCACGCAGAGCGACGGCCAGGCCGTTCTGGCGTGGGTAGCTGCCGAGCTTCCTGAGCATCAGGGAGGCCGTCACCGTGCCCTGCTTGATCGAGGTGGCCAGCCGCAGGATTTCGTCCCAATGGGCGCGGACGTGCTTGATGTTGAGCGTGCCGCCGATCATGGGTTTCAGCGCGTCATAGGCGGCGTCGCCCTTCGGGATGTAGAGCTTGGTGTCGCCCAGGTCGCGGATGCGCGGCGCGAAGCGGAAGCCCAGGAGGTGCATCAGGGCGAAGACGTGATCGGTGAAGCCCGCCGTGTCGGTGTAATGCTCCTCGATCCGCAAGTCGGACTCGTGGTACAGCAGGCCGTCGAGCACGTAGGTCGAATCGCGCACGCCGACGTTCACGACCTTGGTGTGAAATGGCGCGTACTGGTCAGAAATGTGGGTGTAGAACGTCCGCCCTGGGCTGCTACCGTATTTCGGGTTGATGTGGCCGGTGCTCTCGGCCTTGCTGCCGGTGCGGAAGTTCTGGCCGTCCGACGATGACGTGGTGCCGTCGCCCCAGTGTTCAGCGAAAGGATGGCGGAATTGGGCATTGACCAGTTCGGCCAGCGCCGTTGAATACGTTTCGTCGCGGATGTGCCAGGCTTGCAGCCAAGCCAGCTTGGCGTAGGTCGTGCCGGGGCAAGACTCCGCCATCTTGGTCAGGCCCAGGTTGATCGCGTCGGCCAGGATCGTGGTCAGCAGCAGGTTCTTGTCCTTGGCCAGGTCGCCTGATTTCAGGTGCGCGAAGTGCCGGGTGAAGCCCGTCCATTCGTCCACCTCCAGCAGCAGTTCGGTGATCTTGACGTGCGGCAGGATCATCGCCGTCTGGTCGATCAGGGCCTGCGCGGTGTCGGGCACCGCCGCATCGAGCGGCGTGATCTTCAGGCCCGACTCGGTGATGATGGCGTCCGGCAGCTCGTTGGCCGTCGCCATGCGGTTGACGGTGGCGAGCTGCGTTTCCAGCAGCGTCAGCCGCTCATGCAGGTACTGGTCGCAGTCGGTGGCCACGGCCAGCGGCAATTCGCTGGCCAGTTTGAGGCTGGCGAATTTCGCGGGCGGCACCAGATAGTCCTCGAAGTCCTTGAACTGGCGCGAGCCTTGCACCCAGATGTCGCCGGAGCGTAGCGCGTTCTTCATCTCCGACAGCGCACACAGTTCGTAGTAGCGCCGGTCGATGCCGGTGTCGGTCATGACCAGCTTCTGCCAGCGCGGCTTGATGAACTCGGTCGGCGCGTCGGCGGGCACCTTGCGGGCGTTGTCGCTGTTCATGCCGCGCAGCACCTCGATGGCGTCGAGCACGTCCTTCGCGGCGGGAGCGGCCCGCAGCTTGAGCACGGCAAGGAATTCCGGCGCGTAGCGGCGCAGCGTGGCGTAGCTTTCGCCGATGCGGTGCAGGAAATCGAAGTCCTCGGGCTGCGCAAGCTTCTGCGCTTCGGTGACGCTCTCGGCGAAGGCATCCCAGGACATGACGGCCTCGATGGCGGCGAACGGATCGCGGCCCGCCTGCTTGGCCTCGATCAGCGCCTGGCCGATGCGGCCGAACAGCCGCACCTTGGCGTTGATCGCCTTGCCGGACGCCTGGAATTGCTGCTGATGCTTGTTCTTGGCGGCGTTGAACAGCTTGCCCAGGATGCGGTCGTGCAGGTCGATGATTTCGTCGGTGACGGTGGCCATGCCCTCGATGGCAAGCGCCACCAGGGTGGCATAGCGTCGCTGCGCCTCGAACTTGGCCAGGTCGGCGGGCGTCATCTGGCCACCCTCACGGGCGATCTTGAGCAGGCGGTTCTGGTGCACCGACCGCTCGATGCCAGAAGGCAGGTCGAGCGCCTGCCACGCTTTGAGGCGTTCGATGTGTTCCAGCATGTGCCGCGAATTCGGTTTGACGGGCGATTGGCGCAGCCAGACCAGCCAGGTCGTTTTGCCGTTGTCCCGACGCTTGAGCAGATCGTCGAGGCGGCGGCGATGCGCGTCCGACAGCGGTTCGGCCAAGGCATCGTAGATGCGCCGGTTGGCGCGGGTGATTGCTTCGGCGCTCGCCCGCTCGACGGCGTTGAGGGCAGGCAGAATGACCGACTGCTGTCGCAGGTGCTCGATCAAGGTGCTGGCCAGCACGATGCCCTTGTCGGTCTGCAAGGCCATCTCGGTCAGCAACTGGACGGCCTGCCGGTAGTGGCCCATCGTGAACGGCTGGAAGCCGAACACCGTTTGCAGCTCGACCAGGTGCTCGCGTCGGGTCTGCTCACGCTGCCCGTACTCGTCCCAGCTTTCGATGCTGACCTTGAGCTGGTCTGCGACCAATTTCAGCAAGGGCGGAAACGGTGGCTCATCAACGCCCAGGATGACGCCGGGAAAGCGCAGGTAGCAAAGCTGCACGGCGAAGCCCAGGCGGTTGGCCGGGCCGCGCCGCTGCCGGACGATGGACAGGTCGGTGTCGCTGAACGTGTAGTGACGGATCAACTCCTCCTTGGTCTCCGGCAAGGCCAGCAGGCTTTCCCGCTCGGCGGCGGACAGGATCGAGCGACGTGGCATAGTTACTGATCCGTTCTCAAGTATTGGTACAGGGTTTCGCGGCTGATTCCGAATTCGCGAGCCAGCTTGGTCTTTTGCTCGCCCGCCTCGGCGCGTTGCTGTAGCTCGGCAATGCGTTCGGGCGACAACGCCTTCTTGCGGCCACGGTAGGCACCGCGCTGCTTGGCGAGCGCGATGCCCTCACGCTGCCGCTCACGAATCAGGGCGCGCTCGAACTCGGCAAACGCGCCCATCACCGAGAGCATCAGGTTCGCCATCGGCGAGTCCTCGCCGGTGAAAGTCAAATGCTCCTTCACAAACTCGATGCGCACACCGCGCTGGGTGAGGCCCTGTACCAGGCGACGCAGGTCGTCGAGGTTGCGCGCCAGACGATCCATGCTGTGCACAACCACCGTATCGCCCTCGCGCACGAAGGCCAGCAGCCGTTCCAGTTCAGGCCGCCGGGTGTCCTTGCCCGACGCCTTGTCGGTGAACACCTTGTCTACCCGGACGTGTTCGAGCTGCCGTTCCGGGTTCTGGTCGAAGCTGCTGACGCGGGCGTAACCGATGCGCTGGCCGTGCAAGGTATCCTCCTGAGGGAAATGTGTCAGGAAGAAATCTATGACCCTTGACGGTGCGTGTCAAACAATTCGCAAGATGACTCTATTCTGACGCTTCCGCGCCGGGTGGTCAGACGCCAAGTTAGGGTATAGCTCAAGCTGACGCCTCAGGTTGCCGCATTCGTTCTTTCCGACTCTGGCAATGCCGCACTGGCCCCGTCGTTTGCGCGGGCCGGCAGGAGCCTTGCCGAGTTCAGGATGAAAGTCAGCTCCGAGGCGACGTGGATGAACGCAGCCACCAACGGATTGAGCAACCCGAACGCCGCCAGTCCGATGCCTAGGAGATCGACACCGATCGTGCCTGCGAAATTGGCCCAGATGATCCGCCGCGTGCGGCGTGCGATCACAAGCATTTCGACGAATTTCTCCAGGTCGTTACCCAGCAACACCACGTCAGCGCTCTCTCGCGCCACGTCGGTGCCCGAGCCCATCGCCACGCCGACCTGGGCCTCGATAAGCGCCGGGGCGTCGTTGACACCATCGCCCACCATCGCCACGATGCGGCCCGCGCCAACGAGACGCTGTACATATTGGCGCTTGTCCTCCGGCAACATGTCAGCGGCCACCTCCTGCATCCCTAACTGGGTGGCCATCGCCTCAGCGACCACCTTGGTGTCACCGGTGAGGAGCACCGTGCGTATGCCCAGGGCGTGAATCGCAGCGACGGCTTTGCGGGCTTCCAGGCGTGCGCGGTCCGCAACCGCAATAGCCCCCAGCAACCTTTGACCGCGTGCGACGAATACCTCGGACGCCTCCGGGTGGGCGACGAGCAAGCCGTCGGGAACCGCAATGCCGTGGTCGCGCATGAGGGCGAGATTGCCGACCAGCACGCGTTCACCGCTCACGGTTGCGTCGATGCCGCGCCCTGGCGTGTATCCGAAGCGCTCCGGTTCAGCAATGATCCGACCTGTCGCCTGGGCATGTGCGACGATGGTCTTGCCCAGCGGATGTTCCGAACGCAATTCAGCAGCGGCGGCTGCATCGAGCAGCTCGCCTTCCTCCACGCCAGGGGCCGGCAGAAGGGCTTGGACCTCCGGCTGCCCGTAGGTCAGCGTGCCCGTTTTGTCCATGACGACGGTATTCACCTGGCCGAGCTGCTCGAGGAAAAGCCCCCCCCTTGACGATGGCGCCGGCGCGCGCGGCGCGACCGATCGCCCCGAGAATGGCCAGCGGTGTGCCTGCCGCGATGCCGCAGGCGCCCGCAACGATCACCACCGAGATCGTCGAACGGATGTCGCGCGTCAGGAGCCAGGTGAGCACCGCCGCAGCAAGCGCGATATAGACGAGGTAGCCAGCCATCCGGTCCGCCAAACGTTGGACCGGGGCGCGCGAGCGCTCGGCCTGCTCGACGGCCTCGATGATCTTGCCGAAGCTGGTATCGCGACCAATGCGCTCGGCACGGATTTCCAATGCACCCGACTGGTTGATCGAGCCGGCGAACACGCTGTTGCCAGCCGTTTTTTCCATGGGCAGCGATTCACCGGTGATGCGCGACTGGTCGACGAACGAGTGGCCAGCAAGCACGGTGCCGTCCACCGGTATGCGCCCGCCCGGACTGACCAGGACGGCGTCGCCCACTGCCAACGCGTCGGCATCGACCTCCGAAACGCTGCCGGCGCGGCGCACCGACACCGCACGCGGCAGAAAGTCGAGCAGATCGCGGATCGCACGTCGGCCGCGCGAGACCGTCATACCTTCCAGCACTTCCGCCACCAGCACGAACAGCGTGATGACCAAGGCGGTAAAGAACTCCGAAATGGCCGCCGCCGCGACGATGGCAATCGACATGGACAACTCCATGGTCATGCGCCGCGCGATGAGGTTTTCGAATGCCTCCTTGAAGATCGGCCAACCGCCGACCGCAAGGCCCACCACACCAATCAGGCTAACCGCCGAGAACGGCTCCCACAGCCGGAACCAAACGGCTGCGGCGGCCAGCGCGACCACCGCAATACGGAGCATTTCCGGCCACTCGAAGGCATGATCGTGGTCGTGATGATGCTCATCATCATGGTCGTGGTGGTGCTCGTGTGCTGCCGGAGCCGTGGTCCCCTGCCTGGCTTGGTCTGCTAAGTCCGGCGCAAACGGATGATCATGTCGTTGATTCATGGTGCAAATTCCCTATTTGAGATAGGCGCGCAGCACGTCGATCAGCTCGTCGGCGCCCTGACTGCGTTCCGCTTCGTTGGTGATCGCCGGGCTGGCGATGTGTGTCTGGATGTGGTCTTCGATGACTTCTGTCATCAGGCCGTTCATGGCGCCGCGCACGGCCGCGATCTGATGCAGCACTTCGGCGCACCCCTTCTCGGCTTCGAGTGCGCGCTCCAGCGCCTCGACCTGGCCACGGATGCGGCGCACGCGGCCGAGTAGCTTGGTCTTTTCGCGGACGGTGTGGCTCACGGGCAGCTCCTGCGTAAATAAGATAGGTGGGTATGGTATCAGAGGCGCAGGCAAAAAGCCATTGATGCCAGTTAGTGCAGCCTTGAACTCTTAGCGTGCTTTGTTTTCCGTTTTCTGAGGCGACCCCCCGTAGAGGCGTTTTCAGGGGTCGGCCGACCCTTTCCCCCGTCTGCGCCCGGCTTCGTGCGTCCTGGGCGCTCCTGGACAGCCTGGGCGCGGTGCCCTGCCCTGGGCCTGCATCGTCATTCCTGGCGATGCGAGCTCGAGCGCCGGCGGCCGTCATCGCCGGAAGTGGCGAAGCTGGCCAGCTCGTCGGCCTGGTCGGCGTTGCCGCCCTTCCCTCTTGGCGTCCAACCTGCGGCCGTCACGCCAGCGCTGGCGTTTGAGGTTGGGCACGGCCTCGGCAAACCGCTTTTCCTTGCTAAACCTGGCTTTTCTTGGCTTTCGAGCTGCTGCGGCGCTCGATGAGGGCGAGGGGGTGGAGCTGGTACTGGCGCGGCTGCGGCCGCGCCTTTGGTAAGCAGCCTGGCCGTAGGCCAGCACGATTGCCGGGAGGGGGAGCCGCGAAGCGGGGGAACCCCGCAGGGGTGCCCCGCCGAAGGCGCAGGCCGACGCCGTAGGCGGCGGGGCGAAGGGAGCGAAGCGACCGGAGGGCAGGTGCGCCCGTAGGGCGCTTGGGCGGTTCGATCTGGCCGCGACTTATGCACAGGCCAGGCGGGTTTTAAGAGTTTTTATATGTTTTAAAGAGTTTTAGCCGGGAAAATCGGCAGTTTTCCATTACTAATCAATGACTTGCGAATGTGGCCGGTGTGTAATAGACGGGTTCGGGTGGGTGATAGACGGAAGCCGGTGTGTAATAGACGGGTTCGGGTGGGTAATCGACGGACTATCCACAAGCCAGGGGCTGTTCCTGCCTGAACAGGCGTTAGGACATTTTGCCCTAGCGCCGATCTCCGTCTATTACACACCGGACGGCGGCGGCAGCGCCTCGTCGGCGCGGTCGCGGTAGATCATCACCAGCAGCGGGCCGCCCTGCCCTGCTTCCTCTCGCAGCTCGTATTCGGGCAGGTCGTTGGCCTCGATGATGTTGCGCAGGATGCGGCGAAACTCCTTGAACGTGCCCGCGCTGCCGCTGCGCTCGTAGATCGTCTGGAAAGCCCATTTCGCTTCACCCTTGCCAGCCGCTCGGCGAGCTAGGCGATAGACGAACCGACCGATGCCTGGGTCAATCAGGAAGTAGTCGGGATGCACGGTCAGCACGTCCGGCCGCTTGCCTTCTGTGACTTCACGGTAAAGCCACTTCGGGGCCTCGATCTCGACGGACGCAATCTTGCCGTTCTCTGTATAGGACAGCACCTTGTAACTGCTTACCAAGCCTTCGGCCTCGACCTCGCGCATGGGCCGCCGGCCGTTGGCGGATGGCCGCTCGCGCACGTTCTTGATGGTCGTGCCCTTGAGCCGGTCTAGCGCCCCTTCCACTTCATCCGCCTGACGGCCGCCGTCGCCACGGCGGCAAAACTTGAGAATGTCACTCACATGGGGCCGGTAGGTGCGGCCTGGCTTCTCGCCCCTGCCCTCGCGGTAGCGGTTCATGGCTTCGGTCAGGTGCGAAACCATCATCAGCACCAGGTCGTAATCCCAAACGGACGCCATGCCGTCCGGGCCTGCCTTCACCTCCACGTAACCATCGGACAGTTCGTAGCGGATGACCCCGCCGGCGCGCTTGTCCTTTTTGGACAGGCGGAACACAGCCACGTCCATGATGCTGCGGGAATCCTTGGTGCCCACGTCGTAGAGCGACGGCACGAAAAAATCGGGCTGCTCGTCGCCGGTCGGCGGCTTGCGGATAGACGGCGAAGGGGGGGGGCGATTTAACGGGGCTGCTGGCGTTGCGCTCGCGGTCGGCGCGGGCGTCCTCGTCGCGCAGCCTAGCGGCTACCTGCTCCTTGGACTCGCCCGGCCGTGCGGCGGCCTCGATGCGCTTCTGTTGCTTCGCATCGATCCCGGCTTTCAGCTTCTCCAAGGAAGCGCCCAGGGAACCGCCCAATAGGTCGCCGATCTGCTGCGGCCCTTTCCCGCGTTGGTTGTTCATGCCGTCTCCTAAGCCTTCGGCCGCCGCCACGGTGCCGACCCTATGGGCTTCACGCGGCCGGATTCGAGCGGCACCAGCCAAATGCCATTGAGCTGCCACGGCGCCGGCAAACCGAGCTGCGCGTTTTCGCGGGCCGCTTGGGCCAGGTTCTGCGCTATCCGCCCGGCCTTCTTCGCCCTGGTTTTAGCCGCTAAAGCGGCGCAAATGCTCATGGATTGCCCTTGGATATTACTTTCATTCTCTTTGAACTCCTTTTAGCTCTGGAAAATATCGCCTTCCAAGGCGCGGAAAATCGCCATGTTGATGACGGCGGCGCGGGCCTGGCCGGTGCGCTTGGCGACTTCATCGACCTTGCGCAGAAGCTCGGGCGCAATGGTCAAGGTGATCTGCCGTTTGTGGCCCTTGGGGATGCCCTTCTCATAGGCGGCCGCCGGCGCGGCCTTGCTGGCGTCGGGTGCGCCCTGGATGAAAGCATCCTGGGCGGCGGTTGCCGGGGCGGTCTTGGGTTTGCGCTGTATTGACATGCTAAAAACTCCCGTTAGGCGATTTGTTGGATATTAAAAAGCGATGAAACGAGACTATCAATCTCGGCTATCGCCTTCGGGTCGCGGGGGGCCAGCTCGGACACGGCCAGGCCCGCGCCGCCGGCATTACTGAACGCTTTGCGCCGCCGGATCGGGGTTGCCAGGTACTCGAACTGTGGAACCTCGGCCACGGCTGCCGCCGCGTCGGCGTTGTCGGCCGAGTGCTCGCCGGGGTCGGCTTGGTTCATCACGGCGAAGGCGCGCAAGCCGTCGCGCACGCTCCGGGCCTCATCCACCAGCGCCGCCATGTCATCGAGCGCCCACACGTCATAGGAACGCGGCGCGAACGGCACCAGCAGCACATCGGACAAGATCAGCGCCGCCCGCAGCGCGGTCGAGTCGCGGCCGCCGGCATCGATGATGATGTCCTGCCACTTGTCCCGCTGCTGCTGAACCTGGCCGCGCAGGGTCGGGCCGTCCGCGTATTGCGCACAGGCAATCCCCGGTTGCCGGCCACTCTCGGCCCGCGCGGCGATGGCCGCCGCTGCCGTGCCCTGGCGGTCGCCGTCGATCAGCCACACGTCGCGCCCTGCCAAGGCGCGGGCGATGGCGAGCTGAACGGCCAACGTCGTCTTGCCGACGCCGCCCTTGGTGTTTCCTACTGTAATAATCACATTGGCACCTCAGAAGAATATTAACTGACAGTGCCTAATTGTGCCGACCAGGCTCGGTTGCGTCAATAGGGTTAGCGCACTTTTTGAACGTTCTTTTAATATTAAAAGCGACCGTTAAAAACGGTCTTTAGCGGCTAAAGTCCTGCGCCTCCCATAGCGCCCGATAGGCCGCCTCGTCGGCGGTCGGCTCGCGGTCGAGCTGTTCCAGCAGCCAGGCCACGCCGGCGGCCATCGCTTCGTCGTGGTCGAGATACCGGCCATCGAGCGCGGCATACATACCGCCTTGCCTGGTGGTCACTTCCCAAGCCTGGCCGTCATGGGTGCGGCACACGGCATAGGCGAAGTAATCCCCCTTGGCGTCCATCTCGTCGTGGGCTGCTTGCAGCTCGGGCCGAAGCGGGGGCAAGGGATAGTGTCCGTTTCTCATGCCTTCATGCCCTCCTGGTCGCCGGCGGCCAGCGCGTCGGCCCCGGTCAATGCGTCCTCAACAAACGCGCCGCGCCGGCGGGCCTCGGCCTGGCTGGTTTCCTGGCCGCGCAGCGCCCGGTAAAGGGTTGCCCGATGCACGCCCAGCAGCTCGGCCGTTTCGGCCGCCGTGCGGCCGGCGGCCAGCAGCTCGCGGGCGTGTTCGACCTGGCCGGGGGTGAGGGTAGGGCGGCGACCGAACTGCACGCCTCGCGCCTTGGCCGCCTCGCGGCCGTTCCTGGTGCGGTCGATGATTAGGGAACGCTCGAACTCGGCGATGCCGGCAAACACGGTCAGCACCATGCGCCCGGCCGGGGTGGTGGTGTCTGCCCACGGTTCAGCCAGCGAGCGCAGGCCCGCGCCTTTCGCCTGCAACTGCTCGGCAATGTCTAGCAGGTCGCGGGTGCTACGGGCCAGCCTGTCCAGCCGCGTGACCGTCACCACGTCGCCGGCGCGTAGGTGGTCGAGCATCCGGCCCAGCTCCGGCCGCTTGGCATGGGTGCCGGTGATCTTCTCGGCAAAGATGCGCGTGCAGCCGGCGGCGTGCAGCTCGGCGCGTTGGTTCGTCAAATCCTGGTCGTCAGTCGATACCCTGGCGTAACCGATCATCGGCTTGTCTTTCATGGTGCGCCCTTCGTTGCAAATATCGTCGCAAATAATAGACCATTTGCGACTGACTTTTGCAACGCGATGACGCCAGAGAAAAGGGCAGGGCGTGTCATTTTCAGAAGGTGACTGCACGGAATGTCAGGAGTCGGCAGCACTCGCACCTTGCAGGGCAGCGTATAGGGCGGTTTTGCTGACCTTGAGCCGCGCCGCAGCCTCACGAACGTTCAACCCGTTGGCGATGTGCTCCCGCGCCCGCTGCAACTTGTCAGCGGTGACAACCGGCTTGCGTCCGCCCTTGCGCCCACGTGCCGCCGCTGCCGACAACCCGGCTTTCGTGCGCTCGCGGATCAAGTCGCGCTCGAACTGGCCCAATGCGCCGAACACATGGAAGATGAGCCGCCCGCCTGGCGTGGTGGTGTCGATGGCTTCCGTCAACGAACGGAACCCGACACCGCGCCCTTCCAAGGCTGCGACTGTCTCAATCAGATGCGGCAGGGAGCGCCCGAGCCGATCCAGCCGCCACACGACCAAAGCATCCCCTTCCCGCACATAGGCCAAGGCCGCTGTCAGGCCGGGCCGGTCGGCTTTGGCCCCGGAAACCGTATCCTCAAAAATCCGTTTGCAGCCCGCCTTGTTCAGCGCGTCCGTCTGTAAGGCGGTGTCCTGTTCCGCCGTCGATACCCGCGCATAGCCGATCAGTGCCATTGCAGCCCCTTTTGTCCGTCATTCCGTCCGCTTATCTTAACGTCCGAAAACCCATTGATAAAGCACGTTTACGGACAATGTCCGACATGACCGACTAATGATCGTTTGACGGACAACAAGGATTTTCGTGCAGGTGAGTTCTGGGCTGCTGCTACGACCGGTGCATAGGGCTGCTGACAAACGTCGATCATGAGTCCTCTACACCCATGGCGGCTGGCCCAATGACCTGGTGCAGTCGCCTTCTGAAAATGACAGGGCGGGGCGTGTCGCACAAATTAGGACTTATGCGACACGCCGGCTAACTTTTTGGATACACAAACGTGTATCCATGCGATACTGTCGCCCTATGTCGAGCAAAGACGTTGGCCTCCGTATCCGTGTTGAAAGGGAACTCCGCGAGGCGTTCCAAGGGGCCTGTCTGGCTGAAAACCGGAATGCATCGGAAGTGCTGCGCGAGTTCATGCAGGCGTTCGCCGACAGGCACCAAGGCGGCTTACAACCGGATATGTTCGCGGCACCGGCAGCCAGAAAGCCACGTCAATCAACCAAGAGAAAAGCGATATGAGCCAATTCAATTCTTTGGAAATGTGCGCAGGGGCAGGGGGCCAGGCGCTCGGCCTGGAAATGGCTGGCTTCGATCATGCGGCCCTGGTCGAACTGGAACCGGCAGCATGTGCAACGCTGCGGCTCAACCGCCCGGCCTGGAACGTCATTGAGGAAGACTTACGCCGCTTCGATGGCCGCCCCTACCAGGGCATTGACCTGGTGGCCGGCGGCGTGCCGTGCCCGCCGTTCTCCAAGGCTGGAAAGCAGCTCGGCGCAAAGGATGAGCGCGACCTGTTCCCCGAAGCTATCCGCCTGGTCGATGAGTGCCGCCCGCAAGCCGTGATGCTTGAGAACGTGCGCGGCCTGCTCGATGCCGTCTTTGACGACTACCGGAACAAGGTCGAAAAGCAGCTCAAGAAGCTGGGCTATGTGCCTGGTTGGCGGCTGCTCAATGCCTCGGACTATGGCGTTTCCCAGCTCCGTCCGCGTGTGGTGTTCGTGGGCATCCGCAAAGACCTGGCCGCCGGGTTCTCCTGGCCGGAACCTCTCAAGACTGAACCGCCGACTGTGGGCGAATTGCTGCACGATCTCATGGCCGCCAACGGCTGGCGTGGCGCTGACCGCTGGCGCGAACAGGCCAGCACCATTGCCCCGACCTTGGTAGGCGGCTCCAAGAAGCACGGCGGGCCAGACCTCGGCCCGACTCGCGCAAAACGCGCCTGGGCCGCCCTCGGCGTAGATGGCATGGGGTTGTGGGACGAGGCCCCGCCGCGTGACTTCGTGGGCATGCCGCGCCTGACGCCGCGCATGACGGCACGGATTCAGGGCTTCCCCGATGACTGGCAGTTCTACGGGCGCAAGACGGCCGCCTATCGCCAGATCGGCAACGCCTTCCCGCCGCCGGTCGCTGCGGCCGTGGCCCGTCAGATATTCGCGGCCCTGTCCGTGAAGCGCATTTTCAAGGTGGCGTGATGACGACGGCCGCCGGCTTCGTGGAAGCCCGCAAGGCGTTCCATGCCTCGCTGCTTCAATCAACCCTGACCATCAACAGCGCGGGGGTGGTCAGCAACGCCGACAGCAGCAACACGACGAGCAAGGCGATTGCCAAGGGCATTGCCGATCTGCTCAAGGCCGAAACCATCGGGGAGCGGATCGCGGGCCAGACCTCGGGCAACCAGTTCGAGGGCATTTGCGCGGCCTTCGTGCAGGAAACCTTCCTCAAGCTGGGGCACCTCCGCCCCGGCACCTGGGACGTGCATCAAGTCTCCGGCCGCAATCGCTTGGAAATCGCCCGGTATGAGCAATACGCGCACCTGGTCGCCCTTGACCGGGCTGCCAAGGCCGATGCCGAACTGGCCGCCGCCCTGGGAAGCGACTACACCATCACGCCGGATATCGTGGTCGTGCGCGACACCGAGGACGACGGCACCATCAATGCGCCGGCGTGCCTGGTCGATGACACCGTGACCACGCTTGCCAGCCTGCGGAAGAAAAACGGCGGCCTGCCGCTGCTGCATGCAAGCATTTCCTGCAAGTGGACGATCCGCAGCGACCGGGCGCAAAACGCCCGTTCCGAAGCGTTGAACCTGGTACGCAACCGCAAGGGCCGTCTGCCGCATGTGGTGGTCGTCACGGCCGAACCAACACCGAGCCGCCTGGCATCTATCGCCCTGGGCACGGGGGACATTGATTGCGTGTATCACTTCGCCCTGTATGAGCTGCAAGCTACCGTGAAAGACCTGGGCATGGACGATGCGGCCGACCTCCTGGCGGTGATGGTCGATGGCAAGCGCCTGAAGGACATTTCAGACCTGCCGCTTGACCTGGCAGTGTGAGCCATGACGGCCGGCCAGCGCGAACAGGACGAGGCCGCCGGCGGGCCTGAGCGGCGCGAGCTGCGCCTAGCCGATGGAACGGTCGTCACGGCCTCGGTAGCTGCCCGGCACTATTCCCGCTCGCATCAGTTGTACGGCTATCTGCAATTCAAGGCCCACGGAAAGACCGTTACCAAGTACATCGGCCGCGTGACGGCCGAAAGCCGGGCCGAGTCCCTGCGCCTGGGCTGGGAGCTGCTGCGCTCGCGGAAGCTGGTCGAGTCTTTCGGCTGGTCGTGGGTCGTGAAGCGGGGCAAGTAGGGGCCAGCGCATGGGGATGAACCGCAGCGAGAACATGCGGCGCATCCGCAGCAAGAACACCGCCCCGGAAATGGCCGTGCGCCGCCTGGCGCATGGCCTGGGCTACCGCTACCGGCTGCACCGCAAGGACATTCCCGGCAAGCCCGACCTGGTGTTTCCCGGCCGCCGGAAAGTGATCTTCATTCACGGCTGTTTCTGGCATCAGCATCCGGGGTGCAGGGAAGGGCGGCCGCCCAAGTCGAATGCCGCCTACTGGCTTCCCAAGCTCGAACGCAACATAGAGCGCGACAAGGCCGCGCTTGCGCAGCTCGCCGCCGCTAGGTGGGAAGTGCTGGTGATTTGGGAGTGCGAAACCAAGAACCATGAGGCCACGCGCCAAGCCCTGCTAGATTTCCTAGGGCCGCCGCACCTGGCCGGAAAGGGGCAATAGGACATGGGCAGGAAGAAAACCGAAGAAGCGATTGCAGATAGCCGCGTCGGCCGCGTTGCCGGGCCGTTCGGCTCGGTCGATGAGCTGCTGGCCGATCTGAAAGCTGACGACACGCCGGAGAACCTGGAAAGCTGGCTGCATGAGAAGGATGTCCTGAACAACTCGAATTCGTGAGTGCTACAAGGCCACCGGTTTCAGATAGTGCGATGGATGGCGTTTAGCCAGCGTTTTCGCACCACTTTCCACGCCCATTAAGGCCATTTGCCCCGCCTTTGCGGCCATTTGCCTGTCTTCAGGCGCACTCATCCCTGCGCCGCCAGCAGTTGGTGGCGCACCATCCACAGGTTCGATAGCGCAAACAGCGTCTTGAGCTGCAGCGTGTTCTTCTTGAGACCCCGGTAGCGCACCTTGGTGTATCCAAACTGCCTCTTGATCACCCTAAACGGGTGCTCCACCTTGGCCCGGATACTTGCCTTGATCTTCTCTACTTGGTCTATGAGCGCGTCAACGGGGTTGTTCTCTTTGTCCAGCGCTCTGCGCTTGCCTGGACGCATCGCGATGTGCCAGGTGACGTCCTTCTTTGCATCCGGGCGCTTGTCTATACCTTGGTAGCCTGCATCACCAAACCCGTCTGTCTCCTGCCCGTGCAGCAAGCTGTTGCCCTCTACAACGTCGGCCACGTTACCCGAGGTGCCTATGACGGTATGCACGAGTCCCGAGTCTGCATCCACGCCGATATGGGCCTTCATGCCAAAGTGCCACTCGTTGCCCTTTTGGCTCGAATGCATCTCTGGGTCGCGTTTCTTGTCCTTGTTCTTGGTGGAGCTGGGCGCTGCAATCAAGGTGGCATCCACCGCAGTGCCTGCCTTGAGCAACAAGCCCTGGGCTGCCAGAAGCTCGTTGACAGTGGCCAGAATCTGCTCGGCCAGCTTGTGTTTCTCCAGCCGGTGGCGAAACCTCAGGATGGTGCTCTCGTCAGGCACCCTCCCATGGGCATCAAGACTTGCAAACTCCCGGTAGATCGGGGTGTCAAAGAAGGCCTCTTCCATCGCCAGATCTGACAGGGTGAACCACTGCTGCATGCAGTGGATACGCAGCATGGTCTCCAGGGCAAAGGGTGGGCGGCCGTTCTTGCCTTCGGGGTAATAGGGCGCAATGAGTTCGACCAGAGCAGCCCAGGGAACCACCCGATCCATCTGGGTCAGCAGTTCTTGCTTGCGGGTCTTCTTGGTACTCAGGTTCAGGTCAAGGCTGCTTTGCTTCATGGCTTGGGAGGATGCCATGACTGGGCTGCGTCTATCAGGCTGTTCGCGAGGTTTTGCAGGATTTCCCTAATTGACATCATTTGCCCAAACGGATTATTTTACCGCGAGCGTCGTTCGCTGCAACCTATTTTTAAGGATAACCAATGAGTACCCTTCGAAAGAATTTTCTTAGTTGCCTTCTCGCGTTCTCGGCGGTGACGTGCTCTGCCAGCACGCTCGCGACGACAGCTGACTCCGGCTCGTTGTCTATTGCCACAGACACTGGTCGGGTTGTAGGTGTCAAACAAGACGGCTACCGTGCGTTCAAAGGCATTCCGTTTGCACAGCCGCCAGTCGGCGCTTTGCGCTGGATGCCACCGGTGCAAGCCGAACCTTGGCAATCGCCGTTGGCGGCCGATAAATTTCGCGACATTTGCGCTACCAAATTTTCGCTCGGCGGTTTTGGTTCAACGAGTGATAGTGAAGACTGCCTTTATCTGAATGTTTATGCTCCGTCCCATCCAGCTTCTGGTGCAAGTAAATGGCCCGTTATGGTCTGGATACATGGCGGCGGATTAGGGACAGGTTCGGGCGATGATTATGACGTCAGCAGACTCGTGGACAAGGGCGTCATCGTCGTGACGTTCAATTATCGACTCGGAATGTTCGGGTTCTTTTCGCACCCCGCTATTAATGGCGAAGGTCATCCGGCCATTAACTATGGCACTCTGGACCAGCAGGCGGCGTTGAAATGGGTCAACAAAAACATCGCTCAATTCGGCGGTGATAACAAAAACGTCACCATTTTTGGCGAGTCGGCTGGAGGTCATAGTGTACTGGCGCAAATTGTTTCCCCTGGTGCGAAGGGGCTCTTTCAAAAAGCCATTGTCTCCAGCGGATCATATTCGCTGAAGCAACCCACTATTGACGAAGCGACCGAACTGGGTCAGCAATTCGCCGAAAACACAGGCTGTGGAAAGCTTGAAGGGAGTAAAGCAGCCGCTTGTCTGCGAGGGCTGTCGACAAATGACATTCTTGAGAAAGGCGTTAAGAGCGTAAAGGCGCAAGTAGTAACCGACGGCCAGATCCTCCCTATGCCATTCATTGATGCCTTCCGTGACGGGCGCTTCAACCGCGCCTCCATTATCAACGGATTCAATAGCAACGAAGGGACGTTTTTTGCGGGCCTGATGCTCCTATCAGGGCACCCGATCGATCGAGCGGCATATTTGGAGAGCATGAAATCGTCTCTAGGTGCGCGTCAAGGCGAGGCGCTGTTTAGCATCGCAAATCTGCCGGCTGATGGCCGTGATCTCGGCGCCCACTTTGCAGATTTTTTTGGACGGGCAAAATTCATTTGTCCTACCCCCATGGTGAACTCTCTACTCGCCAAATACGTGCCTGTCTATGCTTATGAGTTTGCCGACACGACTGCGCCGTCATTACTTGATCCAGTGTCCTTCCCCTATAAGGCAGCTCATACGAGCGAACTTCAGTATATTTTCAAGGGTTTTCACGGGGCAACAGGTCGGACAACATCACTCAATACAACCCAACAGCGACTGTCTGATCATATTGTCGGTTTTTGGACTAATTTTGCTAAAAGTGGAAACCCGAACGGAGCCGGACTACCGACTTGGCAACCCTATACACCTGATAATGAATCGACCATTGAGTTCGCCACCCAGAAAAGCTCGATGATTACCCATGTCTCGGCAAAATACGAGTGTGCTGAGCTAAACGAAATACTGAAACGTTGACAGTAACGCCTCCATCAAACTAATTGCACACTAGCCGGCGGTACTGCGATCGCCGAGTTCACTTGGAACGATTCGTCGCCTGGCGTGTGTGCCTGCCACGTCTAACACGATTTTCCGGGGGCAAGGATGCCCCGCCCTCTAAAACTCTGACAATAAAAACAAGAGATAGATAATGATCAACATCAAGCTGAAAACGTTTGGTGCGGTTTTGGCCGCCTTCGCAACTCTCAACACACACGCAGCCGAACCCCCTGAAACGGGTGAAGGCACGGTATTTCGTAGCTTGTTTGGAGACACACTGGAAAAGGAGAAGGCCGGCCCAGCCTACGACGCATTGAAGGCCGACCCGGCCCGCGCCGTCACGCCCGACCAGGTACGCCGCACGCTCGATGAGCTGCTGGCCGAAGCCGAAGCATCCGGCCAGTATCCATTGCCGCCCGAGCAACGCGAATGGGTGGATGCGCCGGCGGTCGGCCATGAAGTGCTGACGCCCTATGACCCGGCCGAGTTCCTGACCAGTGCCGAGGCCGTGGCCGCATTCCTGGCCGACGCCGAAGCTACGGCCGACCCGGCCTATATCCAGCACGCCTGCGAAGTCGCGGCGCGGGCCAGGGCCATGCACGGCCTGGACGGGTAGGGCTGGCCAGCATCGCCATTTCTGACGGTGCAGGCCCGGAAGCGAAAAGGGCGGCGACCTGGCCGCCCTTGCTGTTCCTGGTTGCCTCTACAAGCCCGCCACGGCCAAGGCGCGGCCGATGGGCACGGCCTGGGTGAATGGCCCGGCGCTGTGGCTCACAAGGCCCACGGCCTCGCCCCGGCCATTGACGACAACGCCGCCGGAGTTGCCGCCCGCTATGGGCGCGTCGATCTGCAACATGCCCGCCGCGCCAATCAGGCCGCCGACCTGGCCGTGACGGCTGACGATGCCCGCGCTCATGGAGAAGTCCAAGCCCTTCGGGGAGCCGATCGCGGCGATGGCCTGGCCTTGGCGTGGCAGGGCGGGGGCCACGCGCACCGGCTGGCCCGGCTCGCCGTCGATCAGCAGCGCGGCCACGTCGCGCACATGGTCGATGCGCGCCACGCGGGCGCTGCGCCATTCCCCGCTTGCCAGCTTCACCCGCACGCCCTCGATGCCGGCCAGGACGTGCGCGGCCGTCAGCGCCGTGCGGCCGTCGCCGACAAGGAAGCCCGCGCCCAGCGTCACCCATTCGCGTTCCTGGTCGGCCTTCGCCCATTCGTGTTGCCAGGCCCGGTAACGGGTCAGCAGCTCGGTTGCCAGGTTGGTTTGAACGCCAGGGACAAGCCATGCCCGGTTACGGCTGCCGTCGCCCTTGGCGCGCTCGATAACGGCCACCATGACAACGGACGGCATCACCTGGCCGGCCACAGCCGCCCAATCGGCGGCGGCAGGGTAGGGGCGGGCGTCCAGCGCCACGCCTTCGCCGGCGGCGCTGCGGGCGCTGTCGGTCTTGGCGTGCGCCTGATGCTTGCTCCACTCGTCGTCATCAAGACGCTTCTGCGCGGCCGCGATGGCGTTCACGTTCGCCTGCGTGGTGGCAAGGGCATAGCCGCCCGAGGCCAGGCCGACACCGGCCAGGACGTAGGCCGCCAGGGCAGCGCGCCGCCAGGATTCAACGCTGCCCATGCTCCGCGCCCTCCTGGTCGTGGTTGAGGCCGCGCATTTGCAGGCGCTGGCCGGTGTCGTCGCCGATCTGCAAAACCTTGATGTGCTGCTCATAGGCCGCCTGGAACATCCAGCCGGCCCCGGCCAGGCCGATGACGGCGGCCGCGAAGGTCACGCGGTATTTCGTTAGCTCGCGGCGGGCGCCGCCGGTAACATTGGTTTCAGCCATGATTTCATCCCTCTGTCGGATGGGGTTGTGGTTAGGCGCCTGGGCCGGTTGCCGCCGCCCTGGCGCCGCCTTTCAGCGGCTAAAGCTGCGGGACTGCTCCCGGTCGCGCGCCGCCTTCTCCTTGAACCGTTCGGCGATCTCGCGGGCGCGGGCCTGCTTCACCTGGTCGCCGTTCTCGTTGTCCCGGTTTAATTCCTTTGCCAGCGTCTTTGCCTGCTGGCCGTTGATCTCGTTCAGCTCGACTTTCTGGCTGGCGTCCAGCTCGAAGCCCTGGCCCTGCTGGCCTTGCTTCTGCTCGGCCTCGATGGCCTGGGACTGCTGCGCGGCCGCCTGGCCGTGGCGTTCCAGCCGCTCAAGATCTTTCGCCTCGCGCCGCTGCTGCGCCTGCTCGATCTGCTTGGCGTAGCCCTGGGCCAGCTCGTCGTTCGTCGGTTCTGTGCTCATGGTGCGTGCTCCTGGTTGGTTGAAAACGGCGCGTCACCGGCTCAAACCGCCGTTGCCGCGTTCCTGCTCGCGCTGCCGCTGCCGGCTGCGCTCGATCTCCTTCGGGTCGCGTGCATACCTGTCGGCAAGCTCGCGCTGCATCTTGTCCAGCTCGACGGCCTGGCGCTCCTTCGGCAGAGCGTTGAACCGCTCGATGCGCTCGCGCAGCTCGGCCGGCAGCTCGCGCCAGGCGCTCGGGTTGCGGTCGGTGTAGCCCGCAAAGCCCGCCTGCCGCTTCACGGCCAGCGCCTTGAACTGGTCGGCCTCTCGCTTGGCGTACATCTCGGCCCGCTTGCGGTCTTGCTCGCTGACCTGGACGGCCGCAGGGCGCTCCGGCTCGGCCTTGGCCTGGGACGGCTGCGCCAGGCCCGCAAAGGCCCTCTGCTGGCCTTCCTGCATGATCGCGGCCGCATGGTGCCGGGGGTCTTTCCCGGCCGCCTGGAACTCCTGGGCGACGGCAAGCTGTGCCTTCGCCACGTCCAGCGCCAAGCCGCCGCCGGCCGCCTCGGCACGCTCGACGCCAGCGCGGAACCCGGCCAGCGGGTCGGGGGCCGGGCGCTCGGCCTGGGGCCGCTGCGGCGCTGCCGGCTGCTCGATCTGCTGCGGCCGCTGCACGGCCGGACGGCCGGCAATGTCGGTCGCGGGCATGAGGTCGGGGCGGCCGTGGCGCTCCAAGCTGCGGCGCATGGCGCGCTGCATCTTCCCGGCCAGCTCGGCCACCTTGGCCCGGCCGCGTTCGAGCCAGCGGCGCATGACGTTCTCGCCGTCGAAGCCGCGCCGGTCGGCAAAGTCCAGCGTGCTTTCCTTCGGCCGCTCGCGGCCCAGCACCTGGGCCAGCTTCCCGGCGGCCAGCTCGGCCGCGCCGCGAACGTGCCAAGTGTTGCGCTCGGCCGTGGTGCCATCCGGCAGGCGCACGGTTTGCGAACCGCCGTGCTCCAAGCCGATGCGGTCGCCGCGCTGCGCGCCGCTGGCGGCAATGGCGCGCTCAAGATCGACGCCCCAAATGGTGTGCCGCTCGCCCTTGTCGTTCTCCAGGGTGGCAAAGTAGCTCGGCCGGTTCTCCGGCTTGTTCTCGTAGGGCGCTGCGCCGTGATCGACCAGCCGCCCGGCCCGCCGGTCGGTGAAGTCGTCCGCCCCGGCAAACAGGGTAGCGGCCTCGCGGTGCCGGGTCATGCCGACATAGGCCAGGCTCCTATCCATGCCGGGGGTCGCCAGCAGGTAAGCCCTATCGACGGTGACGCCCTGGGCCTTGTGAATCGTGACTGCATAGCCGTGATCGACGGCCGCATATTGGGACGCCTGCACCTGGCGCGCTTCGCCGCTGTCCAGCCGAACGGCCAGGCTGCCATCCTCGGCCCGCTCGACGGTGCCAAGGGTGCCGTTCTTCACGCCTAGATCGCGGTCGTTTTTCAGGAACACGATGCGGTCGCCGGCGGCGAACTCGCGGCCGCCGCGCTCGGTCACGAACCGGGCGGAACCGGCCAGCTCGCCGCGCTCCTTCCGGGCATCGCGCACGGCCTGGTTAAGCGCCTGAACGTCCGCATTGGAATGGGCAAGGATGATCTGGCTTCCCTTGCCCTGGTCGCCGACATAGGACGCCGCCAGGGCGTCGCGCGCTGCCTCCCGGCTGCCGTGGATTTGGACGTGGCCGCGCTCGGCGTAGGCCGCCAGGCCATCGGCCACGGAACCCCGCGCAAGCTGCTGGCCGGCCTCGCGCATCCAGGCGTGTTTCTGCCGGCGCACCTCGGTAATTTCGGCCGCTCCGACGTGCTGCACGACGGCACGAAACGCCGCGCCTGCCTCGATGGCGGCAAGCTGCTTGTCATCGCCCAGCAGGACGACTTTTGCCCCGGCCTGCTCGGCTGCTTTCAGCACGCGGCCAAGCTGGCGGCTGCCTATCATGCCCGCCTCGTCGATCACGAGAACATCGCGGGAAGTGAGCTTGTCCTTTCCGTTCTTCCACGCAAATTCAAGACTGGCGAGCGTGCGGCTTTCGATGCCGCTGCCAGCCTGCAATTCGTCGGCCGCCTTGCCTGCCAGCGCCGCGCCTCGCACGTTGAAGCCCTGGGCCTGCCACGCCTCGCGGGCTATCTTCATGGAGAAGGATTTGCCCGTGCCGGCGTCGCCGATGACAACGGCCAGGCTGCCCGGCTTGAGAACGTGCCGGACAGCGTTTTGCTGCTCGGCCGACAGGGTGCCCGCGCCATCAATCGCGGCGTTCGTGATCGGGCCGGAAACGCCATGCCGTCCGGTGCGCGCCAGGCGCTCGGCGCACTCCACCATGCCGCGCTCAGTCTCGATCATTTCGCGGGTGGAGAACTTCGCCGGATCGCGGCCGTTCGCCGGTTCCATCTCGACCAGCAGCGGCGAGTTTTCCAGCTTGGCAAGCAAGCCCTGGAACTGCCCGGCGTCGTCAATGTAGCGGTTCAGCTCGGCGGCAATGTCGCGGCGCGTGAATACGGCCTGCGTCGCCGTGATCTTGTCTAGGATGATCTCCGGCCGCTCGGCGATCTGCCGCGCCTGCTCCTGCCGGTCGGCGTTGTGAATGTCGATGCGGTCGGCTTCCAGGCCGCGCCTATCCATCGCCACGGCGTCGCTGCCGATGTGCTTGGTTGGCGTCAGCTCAACGCCTTGATCCGCATAGCTGCGGTGGTCGATACGGGCGCTGATTCCGGCCCGCTCCAATGCCTCGTTTGTCAGCTCCGCCCACTCGCGGCGGATGTCGGTAATGTCGCCCTGGCTGGTGCCAGGAATGCCCGCCTTCTGCCTGTCCTTGTTCGCCAGCTCGATGACGGCCTTAGCGCCTAGCGCTCCATCCGCGCCAATGGTGCGCGTGGTCGCCAGCATGTGAACGTGGAAATTGCGGTCGTCGCCTTCCCTGTCCGGGGCGTGGATGCACACATCCACGGCCACGCCGTAGCGGTCGGCGATAGCCTGCCCCATGCGCGTTGCAAGCTCGCGCCGGTCGGCTTCGTTCAGCTCGTGCGGCAGGGCCGCCCGCCACTCGCGGGCCACTCGCGCATCCTTGCGCTTCTCGGCGGCCTCGGCGGCATTCCACAAGGCGGCGCGCTCGGGAACCGGAACGCCTGCGGGCGTGACGATCTCGGCCGACAGGACGCCGCCTTTCCGGGTGAAGTCGAACACTTCCCCGGTGCGCTCATCTACCAGCTTCGACGCGGATCGATAGGCGGCAGCAGCCACGGCGCTATGCCCGGCCGCCCGTCCTATCGTGTGCGTGTTCAGGTGGTAGATCGCCATTTCTTCCCTTGGCGTTTTAGCCGCTAAAAAGGGGTGCCGGGGTATCCCCGGCCGCAGGAGGGTTGCGCAGCAACCCGTAAGTGCGCATTTCGCTTCGCTGCATGACTATACCAGCGCCGTGCCTTCCCTACCAGCGTCGCAAGGTGCTAACATCACGCGGGCATAACCCACAATCACGAAAGGAGCTGTAACGATGGCACGAAAGACCTTATCCGAACGCAAGGCCGACAAGCTGGCCGAGCTGAACCGCATCAAGGCAGAACTGGCCGAACTCGAAAGCAAGGCCGCTGAACGCATCGGCAAGATTGCCATTGCCGCCGGTCTCGGCGATCTCGACATTGACGACGCAGCCATGCGGAAGGAGTTTGAGGCTATCGCCTCGAAATTTCGCAAGGGCGAAGCCAAGCAAGCTGCCCCGGCTCCGGCAGCGCCTGGCGCGAACTGAACGCGATTTAGGACGCCTTCGGATGAACGCCAGGAGAGAAGATGCACGCCGCAAGATTCAGCTTGGCGGCTTGGTCATCAAGTCCGGCATGGCGGACTATCCTGCATCCGTGATCTTGGGCGCTTTGACCCTCGCGGCCGGCGCGCTCAAAGGGCCGAACGCTGACGCCACCAAAGCGCGCTTTGAGGCGGCGGGCGACGCGGCTTTTTCCGATGATGGAGAGGACGGCGGCAACCGTTCCTAGCCGTCAATTTCTACCTGACAGAGAGGTGAAGCATGATGGATTTTGAAGCTCTAGCAGCGCGATTGTGGGCCGCCGTTGTGGCGGTGTTTTTCGGGGCGTTCGTCCTGTCTCTGGCGAACACGGCGCACGCCCGCGTTTTCCCTGAATGCAACCCGGCTGCCGAAGCCGGAAAGCTCTACGGCGCGGCTGATGCTGACGCCTGGGTGAAGCGCATTTGTGACGCGCAGGAATCGACCTACCGGACGTGGGAAGCGAACCTGCAAAAGCTCGACATTGGGCAGCAGGATTTGGCGATGGCGACGAACGCCGGAGACTGGAAAGCCTACCGCGCCAAGTGGGCCGAATTGCTGCCCGTTTTGAAGGAAATGGAAGCGGCCGCGCTGGCGAGCCGGAACGCCGTTGGCGCGGCGAACATCCTTAGCCTGTATCGCGCCGACCTCGGCCTTTTCTTGCAGAACGCGGGCCTGGGAACGGCGGCGAACCTGGACGAGTTCAGCGCCCGGATTTCCGGCGGTCTGGACGGCCAACGCCCGGCGGCGGCGGCTACCGCCGGCGTCAATGTGGTGCAGCAGTCCGTGACGCGGGGCGTTGAGTTCGTGAAGGGGCTGGCGGCTGCGGAAGGCGACAAGGTTCTAGCGGAGTATCGCGGCCAGGTTGAGCAGAAGGCCGCGACGCGCCGGGAGCAGCTTTCCGGAAGCACGGCAAGCGGCTATTTCGGCGGCTTCGCCCGGCGCATCATTGAGGTTTGGGGCATCTTCTTCTTCGTCCTTTTCGTGCTGATGCTCGGCGCGGTCGTGGTGGCCGTGAAGCGCAAACAAAACCCGATCACGCTGGCGGGCGCGGCCGCCCTCGCCTACCTGCTGCCGGCGTCGGCAATGGTGCTGGCGTTCGTGCTGGTTCCGTTCCTGCCGTCCTGGGCCATGATCGCGGCAACCCTGGTCGGCACCTATGCCATGTATGCGCAGGGCGGCCGCATCTGCGGCGCGCTGGCGTCCAAGCTCGGCGAAGGCTCCACCCTGGGCCATCGGCTGCGCGTCCTGGGGGCCTGGTTGGACAACCTGCGGGCCGGATTGCAGGGCGAACCGGGCGGCGCTGCCAGCATCGGCGCGGCCGCCGTTCAAGCCGCTTCCGCGCCCGGCGCGCAGCCGGTCACGCATGGGTCGGCCAGGTGGGGCACGGTCGCGGAAATCCGCCAGGCCGGGCACCTGGTCGCGCCCGGAAAACCTGCCGGTTTCGCCCTGGGCCGGGTGGCCGATGCGTCCGCCGGCCTCGATCAGCGTTTCCGCTTTACCGGCCACGTCGTGACGGTCGCCCCGACCGGCTCCGGCAAGGGCATTGGCGCGGTGATCCCGAACCTCCTGGACTATCCCGGCTCGGCCCTGGTGCTTGACGTGAAGGGCGAAAACGCGGCCGTGACGGCTCGCGCCCGCCGGGCGCTCGGCCAGGCCGTGCATGTGGTCGATCCGTTCGCGGTCAATGGCGACGGCGGCGCGGCCTTCAACGTGCTTGACCGGATCGACGTGTGGAACCCGGATTGCGTGAGTGAATCGGCCATCCTGGCCGATGCCTTGGTGATCTCCGAAAGCAAGGGCGACGGCGTGCATTTCGATGAGTCCGCCAAGAACTTCCTGCAAGGCTTGATGCTGCACGTTGCCGGACTGGATGACGTGGAGCGCCGGAACCTGGGCGAGCTGCGCCGGCTGCTGACGGCCGGGGAAGCGGAGTTTTTCGACCTCTTGGGCATGATGGCCGCTGACGAAACGGCCGCCTTCGGCATCCCGGCCAGGGCGGCAAATACGCTCATGGGGATGGCCGACAAGGAACGCGGCTCGGTGCTTTCGACGGCCCGCCGGAATACGGCATTCCTGGATGACCCGCGCATCGCGGCGGCGCTGTCGCGCTCCGGCTTCGACCTGTCGGAAATCAAGGCCACGGCCATGACGGTTTACCTGGTCATGCCGGCCAACCGCATCGGCCCGAATGCCCGATTCCTGCGCCTGTTCATCAGCTCGGTGATTGCCGCCATCACGTCCAGCAACGTGCAGCCCGCGCACCGGGTCGCGTTCCTGCTCGATGAGTTCGGCCAGCTCGGCTACATGAAGCAGATCGAGGACGCCGTTTCGCTGCTGCGCGGCTACGGCCTGGCCTTCTGGGTGTTCATTCAAGACTTGTCGCAGCTCAAGGGTGCCTATCCGAAGTGGCAAACCTTCCTGGCGAACAGCGCCAAGTCGTTCTATGGAACGGACGACTACGACACGGCCAAATACATCAGCGACAGCCTGGGCAAAGCCACCATCGAGTTCGAGACAGAGAACAGCGGCAAGAACAGCGGCACCGGCATTTCCGGCGGCGGCGGCTCGATGAACAGCGGCAAGAGCAAGGGCACAAGCCAGCAGTTCGCCGGGCGTGAGCTGCTGACGCCTGACGAGGTGATGCGCCTCGGCCCGGAAAAGCCGATTGTGCTGGTCAAGGGCGAATATCCGTACCTGCTCGACCGGCTGAACTATCTGGCTGATCCCGAGTATGCCGGGCGGTTCGACGCGAACCCCTACCATAGCTGACGGGCGCGGCCATGTGGGTTTTCGTCGTCATCGGTTATCTGCTGCTGGTCGGCCTGGCCGCCTGGTTCGGCGGCGGCGCGGTGATGACGGTCGCCGCCGGCGGCTTCGTCCTGGCTGTGGCGCTCTGGTTGCTCGATGGCCTGCTGGCCGATCTGCTGCGCGGGCCGCTGCGGTGGCTCGCCAAGCCCTTCCGGGCGCTGGCCTCGGCCCTGGGCGTGCTGATCGTGCTGCCGTTCATTCCCGGCATCTTCCTGGGGTCGTTCCTGCTCGAACTGTTCCGCCGGCGGCCGCGCCAGGCGGAACCCGGCCGCCCTGCCCCGGCCACGCCGATGCAGGCCGCCGGCCGGCGCACGGCGGACGTGATCGACCTGGCCGCCGCCAGGCAGCGGCGCGGCGGCCAGTAGTCTTTCAGCGGCTAAAGCCGCCCCCCAAGTGTCAATATCAGCCCGAAGCGATGCACTGTTTTTAACATTAAAAACAGTGCATTTACTATTTTTTAGCCCTGTATTCCCACGGCGGCACCGGCTGGGGATCGCGCCATAGGCCACGCCGGGCCGCCCTCGCCTCGTCCTGGATCGCGTAGAGGCTCCGGTCGGTCGCGTAGCGGTCGAAAACCCATGCCATGCCGCGCCGTACCTGCTCGGCGTTGGCGTCGATGCCCGCGCAGCTCACGCGGCCGATGGTGCGGCCGTAGCGGTCGCGCCCGCCGTCCTCGATGACGGCATCCCGGCCGTAGCAAAGATCGGAAAGCGATTGCTTCGACCGCTGGCCGAAGGGTTGCCGCTTCTCGGGCGCGTCGATCTCGGCCAGCCGGATGCGGCGCTGCTGGCGGCCGGCGTCCAGAATGGTGAGCGTGTCGCCATCGGCGACGGCCACCACCCGGCCGCGCAGCTCGCCGGCCTGGGCGGCCGTCGCCGCCAGGATGACCGCGAACGCGGCCAGCCCTGCCCGCATCACTTGCGCCCCTTGGCCGGCTTGTCCTGGTCGGCCGCCGGCTGGATGCGGGCCAGCAGCGCGGCGTTCTGTTCCTGGTGCGCCGTGAGCTGCCCGGCCAGGCGGGCGGCTTCCTCGCGGGCGGCGCTGGCATCCTGCCGCGCCTGGTCGCGTTCGCCCTGGGCGGCGGTGAGGCGTTCGGCCATGCGGTGCGCCTCGGCCGCTGCGGTCTTGCGCTGCTCCTGGTGCGCTTCCTGGTCGGCCTCGGCCTTGGCCTGCGCCTTCACCAGCTCGCCGCGCACCTGGTCGAGTTGAGCGGCGGCGGCCTGGCTGGCCTTCTGCTGCTCGGCCAGAGCCCCGCGCGCCTGGTCGGCGTCCTGGTGCGCCCTGTCCAGTTCCGTGCGCAGCTCGCCGGCGCGGCGCTCGATCTCCTGGGCGCGGGCCTCGGCGGTGTGCGCCTGTTCCTGGGCAGCGGTCAGGCTGGCCCGCAGCTCGTCGGCTTCGCCGCGTGCGGCCGCTTCGGCGGCCTCGATGGACGCCAGGCGGGATTGCAGAGCTTCCACGTCGCTCGCCAGCTTGTCGGCCAGCTCGGTTGCCTCGTTGCGGTCGGCTTCCAGCTCGGCGCGGGCCTTTTCCAGCGCCTCGCGCTCCACGGCCAGGCGGGCGTTTGCCAGGTCGAGCGCCACGGCCCACACGTCCGCGCCCAGTTCGGCCAGACGGTCGGCGACAGCCTGGGGCGCAGGCTCGCGCAGCGGCGCGGCGGCCGTGGCCTGCCGGGCCTTCCATTCGTTCAGCGCCGGGGAAATGGTGGTGTAGCTGCCGCCGGTGCGCTGGCGGATGGCCTCAAGGGTGGGCTTCTGGCCGCCGGCGGCCAGCTCGTCAGCGGCGGAAAAAATCTGCTCTTTGGTCACGGCCATGATGCGCTCCTGTAAAAATGTAGCGTTGTAGTATGTTGTATAATACTACTACATATTACAAAACACAAGACCATACAGAAATTTTACAAACCCTACAGGAACGCTACGCGGGCGGCCACGGCCAGCGCCCGGCCGGGAGCGCGTCGGCGGCGAAAAACGGGCGCAGGAAGCCCGTAGGGGTCGTCTCAGAAAACGGAAAATAAAGCACGCTAAGCCGGTTGCAGCGGTCGTAGCGGCCTGAACTTGCCCGCGCCGATCTTGGCGCTGCTGCGCCAGAGGTAAT
>NZ_JBANEL010000037.1:0-30128 GCF_040187735.1 Comamonas sp. w2-DMI | reverse complement strand
GCGCACGGCGCTGTCGCAGAAGCCGGGCGAGACGATCGCGCAGGAGCTGGCGACGATGCGCGATGCGCAGCGCATGACGCCGGCGCTGGTCATGCGCGATCCCTACATTCTCGACTTTCTCGGGCTGCGTGACACCTGGCAGGAAAGCGACTTGGAAGCGGCCATCATCCGCGAAATGGAATCCTTCCTGCTGGAGCTGGGGGCCGGTTTCTCCTTCGTCGCCCGGCAAAAGCGCATCCCGATTGACGACGAGGATTTCCACCTCGACCTGCTGTTCTACAACCGCAAGTTGCGGCGGCTGGTGGCGGTGGAGTTGAAGGTCGGCGAGTTCAAGGCGGCCTACAAGGGGCAGATGGAGCTTTACCTTCGCTGGCTGGACAAGCACGAACGCGAGCCGGAGGAAGCCTCGCCGCTGGGCATCATCCTTTGCACCGGCAAGAAGCGCGAGCAGATCGAATTGCTGGAGCTGGACAAGTCAGGCATCCACGTCGCCGAGTACCTGACTGCCTTGCCGCCGAGGGGCGTGCTGGTGGAACGGCTGCAACAGGCAGCAGAGCGGGCGCAGTTGCAGATCGAGCAGCGCAAGACGGACACCGAGTAGTCCTGTCCCAAGCAGTCGGGCATCCCGGCGTTCCGCCGTCGCGCTGTCGTGCTGCGCATCGAGCCTCGCTGCGCGAGTCTCGCCCCTTGCGGGCTTCCATCGTTCCCTCGCTTTGCTCGGCTGACGCCTTCGGCCCTGACGGGCCTGCGCGCTCCGCTTGCCCCAAAAGCCGAGGGTGTGCAGTGGGCGGGGTGTAGGCGGTCTTGCTGTTCCCTTCACCGTATCACGGCGTTCTCGCCGTCAAGGGCGGCGCGCGCTGTTGCGCGCTTGCGTCCTGGCGGCCGTCTGCGACCCCTGACTGCTTGCGCTGCGCCGTGCTGGACACGGTTCCGGGCAATTCCGCCCGAGCAACCGGAGCACGATCATGTCGCAACTGTCCTTTTCCTCGTTCGATGCCGCGCTGATGGTGCGCGACTCCCAAGGTCATTACCTGCCGGCGACGGCCGACCAGATTCTGGAGGCCGCGCGCCAGGCCATCGAGCACAAGATGCAGCGCGGTGCCTCATTCAGTTCACCGTCGGAAGTCAAGGAGTACCTGCGCGCCAAACTGGCCGGCTTCGAGCATGAGGTGTTCGCGGTGCTGTTCCTCGATTCGCAGCATCGCCTTATCGAGTATGCCGAGATGTTCCACGGCACCATCGACAGCGCATCGGTGTATCCGCGCGAAGTGGTGAAGGAAGCGCTGCGGCTCAACGCGGCAGCGGTCATCGTTTCGCACAACCACCCGAGCGGCAATCCAGAGCCAAGTGCGGCCGACAGGGCATTGACGTTGCAACTCAAGAGCGCGCTGGCGCTGGTGGACGTTCGCACGTTGGATCACATCATCGTGGCGGGCAGCCTCACTACGTCCTTCGCCGAACGTGGCTTGATCTGACCGAGGGGGCTTCGGCCCCCTTTTTGCTGCGCCTGCTGGCGCAACTCCGGCCCTCGCGGGCCTGCGCGTGCTACGCACTTGCCCCAAAGCCGGAGGTGCGTGGAGGTTGTGAGGGAGGCGGTCTTGCTGTTCCCCTCATCGTGCCACGGCGTTCTCGCCGTCAAGGGCTGCGCGCCAATGGCGCTTGCGTCCTGGCGGCCGTCTACGACCCCTGACTGCTTGCGCTGCGCCGTGCCCCGGAAGGGTCGGGCAATTCCGCCCGGCAACCTTTCAGGAGTTCACCATGAACAACGTACTTATCACTGCCGAGCAGCGCGTCGTGCTGCTGGCCAACGGCAGCACATCGCTGGAGAACCCGGACTTCGACCCAGCCCCGGTGGTCAAGCTGTTCACGCCGGACGGCGGCGCGACCTGGCTGCTGACCGAGATTGACCCCGACGACCATGACCACGCTTTCGGTCTTTGTGACCTGGGGCTGGGGATGCCGGAACTCGGCTGGGTCAGCTTGAACGAGCTGGCGAGCGTGCGCGGCGGGCTGGGCCTGCCGATCGAGCGCGACCTGTCTTTCCGTGGCGAAAAGCGGTTGAGCGCCTACGTGCGCGATGCGCGGCTGGCGGGGCGGATCGTCGTCTGACCTCGCCCTTGGAGCGCCTCAAGGCGCTCCTTGCGCTTTCTCGATCATTTCAGGAGATCAATGCCATGAGCAGCCATCACGACTACATCATCGAAATCACGGCGCAGCACGATGCGCTCAAGCCCTTCGCGCCGGAGAACGGCCAGCCGCTGCGCTTCAAGATCGGCGACGCGGTGATCTACACCAACCAGTTCGGCGTGCAGTTCCGTCGCCGCGTCACCGGTTTCTACCAGCCCAGCGGGCTTTGTGGTCACTATGCGCGCGGAGCGCGCTATCTGCTGAACTCGACTTCGCCGTGGGTGCCGGTTGCGCAATCCAGCCTGCGTCCTGACGACTCGGCCTGATGCCTTCGCGCCCCTTGCGGCGCGCTACGCGCTTCGCTTGCCTCCAGGGGAAAGCCCTGCGGGCTATCCCCGCCGCGCAGACTTGGCGCCCCTGAACATCGCCGACCCGGCTGCGCCGGATCGGCCAGACAGCATCCACAGCAGATCCACGATGCCCTGCGCGTGCTCGTCCTGACCCTGTTGTCCATTCGGTTTTGAAGTCTGGGCGTCCCCGGCCACCTGGGAGATGGCCGGTCGCGCTGTCGTGCTGCGCATCGAGCCGCCTGCGGCGTCTCGCCCCTGTCGGGCTTCCATCGTTCCCTCGCTCCGCTCGGCTGACGCCTCCGGCCCAGCTTCCAGCTTCGGGCCTGCGCGCTTGCGCTTGCCGTGCGGTCGGCGTGGAAGGTGCCCGTTGCCATGTCCAGCCGTCTTCCCTGACTCCATCACCTTGTCCGCGACTGTAGCCCGCTCCCGTGTGCCATCAAGGCGCGCAGGGCCGTGTCCTCGGCTTCGCCTGCGGGCCGCACCAACCCTGCGCTTTTTTCCTTGACGGCCCCCGTCCGCGCGCTCCTGACCGTCGCGGGCGATGAACTCAGGAAAGACGGTGGCAACAGGGCCAACCGGGTTCCTCGTGCCGACCGCACCGAACAGCCGAAAGGCTGGGCTCCGAATCTAGGAATCCGGTGTGCGCTTTCTTCAACAGCCAAGTCAGGAGAACGACATGCTTGCAACCCGTTTCGCTTCCCATTCCCCCGCACTGCGCAGCGACTACCCGCTGTCCGATGACCAGATTCACCGTGTAGCGCCGTCCATCTTTGCGGATGCCCCGCATGAAAGTCGTTCGCAGCGATACGCCTATATCCCTACGGCGGCGGTTTTGACCGAGCTTCGCAAAGAAGGGTTTCAGCCTTTCATGGTGACGCAAACCCGCGTGCGCGATGAAGGCAAGCGCGAGCACACGAAACACATGCTGCGCCTGCGCCACGCCAGCCAGATCAACGGCGCGGAAGCCAATGAAATCATCCTGCTGAACTCGCACGATGGCACCAGCAGCTATCAGATGCTGGCGGGCCAGTTCCGATTTGTTTGCAGCAATGGCCTTGTGTGCGGCGACACCGTGGCCGATGTGCGCGTCCCCCATAAAGGCGACGTGGCGGGCCAAGTCATCGAAGGCGCTTTCGAGGTGCTGCGCGGTTTCGACCTTGTGCGCGATTCCCGCGACGCCATGCGCGCTATCACGCTCGATGAAGGCGAAGCCGAAGTGTTCGCCCGCGCCGCGCTGACCCTCAAGTACGACGACCCGAACAAGCCCGCGCCCATCACCGAAAGCCAGATTCTGATGCCGCGCCGGTTTGAAGACCGCCGCCCCGACTTGTGGAGCGTGTTCAACCGCACCCAAGAGAACCTGACCAAAGGCGGATTGCATGGTCGCAGCGCCAACGGACGCCGCCAGCAGACCCGTCCGATACAGGGCATTGATTCCGATGTGCGCCTCAATCGCGCCTTGTGGATGCTGGCCGATGGCCTGCGCCAGTTGAAAGCCTGACCCGTCCCCCGCAGGAGGGGCGGTTTCCCCTCCATTCCTTGTTTCACTCGATTGGAGAACCACCATGAACGCCATCACCACCACCGAAGCCCGCGCCGTCAATGCCGCCGCCGCTATCCCGCTGGAAGCCGCCGACCCGACCAAGAACCTGATTCTGGTTCCGCTGTCGCGGCTGGTGCTGCGCCCCACGGGCCGCAACGTGCGCAAGACCCCGCGCATGTCCATCCCCGAACTGGCTGCAAGCATCCAGCGCGTGGGCCTGCTGCAAAACCTGATCGTGATCGCATCCGCCGATGGCGAGCATTACGAGGTGGTCGCCGGTGGTCGTCGCCTTGCTGCGCTGAAGCTGCTGGCGAAAAAGCACCGCATCGCCAAGGATTGGGAGGTGCCTTGCTTGCAAGTGGCCGATGGCACGGCCCGCACTGCCAGTCTCACCGAGAACGTGCAGCGTGAAGCCATGCACCCGGCAGACCAGTTTGAAGCCTTCGCCGCGCTGGTGGCCGAAGGCCGACCCATCGAGGACATCGCAGCGGATTTTTCCGTCACGCCGCTGGTGGTGCAGCGCCGCTTGAAGCTTGCGAACGTCTCGCCGCGCCTCATGGCCGACTACCGCGCCGATGCCGTGAGCCTTGACCAGTTGATGGCCCTTGCCATCACCGATGACCACACCGCGCAGGAAGCCGCCTTCTACGATGCGCCAACGTGGCAGCGCCAGCCGTCCGCGCTGCGCGACCGCCTCACCGAAAGGGAAATCGACGCCTACCGGCATCCGCTGGTGCGGTTCGTCGGGCTGGAAACCTACGAGGCCGCAGGCGGTGGCGTGCGCCGTGACCTGTTCGCGGAAGGTGACGCGGGCGTGTATCTGACCGATGCCGCGCTGCTGGACAGGCTGGCGCAAGACCGGCTGGCGGGCATCGCCGCCGAGGTGAAGGCCGAAGGCTGGGCATGGGTGGATGCCACGCCGGGCGTGACCCATGCCGACCTGCACGCTTTCCAGCGTGCGCCGAGGGAGCGGCGCGAACCGACCAAGCGCGAAGCGCAGCGCATCGAAAAGCTGCAAGCCAAGGTGCAGGCCATTGGCGAAGCCCTCGATGGTGCGCTGGAAGCCGAGGACGAGGACAAGGCCGACGCGCTGCAAGAGGAAGGCGAAGCCGTGGGCGAGCAGTTGCAGGCGTTGGAAGATGGTTTGCAGGACTACAGCCCGACCGTGAAGGCCGCAGCCGGTGCCATCGTCACCATCGACCGCAACGGGCAGGCCGTGATCCATCACGGCCTGATGCGCGAAGCCGAGGCCAAGGCCCTGCGCACGCTGGAACGCCTGCGCCAAGGTTTCAGCGGTGAGGATGCCGAGAACGGCGACGAAGGCGAGGACGACGACCAGCCCAAGACCGCCGCCATGTCCGACCGACTGGCGCAGCGGTTGAGTGCCCACCGCACCGCCGCGCTACAAATCGAAGTGGCGCAGCATCCGCAAGTGGCGCTGGCCGCGCTGGTGCATGGCATGGTGCAGACCGTTTTGCACGGCAGCCACTACGGCCACGACCTGCCGCTGGGCGTGAGCCTGAAAGTGCAAGACCGGCTGGAAGGCATGGCACCGGACTGGCCGGAATCGCCCGCTGCCGTGGCGCTGCGCGAACTGCAACAGGTGGCGGGCGAAGCCTTGCCGCAGGACAGCGCCGAACTGTTCGCCGCGTTGCTGGCGAATTCGCAAGACGAACTGGTGCGACTGCTGGCGGTATGCGTGGCCGTCACGGTGGACGTGGTGACACCCCGCACCATGCGGCAGCAGCCGGGCGAGGAACTGGCGCAGGCCGTGGGGCTGGACATGGCCGCATGGTGGAAGCCCACCAATGAGGGTTATTTCCGGCATGTGCCGAAGGCCGCGATTCTGGAAGCCGTGGAGCAGTTCGCCCCGTCGCACGTCACCCGGCTGGCGAAGCTGAAGAAGGCCGACATTGCCAGCGAAGCGGAGCGGCTGGCCGATGGCACTGGCTGGATGCCTGCCATCTTCAAGGCCGAAGGCACGCAGGAAACCACGCCGGCGGCGCCGCAGGCCCAGGACAACGCCCCGGAGGATGCCGAGGCAATGGCGAATGAAACCGCCGTGGCGCTAGCCGCTTGACCCGCGCCGACAGCAAGCGCCCGGTCTCGACCGGGGCGCTTGCTGGAAGGAGAACACCCCATGACACGTACCACCACCAGCCGCCCACGCATGGCGGCGATCTACGCCCCCGGCACGGTACGCGCCCGCCGCTGGCACGGCGATGGCGACGTGCGCGGCTACCGCCCGCCCTCGGGCTGGTCAGCCCGCGCCGACCTGACCGACATTCACCCCATCACGGGCCGCGCCTTGCCGCGTGCCGTATGGTGGCTCATCGAGACGAAGGAATAACCCGATCAGCACCGCGCCCATGCCGTTCCGTCCTGGGCGCGGTGAAAGCAAAATCCGGGCGCGGCAGTGGCCGCGCCCGGTGTTCAAGGCCAACTGCCGAATCAGAACGCCGCCGCCCTCGCGGTGGCTCAGGTGGCGGCGTTAAAGCAGCCGAGCATCCGCCCGGCCCACACCTGCGCGCTCCGCTTGCCTCCAGGGGAAAGCCCTGCGGGCTATCCCCGCCGCGCACAGCTTGGCGCCCCTCGATGCCGCCGAACCGGCTTCGCCGGATCGGCCCGGCCAGCGCTCCGCCACGATGGACGGGGCGCTGGCGAACACGCTGGCGTTTGCTGCGGCGGGTTGTGCAAATGCGTGCCGTCCTCAACGCTGGCGGTTCTTGCCCATCACGTCCATGAAGGACTGTTCACGGACAACCCGCCCAGCATCGCTATGGAGTTTCTATGCCACGCCACTAGACCGGCGCCGCAAGTTGCGGCGGAGGCGTTCTTGCCTGTCATCGGGTGGTTGACCTGGCCTGCGTCAGTGGGCGAGCCGGAGCAGTCTTCATGCGGGGATGCCGAGCCGGCCACATCTCCTTGCGGTGCGGTTCGGCCCAAGGCGTCCTTGTGTTGTTGTGAATCCTGGCGGTGGCGCGGCTGCGCCTCGGGCTTCATGGCTGCAACCGTCCGGCGAAAACAATTTCCCCTGCTTTGTCACTGCGTTCGGTGCATTCCTCGCGGGACAAATTCTTTTCGCCTCCCGGCTCTCCACTGCGTTTCGACCGCAAGCGGTGCAGCCAGCCCGTCCCCCGCCGGCCGGATCACAACAAGGACGCGATGGGCGCGAACCTTGTTCCACCGAACGGAGATTTCACTATGGCCAACATCGGCACCTTCACCGCAGACAAAGACGGCTTCACCGGCACGCTTCGCACCCTGACGCTCAACGTCAAGGTCAAGCTGGTGCCCAACGACAAGGGCGACAACGAGAAGGCCCCCGACTTCCGCCTGCAGGCCGCCAGCCACGACATCGGCGCAGCGTGGAAGAAGACCAGCGAGGCCGGGCGGGAGTACATCTCCGTGACCCTCGACGATCCATCGTTCCCGGCCACGGTCTACGCCCGCCTGATCGAAGGCGAAGACGGCACGCACGACTTGATCTGGTCGCGCAGCAAGCCCCAGGCGGCGTGACCGCCGCCCGCAGCGCCCCGCCACATGGCGGGGCGCTGCGCTGTTGTGTTGGTTCGTACCGAACCTGGTGGCAGGCGGTGGCCCATAGTGTGGGCTGCACTTCTATGCGGGGACGCGGTGCTTGCCGTTGCAATCAGGGCATGGCGTGTCGGCGCGACTCGCCGCCGGACTTTTACGGGCTACGCCCCGTGCCGTCTTTGCCGTCACGGCCATCCGGCTCCAATCCCTCACGCCTTCGCGCCTGCGGCGCTGCGCACTTCGCTTGCCTCCGAGGGAAAGCCCTACGAGCTATCCCCGCCGCGCACAGCTTGGCGCCCCTCGATGCAGCCGGAGCCTACGGATGGGCCGCCGCTGCGAGCTGGCTTTCAGCCTCGCTCATCAGCACTGCCGTGCTGCATTCGAGCGCGCCGGCGATCTTGAAGATGATCGCCAGCGTGGGCATGTGCTCGCCGCGCTCGACCTTGCCCATGTGCGAGCGCTCGACGCCAGCCAGGTGCGCCAGCGATTCCTGCGCAATGCCGCGCTCCGTCCGCAACGCGCGCACCGCCGCGCCGAAGGCTTGCGCCAACTCGGCATCGTAGGTGGTGGCGCCGGCCGGTCGGCCGCGCTGAATGGGTCGCTTCTGCATAGACAGAAGCGTCAAGTCGCAGCACAATTAAAACCACGTTATCTTTAACTCTTTCAGTGAAACCTCACTGTTTTGCGTTTTTACGGGAATCCGCATTTGTGCCTCTGCGGATTTCCACAAAGGCGCATAGCCACGGAATCACAATCGTGCTTTTTCCCAAATCCGCCGATGCGGCTTTGCGTTTTCACGCTTGGGCGGATTTGTGAATTGGGAATAGATCGCCATGAACTCACTCATCACCGAGGACGAGCGCCAACGCCTGCTGACCCACGGCCAGGCACGTGCTGACGGTCAGGCCGGCGACCCGCTGCCCGTGGTGCGCCTGTTCACACCGGACGCACACCTCACCTGGCTGCTCGCTTCGCTCGACCCGGCCGACGGCGATACGGCCTACGGCCTGATCGACCTGGGCCTGGGGATGCCTGAGCTGGGCACCGTGAAGCTGTCCGATCTGGCATCCATCGTCGGGCCGCGCAAGCAGCCTGTGATGCGGGATCGGTATTTCCAGGCGGCGCGGCCCCTGTCGGAATATGTCCGGCTGGCCCAGGAGAACGGCGGCATTGTCGATTAAGCCAATCGCGTTCCGGCGCAGCCGGACGTATTGAGACTATTTCCGTCGGAATTCGGATTTGTCCGGTCTCAATTCGCACTCTTGCACCAAAACAGGGCCTTTGAGACGGAAACGGCCACGATCTTTGGCGCGAGTTACGGCACCTTGATTTGTGCCGCGTGACTTTTTTGGACTGCGCGGCCGTCGTATTCGGACGCATTGCGCAATACCCCGGAGCCAATCGGTCTTGACACTTGATGTACAGCTTAAACAGGTTCGGATGATGTTTTGATGTGGATGCGGTGGCTCCGTTCTTGAACGCCCGTGACGACGTTCCTGCTGTTCGACGGGAGCTTGAGTCATGGTCAATCCTCACCATATCGCGCATTGGTATCCGACCGCCGCGTACCTCTACATCTTGTGCCTGGACACGCTCGCACTGGCCTGGGAGTACCTGCGCCGCCACCCCGATTACCGGCTCGACTGGCAGCGCCACCAGCGCCGACCGCAAGCGGCGCAACAGGCGGCGCTTCGCTGGGGCTTGCGTCTGCTGGAAGACCCGGCCCTGGATGCGCGCGACGCGCATCCGGCCTGGCTGCCCGGCCACGATGCCGTGGTGCAACTCCATCCCGATGCCGATCCGCCGCCCGATGCGGCGGCCTTCGCGTTCTGGCACATCCCCGGTCACAAGCAACTGCTGCACGACGGTAAAGGGCTGGCGCTGATCGCGCACAACCCCGGCCATTGCGCGCGCTTCGCGCTGGCGCCCGGCCTGGAAGATGGCATGGCGGTCGCCTATGCCAATCGCGGAGGTGGCGGCGGCGCTGCCGCACCTGCGCCTACGCGCAGCGCGACGCTGGCCGCGGCCAGGCCCCGGCCTACACCGGCCGCGATGCTGGAGTTGCACACCCTGCAGGCGCTCGACGCGACCCTGGCGGGTGCGTCCTTGCGCGACGTGGCCGAAGGGCTGTTCGGTGCCGATGCCGTGGCGGCGGACTGGCACGCCGACGGCGACCTGCGCGCCCGCGTGCGCCGCCTGGTGCGGCGCGGCGATGCACTGATGCGCGGCGGTTATCGCCGGCTAGCACAACTGCCGCCGCTTGAGAAGGGACGTTTTGATGGGGACGCAAAACGTCCCTGAGCAGCGGAGCTTCGTTTTCTGAGACTGCCTCCATCCGGTTGCGCTGTGTGGCCGGAGCTTTGAAAGCTATGGAGGTTCACACCATGCGTCCCGCTCCCTTGCGGCCTGCCGCCACTGTCCCGACCGCTGCCGCACAACCGCAGCGTTACCTCACCAACGACGAAGCCGCCGAGTACCTGCGCCTGTCGCCGCGCACGCTGGAGAAGCAGCGCGTGATCGGCGGTGGCCCGCGCTTTCGCAAGTTCGGCCGGCGCGTCATGTACGCCGTGGCCGACCTCGACGCCTGGGCCGCCGACCGCAGCTTCGAGACGACTTCCGATCCTGAGTACGCCGAACAGCACTCGGCGGACAGCCGTGCGCGCTGATCGCTGGCACGCGCCAGGCCACCGCCATGCCCAGCCCCGCGCTGCCGTCCCGGCAGCGGCCCTCGCAAGAACGCGAACAGCTCGACCTGTTCCGTGCCTTGCCGGGCGACATGGCGCCGCGCGACAGCCAGGACTTGATGGCCTTTCCGTTCTTCTCGCTGGCGAAGTCGCGGCGCACGGCGCCCATCGACTTCCGGGCGGGCAACGTCACGATCCGCGTGGAAGGCACACAGGAGCACGGCATCGCCACGATCTGGGACGCGGACGTGCTGATCTGGGCTGCTTCGCAGATCGTGGAGGCGCGCGACGCAGGCTTACGCCCGTCGCGGCTGATGCAGGCCACGCCCTACGAGATCCTGCGCTTCATCGGGCGCGGTACGTCGCTGCGCGACTACCAGCGCCTCAAAGCCGCGTTGGATCGGCTGCAATCCACGACCGTGGCCACGTCGATCCGCGAGACAACCGGGCGACGCCTGCATCGGTTTTCGTGGATCAACGAGTGGAAGGAACTGGCCGATGCCAAGGGCACGCCCTTGGGGCTGGAGCTGATCCTGCCGGATTGGTTCTTTGGTGGGGTGATGGATGCCGCTCTGGTGCTGACCATCGACCCGGCGTATTTCCGGCTGACGGGCGGCATCGAACGGTGGCTGTACCGCCTGGTGCGCAAGCACGGCGGGCGGCAGGAAGGCGGCTGGCAATTCGATTTCCGGCACCTGTACCGGAAATCGGGCAGCGTCACGCGCTTCTCGGACTTTGCCTACGACCTGCGCGCGCTCGTCGCGCGGCAGTCGCTGCCCGGCTATGTCCTGAGCATCGAGCGGATGCCGGGCGATGGAGTCGAGTTGCTGATGTTTCGGCCCGTGCCGTTCACGGCACGGGGATAACTTCGGGAAAAGCGGTGGACGGGCTCGTGCTATCAGGAGTACGGGGTATCGTGCTATCGGGAGTACGACTATCGTGCTATCAGGAGTACGGATCGTCCGCAAAGCCAATAACGGCGCGGGTTTCGACCTCCCTTAACTTACCTAACTTAAATTCTCTAACTTGTAGTAGGGAAACGCCGTCGCGGTGGACAACCGCTGCGCGGCCACAAACGCAGCAGACAAAGCCTGCTCTTCCAGCATGGAGGGCCAGGCCATGATCGTCGCGCTGCTCAACCAGAAAGGCGGCGTGGGCAAGACCACGCTCGCCACCCATATCGCCGGCGAGCTGGCGATGCGCGGCCAGCATGTCGTGCTGCTGGACGCCGACCCGCAGGGTTCTTCACTGGACTGGACGCAACGACGCAGCCAGCAAGGCTTGCCTCGGCTGTTCAGCGCCGTGGGCCTCGCACGCGAAACGCTGCATCAGGAAGCGCCAGAACTCGCCAGGCGGGCCGATCACGTCGTCATCGACGGCCCGCCGCGCATCGCCGCCCTCGCGCGCTCCGCGCTACTCGCGGCCGAGCGCGTGCTGATCCCGGTGCAGCCCAGCCCCTACGACCTGTGGGCCAGTGCCGAGATGGTCGCACTGATCCGTGAGGCCCAAGTGTTCCGGCCTGCGCTGCGCGCGGCCTTCGTCATCAACCGGCGCGTCAGCACCACCGTGATCGGGCGCGAAGCGCGCCAGGCGCTCGCCGACCAGCCGCTTCCTGCGCTGCGCGCGGAAGTGCATCAGCGCATCGTGTTCGCCGACAGCGTGGCCGCTGGCCGCCTTTCACGCGAGACGGCGCCGGGCAGCGCCGCCGCCCGCGAAATCACCGCCCTAGTGGACGAATTGCTGCGGTGGACGACATGACAGCGAAGCCGCCACCCAACAGCAAACGCACGGCAAAGCGCGTCGGCATCGGCGCGCGTCCGCCTGCGAATCCGCACGCTGAAGCGTGGATTCGCCAGGGCGACGCCGATGCGTTGGGCAAGGGCGACCTCTACACGGCTCGCCTCACTCTCGACATCACGCCCGCCATGCGGGCGCGCATCAAGGTATCGGCCTTCACGCAAGGCGTGACCGTGGCCGACCTGCTGCGCGGCCTGCTAGAGCGAGAGTTTCCCGAGAACCGCAGGGAGAACACACCATGACCGCATCCGTTTCGCCTGCCGCTGTCGCGGCCACGGCTGCACTGGCTGCGCCTATCGGCCAGCCTGCCAGTGCGCCGATGACGCGCGTGGCGCTCGCCTACATCGACCAGCGTTTCGACCTCTATCTGCGCTTCGGCGAGCCGTCGCGCATCCTTCGCCTCGACCACTGGCGGCGATGCGCGTTGTTCCTGCCCGGCGCGATGCTTTGCCGCATCCGCTGGCAGGCCAACGCCTACGGCACGATCCGCTGGCAACTCATGGTGATGCAGACTTGCACGCCGCTGGCCGGCGCGCAGCGCATCCCCGGCGTGCAGCCGGGCGCGCGCCTGCTGCTACACGCCGAAGGCGACGCCAACGTGCGCGCCGTGCTGGAACGCATCGACGGCGTCGAGGCGCTGGGCATCGCGCCCGCAGACGCCTCCCCCGCGTACTGGCGCACGCTGGGCAATCGGCTCGCTGCGCGCTTGCCGCTGCCGGACTACAGCGCCGAGCGGCACGCCGCCTGGCTAGCCGGGAGGGCGCTGCCATGACCGCCGCTTCCACCATCGGCACTGCGCCGCGTTCTCGCGCGCGCCTCGTCCTGGCGGGCTTGTCCGCCTGCGGCCTCGCTGCGCTGGCCTGGGCGTCCTTCGTGCATCCGCTGCCGCGCCTGATCTACAACCCGTCCGACAGCGTTCCCATGGGTTGGTATCGCGTCGATCCGCTGAACCATCGGCCCGGCTCGCTGCCACGTCCCTTGTCCGTGGGCAGCATCGTCTTGGCCTCGCTGCCGCCAGATGCCGCAGCGCTGGCCGCGCAACGCCGCTACCTGCCGGCGGGCGTGCCGCTGCTCAAGCGCGTGGGCGCGATCGCGCCGCAGGAGGTGTGCATCGCTGGCGGCATCGTCCGCATCGACGGCGTGCCTTCGGCCGCCGTGCTGCGCGCCGACCGCTGGGGCCGGCCGCTGCCATCCTGGCAGCAGTGCCGCCGCCTCGAACCGGGCGAGTTGCTCCTGTTGAGCGTGACCAATCCGGCATCGTTCGATGGCCGGTATTTCGGGCCGGTGCGCACGTCCGCCGTGATCGGCATCGCGCACCCGGTCTGGCTGGAGAAGCGTCCATGATGGCTGCCGATGAGATGCACGTCGCCGTGCATCTCATCGTGCCATCGGGCATGTCGATCCGGTGGCTTTCTTCGTGCCGTCGCGCATGTCGTGCGAGCGCCGATCCTGCGTATCGGGCGCCGCACTTCGCGCTGCCTTCCCGTGTGCAGGCGTCTTGCCTCGAACGCGCCCGGCCTGTGGCCGTCGCCGCGTTCGCCGGCGTGCTGGCTGCTCGCGCAGCAGCGCCGCCGGGCCGCCGCTGCCCGGAGCGCCAGCGAGGGGCAAAGGCGGAAGGCAAGACAAAAGGACGCGGCACCGGGCCGCGTCGAAAGCCAGTCTGCACGTGGGGTTGGCGCAGCACGGCGCGGCTTTGCCGCCGTGCCGCTTGTGGCGCGAGGCCCGCGCCAATACGGGCATGTCCGCGTGCTTCGCACGATCAGACACGCCAGAGCTTGCAGGGAGAACGACCATGACTGACCGCCGCGATGACGATTTCCGCGTGCGCCCCAGCGCCCCGAAGAACCGGGGCAAGGGCCAAGGCCAGAGCTTCGTTTCCAAGGTGCTCAAGCAGGCAGGCAAGGCCAGCAGCGGCAAGTCCACGATGCGCCGTCCTGGCGCGACGGGTGGCACGGGCCAGCGGCCCGGCTCGCGACTGGGGCGCGGCTACACAGCGGCGCGCTTCGCCGGGGCGAAGCTGACGCCCATGTCTCGGCGCGTGACCATCAAGACGCTGTTGGTGAATCACCAGCGGGCCAGCCCGCAGTCGCTCGCCAAGCACCTGCACTACATCGAGCGCGACGGCGTGGGCCGCGACGGCGAGCCGGGCCAAGCCTACGGGCCGCAGACCGACGTGGCCGACCTCGACGCCTTCAAGGAACGCTGCGCCGACGACCGGCACCATTTCCGCTTCATCCTCTCGCCCGAGGATGGCGCGGAGCTGGAAGACCTGCGTACCTACACGCGGCATCTCATGGGCCGCATGGAGGCCGACCTGGGCACGGACCTCGATTGGGTGGCGGTCAACCACTGGAACACCGACAACCCGCACACGCACATCGTCGTGCGCGGGCGCGACGACACGGGCAAAGACCTCATCATCGCGGGCGACTACATTGCCGATGGCTTCCGCCATCGCGCCGCCGAACTGGCGACCGAATGGCTGGGGCCGCGCACCGAGCTGGAGATCCAGCAGACCTTGCAGCACGAGGTAGAGCAAGAGCGGTGGACGAGCCTGGATCGCACCTTGAAGCGCGAGGCCGGCGACGATGGCCTGGTGCATGTCGAACGGCTCAACGAACCCCGCCTGCAACGCCAGCGCCTGCTGCTGATCGGCCGCCTGCAACGCTTGCAGCGCCTGGGCCTGGCCGACGAGACGCAGCCCGGCACCTGGGCCGTGCATGCCGATGCGGAAAAGACCCTGCGCGCCCTGGGCGAGCGCGGCGACATCATCCGCACCATGCAGCGGGCCATGCGCGGCGAGCCGCGCGAGCTGGCGGTGTTCGAGCCAGGGCAGGACGCGGATGGAAGTGGCCGCAGCATCCTCGGGCGCGTGGCCGCGAAAGGACTGGCCGACGAACTGCGTGATCGGGGCTATCTGGTCATCGACGGCGTGGACGGCAAGGCGCACTACGTCGCGCTCAACGCCCACGACGAGCTGGCGAATTACCCGACCGGCGCCGTGGTGGAGGTCAAGGGATCGGCCGACGTGCGCGCGGCCGACAAGAACATCGCCGCGCTGGCGAGCGATGGCCTGTACCGCACCGACCATCACCTCGCCATCGCGCAGGGCCAGGCCGTGCCCGGCCGCGACCCGCAGGAGGTCGTGGCGGCCCACGTCCGCAGGCTGGAAGCCCTGCGCCGGGCGGGCATCGTGGAGCGGGTGGCCGAGGGGCTATGGAAGGTGCCGGGCGACCTGCCCGAGCAGGGCCGCCGCTACGACGCGCAACGCCTGGGCGGCGTAGCCGTGGAGCTGAAATCGCACCTGCCCATCGAGCGGCAGGCCCGCGTGATCGGGGCCACCTGGCTCGACCAGCAGTTGATCGGCGGCGGCTCCGGCCTGGGCGACCTGGGCTTTGGCGGTGAGGCCAAGCAGGCGATGCAGCAGCGCGCCGACTTCCTGGCCGAACAGGGGCTGGCCGAGCGGCGCGGGCAGCGCGTGATCCTGGCGCGCAACCTGCTGGGCACGCTGCGCAACCGGGAACTGGCGCAGTCCGCCAAGGACATTGCCGCCGACACCGGCCTGGAGCATCGACCCGTGGCCGACGGGCAGCGCGTGGCCGGCATCTACCGGCGCAGCGTCATGCTTGCCAGCGGGCGCTACGCGATGCTGGATGACGGCATGGGATTTAGCCTCGTGCCGTGGCGGCCGGTGATCGAGCAGCGCTTGGGGCAGCAAATCGCCGCAACGGTGCGCGGCGGGCAGGTGTCCTGGAGGTGGGGACGGCAACTCGGCCCAACAATTTAGCGGATCAACCGAATCGTTTTTCCAGTTCGGCGCCTCTTATAGGAAAAATGGGAGCAGTCGGTGCCTCCATCCAATCCGGGATCAACGATCCCCAACCTTGAGGAGCTTGTAACCATGTCTTGTTACGTTCGTTCGATGGTGGCTGGATTTGTCGCCACTGTAGCGCTGTCGCTGCTGATGCTGATGAAGGGCGCCATGGGCTTGATGCCCGAATTGAATCCAATCGCCATGCTCACGGAGATGGCGCACGCAAAAATGGGTATGCCGGCTTCGCCCATGGTCGGATGGGTGGCGCACTTCATGATTGGCACCGTCGTGTGGGGCATCCTGTTCCAACTGCTGTATGGCAGGCTGCCAGGGCGCAGTGCGCTGCTCAAGGGAATGTCGTTTTCCTTGCTAGCTTGGCTCATGATGATGATCGGTCCGATGCCAATGGCCGACGCAGGCCTGTTCGGGATGAACCTGGGGATGATGGCGCCGATGATGACCCTGATGATGCACCTCATTTGGGGCGCAGTGCTGGGCTACACCTATGGTCGGCTCAATGCCAATTCGTGCGCTGTTCGGACTGCAACTTCTTAATGAGCAGAAATTGCCATATTGAGGATACGAAAATGATGAAGGACACAGAGGCTACGGCGGAACGCGAGATTCCGCCGGATAACAGTACGCTCTACGTCGGGTTGGGCCTTGGACTGGGTAGCTATGTGACAGCCACCAGCGTTTTAGCAGGCTTTGTCTGCCCGGTTTGCGTTGTAGCAGCTCCCGCTTTGCTTGCGACAGGTGTTTATCAGAAAATTAGGAATCGTAGCCGAAGACCCGAGAATCGGAGCGAAATACAAATAAAGGCTCGCTGAATTAACCAATCATCGAGTCAGCACAGGAGATCAGCATGGGCACCCCTGTTGGCGACCGCAACAATTTAATCATGGCGGCACAGACTGGAGACGCGGCCGCCCTTTCCCGTCTGCTGGCAGTGTGCCAAGCCGATGCACGCCGCTATGCGTACAAGCACTGCCATGCGAGCGACGTTGATGATGCGGTTCAAGAATCACTACTCATCATTTCTCGCAAGGTCAGCGGGCTAAAAGCGGCTGCGGCCTTTTCATCGTGGCTGTTCACGGTCATCAAGCACGAATGCCGCAAGCTCGCGCGGATGATGTTCAAGCACGAGCCACTGCCTGATGAAGTAGCCGAGGAGCTGCTGCTTCATCGTCCCGACGATGAATTGAGAATCGATCTTGCCAATGCCCTGGAGTCGTTGCCTGCCCATTACCTCGAAGTGGTACTTCTGCGCGACTTCGAGGAATTGACCATTGCCGAGATCGCTGCTCAGTTGGGTGAGCAGCCCGGCGCGATCAAGAGTCGGCTCCATCGTGCCCGCGAGCTAGTGCGCGAATACATGCTCAGTTCAGAACCATCCTCGGGGCACGGACACCGCACACCGACGAAATAGCCAAGCTGAGTCCTCGTCCGGGCCGCCTCGCCAAGCGAGGCGGCAATTTCTTGCGCATTGTCATGGATAACCCTCAATTGCTAGGCCCAGGCCAGTGATTGAGGTTTTTTTGCTTTCTACCGAACCGTTTTGCACGGCGGTCGCCTCTTAGGAAATGAGGCTGGCGATTGCTGGCCGATTACCCGCAGCTCACTCGGCTGCTTCTTTCCTATCAGGAGATCACAATGTCAAACCGTATGTTGTCCGCCGCCGTCGCCACGGCGTTTGTCGCAGCCTTCGCCGCCCCCGCCTTTTCGCAGGGCATGAGCCAGGCCGACATGCAGAAGAAGATGCAGGAGAACCAAGCCAAGAGCATGGAGATGATGAAGACCGGCAAGTTCGACAAGTGCTATGGCGTTGCCCTGAAGGGGCAGAACGACTGCTTCGCCGGCGCCGGCACAAGTTGCGCGGGTACCAGCACCGCCGACTACCAGGGGAACGCCTGGAAGCTGGTCGCCAAGGGCACCTGCACCACGATCTCGACGCCCAACGGGCACGGCAGTCTCAGCGCCAAGTCCTGACGCGAGCATTCACCTTGGTGGGCGGTGGCCTGTCGCCCCGCCCGCCAGCTTGTGACAACGAGGATCAACATGGGCATTCACCAAACTGCGCACGCCGCCGGGCGGGGAATCCCTGCGCGAGCCGGCGTAGGCCTTAAGGCCGACCACTACCGAACCATCATCGAAACGCGGCCGGATATGGGCTTCTTTGAAGTTCATGCGGAAAACTACATGGGCGCTGGCGGCCCGCCCCATCGCTACCTGACGGCCATCCGAGAACACTATCCCCTGTCGTTGCACGGCGTGGGCCTGTCCATCGGTGCCGACAGGCCACTCGACCAAGCGCATTTGCTGCGTCTCAAGGCGCTGAACGAGCGGTACGAACCCGGCCTGCTTTCCGAACACCTGGCATGGTCTTCACATGGCACCAGCTACCTCGATGATCTGTTGCCGGTGCCGTACACCGACGACACGCTGAACCGCATCTGCGAGCACATCGACCAGGTGCAAACAGCTATGGCCCGGCAAATGCTGCTGGAGAACCCCGCGACCTACATCTGGTTCAAGGAGAGCACATGGCGCGAGACGGATTTCATCAGGGAGATCACCCGGAGAACCGGGTGCGGTCTGCTGCTGGACGTGAACAACGTCCACGTGGCGAGCACGAATCAGCAATGGGACGCGCGCGCCTACATCAACGATTTCCCCCTCGACCATGTGCAGCAAATCCACTTGGCCGGCCACTCCCTTCAGACGGACGAGAAGGGACGCCCTTTGCTGATCGACTCACACGACCAAAGAGTGGATGAGCGGGTGTGGAACCTCTTTAGGCAGGTCATCCAATGCATCGGGCCAGTCCCTACGCTGATCGAGTGGGATTCCAACATTCCCGCATGGCCCGAGCTGCAAACAGAGGCCGTGATGGCCGATGTGCTGATGGGCATGTCCAACGTACAGGAGCGACGCCATGGCACGCTTGGCTGAACGCCTGGAGGAATTCGCCTCGGCGCTGCTCGACCCGGAACGCGCGGTGCCCGAGGGGCTGGTCGGCCCCGACGGCGAGCCGAGCGCACGGCGCTTTGCCGTCTATCGGAACAATGTGTTCGTTGGCCTGACGGACGCGCTGCGCGCGGGCTTTCCCTGCGTCGTCAAGCTGGTGGGCGACGAATTCTTCGCGGCGATGGCCCGCGTCTTCGCGGCCGCCACGCCGCCCAGCTCGCCGGTGCTGCTGCACTACGGCGCCGAGTTCCCGGACTTCATCGCGTCCTTTCCACCCGCGGAACCCTTACCCTATCTCGCCGACGTGGCCCGCATCGAGCGCGCCGCGACCGAGGCGTACCACGCGCACGAGGCAGAACCCTTGGCGCCCAGCGTGCTTGCAGGAGTACCGCCTGACCAAGCTTCCATGCTGCGGTTTCGGCTCCACCCTTCCGTGCGCCTGGTGCGTTCGCCATTCCCAGCCTTCACCATCTGGAGGATGAACACCTCGGATGGCACGCCAGCACCCGTTGACCTCTCCGAAGCGCAGGACACGATGGTGCTACGCCCCGACGCCGAGGTGGACGTGCGCAAGATACTTCCCGCGAGCCATGACTTCGTAGCCGCGCTCGGCCAGGGCCTGACGCTATCGCAGGCCATGGAAACGGCCCTCGCCACCGACGGCGATTTTGACCTGTCGGAGAACTTGCGGGAATTGATCCAGATGGGCGCCTTTGTCGGCTTCGCGTTGGAAGCCGGGGAGAACGATCATGAGTAACTTCCAAGTGCCGAAAGGTTGGCCCGGAATACTTGGCGCGGCGAACTGTGCATTGCACTGGCTGGCAAAGATCGCCGGCATGGCCGCGCCGCTGTTCCTTCGGGTGGCGCTGGCCTTGCCCTTCTTCAAGTCGGGCCTCACCAAATGGGACGGTCTCCTGTCGCTGTCGCCAGCGGCGAGTTTTCTGTTTGAAGATGAATTCAAGCTGCACATCCTGGGGAAGGTCTATGACCTGCCTGCGCCGGACGTACTCGCCTTCGCCAGTGGATCGGCCGAGATCATCTTTCCGATCCTGCTGATTCTCGGACTTGGCACGCGCATGAGTGCCCTGGGCTTGCTCGGCATGACGGCGGTGATCCAGCTCATCGTGCCGGACGGGTGGGCGAACTTTCATTTGCCCTGGGCGACGATGGCGATTGCCCTGATCGCTATCGGGCCGGGCCGGCTTTCACTCGACCATGGGATTCGCGGCTTCTTGGAGCATTGCGAGGCTTCGGCCTGACAAGGAGGTCAGCATGCTTGCATTGCGCGCCATATCCCTCGTGATGGCAGGTTTCTTTGCTTCGGGGGCCGGAGCTGCCGATGGGCTGATTGCGGTACAAAGCCCGTACAGTGTCAAGGAAACGATTGACCGTTTCGAGACGGCCGCCAAGTCTCGGGGCATCTATATCTTCCTGCGCCTCGATCACGCGCAGGGCGCGAAGAAGGTCGGCAAGGACTTGCGGTCGACCGAGCTTCTGGTGTTCGGCAATCCCCAGGGCGGCACCCCCTTGATGGAATGCGCGCAGACTGCCGGTATCGACCTTCCGCTCAAGGCCTTGGCCTGGCAGGACGCGACTGGGCAAGTGTGGCTTGGCTACAACGATCCGAAGTATCTCGCATCGCGCCATGGCGCCGACAACTGCGGCCCCGTCGTGGAAAACATCTCCAAGGCGCTGGGCGGCATGACGCAGGAGGCGATTCGGAAGTGAGCGCGCTCGTCCGTCTTGGCCTCACCGTCAGGGCAGTGAAGCGCCTGTTTTGCTCCGCCTGCGCCATACTGGGGGCAGCATGTTCAGAGACAAGGCGCCAATGTCCACAGAGCCTGCGAATCGGCAATCGAGGGCGGTACTGACGAACGCTGCGATCACGCCGTAGTGTCAGCAGCCGTCCATATGCCAGTTCAACCGCCATGCAGCGCGTCAATCAACGGGCAGGACACATGGCCCTCATGCGCACAGCATTCGTTCACCAATTTTGACAGCGCCTGTTCCATCCGCATAAGGTCGTTCAGGCGGGTGCGAACATCGGCCAGCCGCAGTGCGGCAAGGTCGGCTGCTTCACTGCAATGGGTGCCGTCCTCCAGCTTCAGCAACTCCCCGATTTCATCGAGGCTGAATCCCAGCCGCTGCGCCGCCTTCACGAACTTCACCCGCGCCACGTCGGCGCTGCAGTAGCGTCGAATGCTGCCGTAGGGCCGGTTCGGCGTCGGCAGCAGCCCTTTGTGCTGATAGAAGCGGATCGTCTCCACGTTGACCCCGGCTGCCTTGGCGAAGGCGCCGATGGTCAGGCTTTCCAAGGTGTTTTCCATTCCGCTTGACTCCGTAGTTGACTACGGAAGTAACGTTACTCCAACGAGCAAATCCTCGAAAGGAGAACCTGATGTCGGAATCGCAAGACGGGCGCGGCGCCCTCGCCGCCGGCGGGCTGGCCGCCATCCTCGCTTCGACCTGCTGCCTGGGGCCACTGGTTCTGGTCGCTCTGGGCTTCAGCGGTGCCTGGATCGGCAACTTGACCGCACTGGAACCGTATCGCCCGATCTTCATCGGCGCGGCGCTGGTGGCGTTGTTCTTCGCCTGGCGACACATCTACCGGCCGGCAACTGCCTGCAAGCCGGGCGAGGTGTGTGCGATCCCGCAGGTTCGCACCACCTACAAGCTGATTTTCTGGATCGTGGCAGCGCTCGTTCTGGTCGCGCTCGGATTTCCCTACGTGTTGCCTTTCTTCTATTGATCGGGAGTTCACCATGAAAAAACTGCTTGCCTCCCTTGCGCTCGTTGCCGTCACCGTTCCAGTGTGGGCCGCTACCCAGACCGTCACGCTGGCCGTGCCCGGCATGACCTGCGCCGCTTGCCCGATCACCGTCAAGAAGGCGCTCTCCAAGGTCGAGGGCGTCAGCCAAGTCGATGTGACCTTCGAGAAGCGCGAAGCGGTCGTCACCTTTGATGATGCCAAGGCCAGCGTCCAGAAGCTGACCAAAGCCACCGAAGACGCGGGCTATCCGTCCAGCGTCAAGCGCTAAACCGGGAGCGATGCCATGAAACCGATTGCGCGTATCGCCGACAAAGCCGGGGCATTGGGCACCCTCGTCTCCGCGATGGGCTGCGCAATGTGCTTTCCCGCACTCGCCAGCCTAGGCGCGGCCATCGGGCTGGGTTTTCTCCAGCAATACGAAGGCTTGTTCATTTCCAGGCTGTTGCCATTGTTTGCTGCATTGGCGCTTGCGGCCAACGCGCTCGGTTGGCTACGCCACCGGCAATGGCACCGGAGTCTGCTGGGTATGGTCGGTCCCGCCATCGTTATCGTGGGCGCGGTCTGGCTGCTTGGCACCGCTTGGATGCGGCCCCTGGTCTATACGGGGATCGCCTTGATGGCCGTCGTTTCGGTCTGGGATTTGGTATCTCAGGCCAACCGCCGCTGCGGTCCTGACGGCTGCGAACTGCCCGCGAAACACGGCTGACTGGCTTGCGCCACAACGAATTGAAAGGAATGACTTCATGACACAGTTGAAGATCACCGGCATGACCTGCGACTCCTGCGCGGTCCACGTCAAGGAAGCACTGGAAAACGTGCCTGGCGTGCAATCGGCCGAAGTGTCCTACACCAAGGGCAGCGCCCAGCTCGCCATCGCGGCCGGCACTTCACCCGATGCCCTGATCGCGGCTGTCGCCGGACTCGGCTACCGCGCGGCGCTGGCCGATGCGTCGAACGCGCTTCCCAAAGGCGGACTGCTCGACCGCATGCGCGATTGGGTCGACGGCGGCGACAAGGCCAGCCACGACGGCGGCCTGCATATTGTCGTCATCGGCAGCGGTGGGGCCGCGATGGCGGCGGCGCTGAAGGCCGTCGAACGCGGCGCACGGGTGACGCTAATCGAGCGCGGCACCATCGGCGGCACCTGCGTCAATGTCGGCTGCGTGCCCTCGAAGATCATGATCCGCGCCGCCCACATCGCCCACCTGCGCCGCGAAAGCCCGTTCGATGGCGGCATCCAGGCGAACCCGCCGCTGATCCTGCGCGAACGGCTGCTGGCCCAGCAGCAGGCGCGCGTCGATGAGTTGCGCCATGCCAAGTACGAAAGCATCCTGGACGGCAACCCAGCCATCATGCGGCTAGCGGGCGAAGCCCGTTTCAAGGACGGCCGCAACCTCACCGTGCGGCTGAACGAGGGCGGCGAGCGCGTGGTTTCGTTCGACCGCTGCCTGATCGCCACCGGCGCGAGCGCGGCGGTGCCGCCGATCCCAGGCCTCAAGGACACGCCCTACTGGACTTCAACCGAGGCGCTGGTGAGCGACACGATTCCCGCACGCCTAGCCGTGATCGGCTCATCGGTAGTGGCTGTTGAGCTGGCGCAAGCCTTCGCCCGGCTTGGGGCCAAGGTCACGATCCTGGCGCGCAGCACGCTGTTCTTTCGCGAAGACCCGGCCATCGGCGAAGCCGTGACGGTGGCGTTTCGCTTGGAGGGCATCGAGGTGCTGGAACATACGCAAGCCAGCCAGGTCGCGCACGTGGACGGCGAGTTTGTGTTGACCACCAACCATGGCGAACTGTGTGCCGACCGGCTGCTGGTGGCGACGGGCCGCACACCTAATACGCGCAGCCTCAACCTCGAAGCCGCCCGGGTGGCGGTGAACAAGCAAGGGGCCATCGAGATCGACCTCAGCATGCGCACCAGCGCCCCGGACATCTACGCCGGCGGCGACTGCACCGACCAGCCGCAGTTCGTCTACGTCGCGGCGGCGGCTGGTACCCGCGCCGCGATCAACATGACCGGCGGCGACGCGTCGCTGGACCTGACCGCCATGCCAGCGGTGGTGTTCACCGACCCACAGGTCTCTACCGTGGGCTTGAGCGAGCAGGAGGCGCACCACGCCGGCATCGAGACCGACAGCCGCACGCTCACCCTCGACAACGTGCCGCGCGCGCTCGCCAACTTCGATACGCGCGGCTTCATCAAGCTGGTGATCGAGGAAGGCAGCCACCGTTTGATCGGCGTGCAGGCGGTGGCCCCAGAAGCGGGCGAGTTGATCCAGGCAGCGGCGCTGGCGATCCGCGCGCGCATGACGGTGCAGGAACTGGCCGACCAGTTGTTCCCGTATCTGACGATGGTCGAGGGCCTGAAGCTCGCCGCGCAGACCTTCAGCAAGGACGTGAAGCAGCTATCGTGCTGCGCTGGATAGCAAAAGCTAAGAAGGTTGCGCCCCCTCAGGACGGTGAAAGGCGCATCCTTCTCAGCCTGCCCCATACGAGGAACAGCATGGTCAGAGTTAAGGTGCCAATGCCCACGGAGGCCGCGAATCGGTAATCGACGGCTGGGATGATAAACGGCAGCAGGCCCACGGCGAGCGCCGGCGGCACGTGCAGATCGAATAATCGCAAGATTAGGATGCCGCATGCCGCGCTGGAGATCACCGCCAGCGGGGCGCCCCCGAACGTCGTGACCAGTGCAACCCCGATCAATGCGCTCAGGGTACACGCGACCGGCAGCAGCAGCGGCTTCTTGACCCAAGGGCAAACGTCCGCATGGGCAAACATTTCAAAGCCGATCACGATAAGCGGCGGGAACAGGATCAACCGCCAACCCGTGGCTTCGGCCAGAATCGCCGTGCCTACCAGAAACACCAGAAAGAACGGGAGCCACGAGTAGGTGCTTGGAGTTTCCTCGGTAACGTCATCGGCCACATCGGAGGCGGTTCGCACCGGCGGTAGCGGGACGAAGCGAGGCCAGACAAGGGAGATCGCGGCGAGCAATATCAGGCCGACCAGCAACGATGCCGGGTAGTACCAGCTTGTGATGTTGAGTGAGATTGGCAGCACGCCCGCCGAAATGGCCGGGGCAATCGATGACTTCAATATGCGGATGATGAGCATCGCGGCTGCGGTCGCCAGCAGGATCGGCACGATCCCGCTGCCCATGCTTCGGGCGAAGATCGTGCCTACCAGCCCGGTAAGAAGCGGTGTGAGAACCAGCATCCCCGGCGCTTTGGCCCAGGTGCCGTGCGGTCGCTTGATGATGTCATGGGCCAGGGCGCCTAGTTCGGGAAAAAGAATGTAGTGAACATGCGTGGCCGCCGCGATCCACGCGATGACACCCATGTAGAGCGCCGTCAGCAACTCCCCAAAGAATCCCCACGGCAGCGACGATCGCCGTATACCAAACAATCTCATGCCTTCCATCCACGACATCCATTTTCTTGAAGGCCCACCTCGGGCAAGTGATGGTTGACTCCAAGGTGGGGCGCCGTACTTATTTCGTCCCTATCGGCAGAGCGTAGGACGCAAAGGCCGCGTCCACGGGTGTGTCGAACAGGTGATTGGTGTAGTTCGAGATCGTCTTGACGGCGATGGCGAGCACCACCTGTAGAGCCTGCTGCTCGCTGTAGCCCGCGTCGGTGAAGGTCTGCAAACTCGCCTGCGACGGATTGCCCCGCGTCTGCACCATGTCCTTGACGAAGGCGGTAAGGGCGTGCAGCTTCGGGTCATCCATCGGCGTGCCCTCACGGATTGCCTGGAGCGCCTGCGGCGGCACCTTCGATACCTTCTCGGCGATCATGCTGTGAGCGGCCACGCAGTAGTGGCAGCCGTTTTCCCGACTGATGACCAGCAGCACGACTTCCTGCTCGGCCGGCGTGAAGCCGGATTCCTTGCGGAACCAGTCATACCCATGGAGGTAGGTCGAGAGCGCGCCAGGGGCGTGGGCCATTTCTCCATACATGTTGGGAACAAATCCCTGCTTCCTGCGCGTGTTACTCAGGAACTCGCGGCTCCTTTCAGGGGCGGTGTCTTCGGTAAGAAGAGGCAGTGTCAGCTTGGCGTTCATGGAGTGCTCCTAAGTGGAAATATTCCGGCTTCCAGATTGGGTTTGATGATGGCGAAGTTGGGCGAGACGTCGAAGTCGCGCGGGGCGAACAGGCTGTGGTGCCGCACATGAAGAATCTCGGCCACACAGCCGGGGCACATCGGGTCCTGCGACGGCACGGTCTCGATCAGCGGCAGGATCGGATAGCGAATCGACTGGAAAGCTTGGGCGATCAGCGTCGAGCAGATGGCGCGGGTGGGGTCGCCGCTGCCCAGGCCGAGCATGCGACGGCGCCAACGCACCGGCACCGGCGGCGTGGGCAACAGATATCGGGCCAGGTCGATCACGTTCTTCAAGTCGTACTGATGGCCCAGCCGAGCCACCGCCGTGCCGACCAGGGTGTCAATCTCGGCAGCGGTCAGGCCCACGGGCCGGCACACTCGGGTATGCAGATCGGCGAACTCGGCCACGCTGACCAGACGCACGCCTTCGCGTAGATCGGCTTCAAGAAAGCAACGGGGCCGCCCTTCGGCATCGGTCGGCCTGCCGGCCGTGCCGACAAACAGTGCCGCGTGCGACCAGGTGGATTGGGTCAGGTACTTGATGGCCACGCTGACCCGGCTCTGACCTTCGACCAGCAGCACGTCGCCGGGCTGCAGGCACGCCATGAGAAGGTCTGGATCGGTCGGCGGGGCCACGCTATGCACATGGTGGGGCCGACTGAGGTAGCGGCTCAGTCCTTCTCCACAGCGGCGCGCGATGCTGTCCAAGATGTTTCCCACGGCGTCACCCTGTCGAAACGAAGGTGAAATTCGGGCGCGGCATGGCTCAGAACCTCGTCGTCAGTTGTGTGAGCCAGGCCGGTGAATGTTCCACAAGCCATGCTTCCATCGGCTTGTCGGCGCCTGTCAGGATCAGGGCGGCCAGGGCAAGCATGATCGCGCCCAACAGGACTTTCCCGGCCTTGCCGGCGTGCAGGAGCTTGGATCGCGTGCGGCCGATCGCGCTGCGCGACACATAGGCCAGTGCAACCAGGGGCAATGCCGCGCCGATACCGAACACCGCCATCATCGAGCCTGCTTGCGCCAGGTTCGTACCCTGGCTGGCCAGAACGATGGCCGCGCCAAGCGTCGGCCCCACGCAGGGACTCCAGACCAGCCCCAGCACTAGGCCCACCACGAACTGCCCCGTCAGCCCGTCCAGTTGGACACGCGCAAGCAGGTCGTTCCCGGCATTGCCGATGCCGGCCGTCAGCGACGCAAACAGCTGCTGGAGGGCGCTGGACATGAGCACCACGCCTAACAGTCCCAGGACGGCCGCGCCCACGCCCCGGAAGATCGTTGTGTCGATGCCGAGCGAGGCGCCTGCCCAGGCCAGCGCCGTGCCGACAATGGCATAGGACAGAGCGAGGCCGCCCGCCAGGGCCAACGGCGCGTGCCGATGGGCGTTGACCGCCGAGCCAATCAGGATCGGTACGATGGGCAGGACGCAAGGCGACAGCGTGGAAAGCACCCCCGCGAGCAGTCCGAGGCCGTAGGAACCGAGGCCGAGCGTCATCAGCGCGTGGTCTTCTGAATCAGGCCCTCGATGCCGGCCTCGGTGGTGTCGCCCACGGAGCGGGCCACTTCCTGGGTGCCTTTGAAGCCTACCAGCGTACTTTGCATGCTGACCTTGAAGGCCCGGACGGTGCTCTTTTCGCTGTCGAAGTCCACGGTCAGCAAGGTCACGTCCTTGTAGGCGGGCTGCTTCATTAGGGTTTCCAAGATCGGCTTCTGCGCCTTGCAGGTCGGGCACCACGTCGCGCTGACGTCCACTACCACGGGCTGGCCAGCCTGCGTCAGACGGTCGAACTCGGCTTGGCTGAACGGTTTGATCTCCCCGGCGCTGGCGATGCTGGCGAACGTGGCAAGAGCGAGAAAGGCGGCGGTCATACGTAGTTTCATGGGCGTAATCCTGAATAAGGGGAGAACCGCCCAAGGCGATGACTCGCGCGGGCGAACACGGTCGCCAAGAGTGACGGCCTCTTCCTAAGAGGCGGGGAGTCGTCAAGATGGTTCGCATCCGAGCGAAAAAAATCTGCGAGGCCGCACTGCGGAATCTGTCCCCGCTTTTGGCAGGGCCAGCTTTTTTGCACATGCGGCGAACCGTTTTGGCGGTTGCGCCCCTCTTATTGGCAGGAGGGAGTAGTGCGGCCGCCCAAGGGGGGGCGTCCTCAGCATCTCTCAGTTCTTCCCGTCGCACCGTTCCCAGGTGATAGGAGCGCATCATGTATTGCAGCACTTCTGTTAAAGCGCAATTGGTTCGTGGCGCATTGGCCGTGACATCCATTGCGGGCGCCATCGTTTTAACCCCTAACTTTTGGCCTGCGGCAGGGCTATTTGGTTTGGCCATCTATCTTATGCGCGGGTGTCCCGCCTGCTGGCTCGCGGGACTAATGGAAGCCATTCGGGTTCGCAACGAGCGCAAGTCGCTGCTGTAGCTCGATCCACGAACATGGAGCTACGTCATCTACGATGCTTTCTTGCGGTTGCGGAGGAACTCCACTTCGCTCGTGCCGCCGAACGACTGCACATTGACCAGTCGCCGCTATCCCGTACCATCAAGGAACTAGAGGAAGAACTTAGCGCACGCCTTTTCGTTCGCACCACCCGCAGCACGCAATTGACCCGCGCTGGCCGACTACTCTTGGAGCACGTGCCGCGCATCTTCGCTGCATTGGAGCAAGCGCGCGATAGCGTCAAATCCGCTGCCAACGGCTTTCACGGTCAGTTGCGCATCGCCTTGTCCGATGGTGTGACGCCTTCGCGCTTGCCGGCCTTGCTGGCACGATGCCGTGAAGAAGATCCCGAAGTAGAGATACGGCTGTTTGAAGTGCCACTAGCCCAGCAGATCAAGGGTCTTCACGATGACCTATACGATGCTGGATTTTCGATGGCAGATGACGTGGGTGATGGCATCTTGGTTGCTCCCGCCTGGGAAGATGAATTGATGCTGGCGGTGCCGGCACGCCATCCGGTGCTGGCCTATAAGCGCGTTCCGTTGGAGGAAGTATTGCGCCATCCGCTGGTTCTGGGCGATCCAGCCGTATGCGAGGGCCATGCACGGCAGGTCGAACGTATCCTGCGCAAACATGAACAAGAGCCGTTGATCGTCCAGCACGTCGCCAGCTTCGATCTGATGATGACACTCGTTTCTGCTGGAATTGCATTGGGGTTGGCCGGCACGGCGCACATCACAGGCAGCCGCGAGCCTGGCGTCATAGGTCGGCCGTTAGCGGGACAACCACCGATGTTGACAACCTATCTACTTCGCCGCGACATGGAGCCATGCGAGATGTTGACTCGCTTCATTGAACGAGTTGCTTGCCTCGATTCAACAGATGACATTGGCACTGCCTAAGATTTCCAGAACTGCGATGAAAGGACTGGAGCCATGAACAAATTGCTACCGCTGCTGATGATCGCCGCCGCATTGGCGGCATGCGGTCAATCCCAACCTTCGGAAACTGTGGACTACCTTGTGGCCCATCCTGAGCGCATCAAGGAACTCCAGCGCCAATGCAAGGAGGATCGCGCGAAGGTCGGCGACGAACTCTGCGTGCGCGCGGCCGAAGCCGCCAATCGGCGCTTCTTCGGTGATCGACCCGAGCAGAAATCCAAGTAGCGCCCCTCGCAGTCGCTACGCCGCGACAGAATTCGCGCCGTTACCTCATCACGCCGCAACGCGCTCGCGTTCGCGGCGTTTTTATTGTCTTCGCCCTTGCAAGAAATCTGGCCTTTTCAGCCTGAATTGCCGCCAGAACGGCCTTTGACCGACCTGCGCACGCGCCTTGATCCTCAGTGCTGCGGCACCTCCGTGTGCCGTGATTGGAGACAAGGTCATGCAAGGGACGAACGTGCTGTTCGGTCAGATTGCCGTCGTATTCGGCATCGTGATCGCCGGCGTGTGGGCAGCCACACAATGGACGGCAGCAGCCCTTGGCTATCAAGTACGCCTTGGCTCGCCCTGGTTCGACTTCCTGGGCACGCCGGTCTATCACCCGTGGCGGCTGTTCGAGTGGTGGTTCTTCTTCGACGCCTACGCACCGCGTGTCTTCGACATTGGCGGCGCGATTGCCGGCGGCAGCGGCCTTGTCGCCGTGCTGGTTGCCATCGGCATGTCGATCTGGCGCTCGCGCCAATCACGCCTCGTCACCACCTACGGCTCGGCCCGCTGGGCGAACGCGGAGGACATTCGCAAGGCGGGTCTAACGCAGCCAGCCGGCGTGTTCCTCGGCCAGCATAACCGGCAGTACCTGCGCCATGAAGGCCCAGAACACGTCTTGACCTTTGCGCCCACGCGCAGCGGCAAAGGCGTTGGCCTGGTGGTGCCGACACTGCTTTCCTGGCCCGCGTCCGCCGTCATCCACGACATCAAGGGCGAGAACTGGCAGATCACCGCCGGCTGGCGCTCGCGCTTCTCGCATTGCCTGTTGTTCAACCCCACGGATGCGAA
>NZ_JBANEL010000036.1:0-30271 GCF_040187735.1 Comamonas sp. w2-DMI | reverse complement strand
TCTTGGCGTCGAAGGCGCCTCAGTCGTGCTTGCCTGAAATCTGCCAGTTGGATTGTTCAGCCATTAATAGTTTTTTGCGTTTCCACACAGCCTCGACCCAAAGCGGTCACTCAAGATTTTTCCTCCGACGACTGCTCGGCTCGAGCTAGCTGTCGTTCAAGTTGACGCCTTAGGGTTTTACAGATTCTCATGCCGAATGGTGTTTAGTTCTGGGGAGGCGCTCGACTTGAACGCGTCAGAATCAGTGCTTTCATTTACATGAGCTGTAAAGTTTACGAGCGTGATAAGTTGTGCTTGGAGAGCGTTTCCGGACCTCGAAAAACATCGATGGTGGACGACCATTCGAGCTGCATCACAGGCAGAAATCTTCTCCGTTTCGATTTGTCTGGATTAGAATCAGTTCAGCACTGCGCTCCCCACATCGGGATGAAAAAGGGAACACGTTGAAACTACGTGGCTGTCCTCGCAACTGTAAGCACCGAGTCATTCACTGAAACCACTGCCTTGTCTGCAAGGTGGGAAGGTGTGAATGGCGACCAAGACGGTGTGAGCCAGGAGACCTGCCAGCGCGATTCGTTACTGTGCCATCAAGCGAGGGCTCTGGGTGGACGGCAAGCTCCGTTCAGTAGCGTAAACCCAAGCGATTTTTTCGTTTTGTTGTTTATGTTTGCTGCTGCTGGAGCCTCACCCATGTCTTGGGTGACTCTTCTTTTTGCGTGCCTGTCCGATGCTGCTGGTCCGCGTCTTCACGACGCATGGCTACGCTTGGTGCTGCGCGTGAGAAACCGCTTCGGTTGCGGCAAGCCACTGACTTGTCCCACCATGAAAACCAAACTCGTTCGTGCAAGCGCCTTTGGCTTGCTTCCCGCATTGGCGCACTGCGCTGCGTTTGCGCAAGCTCAGGAGCCAGCTTCGGCCACCTCACTCAGTGAGGTCATCGTCGAGGCGTCCAAGCTCGACAAGGATCTGTTTACGCTGACGCAGTCGGCCACCATCATCGAGCAGGAACAGATCGAGCGCGGCAACTACACGGACCTCACCGAAGTGTTGCGCAGCGTACCGGGAGTCGAATTCAAGCAGGTGGGCGGCCCCGGTCAGTTCAACTACATCAAGATGCGCGGCTTCGGCTCGGCCAACGTGCTGATCGTGGTCGATGGCGTGACCATGAATCTGCCCAGCTCCGGCGACGTGGGCAATCTGCTGAGTCAGTTCGATCCATCGTCCATCCAGCGCATCGAAGTGCTGCGCGGCCCGCAGACTGTGCTCTATGGCTCCAATGCCACGGCCGGCGTGATCTCCATCACCACCAGGCGCGGGACGAGTGAGCCGCATCGCGTGATCTCCATTGAGGGCGGCTCGCTTGGTTGGAAGAAGGCCAAGGCATCGCTGCAGCAATCCTTCGATGTGGCGGACGGCAAGCTCAGCACGTCGCTGTTCGCATCGCACACCGACAGCGATGGCCTGCTGCGCTACGAAGGCACGCGCGACACCACGCTGCAGGCCTCCGCCGATTACAAGAGCAAGGACTTCGACGTTGGCTTCGCTGTGTCGCACAACAAGAACCGTTTCCGTGCGGCGCAGCTCAAGGAAGTCACCTCCAGCAAGCCCGGCCAGAGCTACTGGGGCATGCAGATGCCCGACCCGGATGCCTTCAACGATCGCAAGACCGAAGCCGCAACCGCCTACATCGAGCACCGCATTGCCGACAACCTGAGCCAGCGCCTCGATCTCGGCTGGACGCAGACGCGCCGCAGCAACGGCAACCCCAACAACGGCCTGCTCGGCTATGTGACCGCACCCTGGGACAATTTCTCGCTCGACTACACCAACTACTACAACCGTGGTGATCAGGTACCGTTCTACGACAACGGCCAGCCCGGCACGGCCGACTACAAGGACCGCACCAAGCAGTTGAACTACTCGCTGCGCTACGCGGGCAAGGGCTACAAACTGCTGGGCGGCTTCGAGCTATATGAAGGCAATGCAAACCAGTGGGGAATCTACGGCAAGCTCAATGGCGAGGACAAGCGCAAATCGCTCTACGCCAACGGCGAGTACCAACTGGGCAGCGCAGGCCCGATTCTGGCCGCAGGCCTGCGCCATGATCGCTACGACGTGTGGGGCAACAAGACAACCGGCAGCGTCGGCGCGACCCAGAAGATCGGCAATGTCACGGTGTTCGGCAACTACGCCACCAGCTATGCCGCGCCCAATCTTTCGCAGCTCTACAACCCCACCTACGGCAGCACCAACCTGAAGCCAGAGAGTGGCCGCACGGTGGAGCTTGGCGTGCGCCAGTCGCTTGCAGATCTGGGCGTGAACTGGGAAGCCACGGTGTGGCATGCCAAGGTGAACGACGCCATCCTCTACGACAGCAGCATTCCCAACCCGCGCAATACCTACGGCGGTTATGGCCAATACGCCAACGGCGACGAATTGCGCACGCAGGGCCTGGAGCTGAGCGGCACGTATCGCATCAACTCGTCCTGGCAACTCAAGGCCAACTACACCTACACCGACTCAGACACCAAGAAAAAGGGCAAGGACTTCGCACGCACCGTGCAGATCGCCCGCAACAAGGGCAACGTCGGCGTGGGTTATTCGAGCGGACCGCTGAGCGTCGATGTCTCGGCCTTCATGACCAGCAAGCGCTACGACTGGACCGGCGTGGACTGGATTCCAGGCTATGTGCGCTTTGACCTGGCTGCGCGCTATGCGGTCAGCCAGAACCTGAGCCTGTACACGCGCCTTGAAAACCTGTTCGACGCCAAGGTGCAGGAAGGCCTGGGCTACAAGCCCATGGGCTTATACGGCATCGTGGGCCTCGACTACCGCTTCTGATCCCTGATCCCATCTCCAAGGGTTTCCTGCGCCACACGTTTTGTGGCGCAGGTTTTTTCGATCCAACACTACCAAGGCATACCCACATGAACGCCATCATCGCGCAGTCCGCACCTCTTGAATACGACGAACCCGGAATGGGCCGCGTGCAGGCGTGGCCGCTGCCAACGGACGAAGACACACTTTGGATGCTCAGCAAAGATGTTTTTCAGAAGTACTGGAAAGACATCGTGTTCGGCACCCTCATTCCCGGCGCGGTCTGGGAAATTCGCGCGCCCAACGAGCCCACCAAAGTGAGCGTGCTCGACGGCTACCTCACGGTAGATTTCGGTGCTTGGCACTTTCATATCTGCATCGGGCATTTCAACGGCGCGGAAGAGCAAGACGCCTTCATGCGCCGCACCGGCCGCGCTGAGCTGTACCGTGTGCTGGGCCGCGACGGCGCACCCAAGTCATGGGGTCTGCGCATGTTCAATAACGCGGGCCAGCAGCAAATGACGGTGTTCCTGCCCAACCCGTTTCTCACCCGCGAGCAGCAGATTGCCGACGCGCCCGACTGGTCGCGACTTGCCATGTGGGATTGGCTGCGCGAGACCTATCTCGACCTGCCAGCTGACCCCGCCGATCGCAGCGGTCGCGGCTTCTCATGCGGCGGCTGATCTGCGCTCTTGCTACTGCGGTGTGCTCGCTGAATGCGGGCGCGGGCACTGTCACGAAGCCGCAGCGCATCGTCTCGCTCAATCTCTGCACCGATCAGATATTGCTGCAGTTGGTGCCACGCGAGCGCATCGCGGCGCTTTCCTTCTTGAGCCAGGATGCCCGCAGTTCCGCGCTGAGCAAACAGGCCGAGGGCATTCGCACGGTTCGCGGCACCGCCGAAGAGGTGCTGGCGCTTGAGCCCGATCTGGTGCTGGTGGGCACCTACACGACGCTCCACACCAACGCCATGCTCCGGCGCTTTGGCATTCCTGTGGTTGCCATTCCCGGAGCCAACAGCTTTGAGGATGTGCGCTCAGAAATGCGCACCGTTGCCAAGGCGGTGGGGGAAGTGGATCGCGGCGAGGAACTGATCGCCCAGTTCGATACGAGGTTGACCCAATTGCGCGCAAGCGCTGTGCCTAACGGTAGTGTCACCATGCAGTACCGATCGGGTGGTTACACGGCTGGCAGCAACACGCTGTATGACTCTATCTACGAAGCGGCTGGCCAGATTAACGGCGCTAAGCGCGCTGGCGTGAAAGGCTATGGCGTACTGCCCATGGAACGATTGATCGAGCAGCGCCCGAACATCATTAACGGCAGTGACTACAAACCGGAGACGCCCACCCAAGGCAACCGCATGCTGACCCATCCAGCTATAGCGGCATTGGGTGCGAAGACCCTCGTACTTTCATCGCGTGACACCGTGTGCGGAGGCATCTGGAATCTGGATGCTGCTGCGCACTTGCGCGAACAGGCTCAAGCTAGATGATGCATTCTCAATCCGTGACTTCAACGCAGAGCGGCAGCTTCACGCTGCCCATGGCGGGCATAGCTCCCCGTGTTGCGTCCATTCATTCGATACAGCAAGTGGGTTCCGCGCAGGTGTCCGATGATGCTGTCACCAACCGCTCGGATTTCTCATCCGACAAGACACTGGTGTGGATCACCTGCGGCTTGAACGCACTGCTGATAGTGCTTATGAGCCTTTCGTTGTTCGTGGGCTATGTGGATATGAGTCCGCTGCAACTCGCGCAAGGCGCGCTCGCCGGAGACTTTGTGCCGCAGCGCATACTGCTCGACATTCGTCTGCCGCGCACTCTGCTGTGTGCAGCGGTAGGCGCAACGCTTGGCCTGACGGGCGCAGCCATGCAAGGTCTGTTGAGAAATCCCTTAGCCGAACCCGGCCTGCTGGGCGTTTCTAGCGGCGCGGCACTTGGTGCCGTGCTGGCTCTCTATACGGGCTTTGCGAATGCTTTTTATCTGGCACTTCCGCTCTCTGGCTTCACGGGTACGGCCCTCGCTTGTGCGTTCGTCTTCGCGCTTGCGGGAAGCACAACGCATCGCACGACGTTGATTCTCGGCGGGGTTGCGGTCTCGTCGCTGTGCGGTGCATTGATCTCGCTAGTGCTGAACTGGTCGGCCAATCCTCTTGCAATGAGCGAGATCGTGTTCTGGATGATGGGCTCGCTCGCTGACCGCAGCATCCAAGACCTGCTGCTCGCGCTGCCCTTTATGGTGCTCGGCTGCGGCGTGCTGCTGTCCTGTGGCACGGCGTTGCGGGCGTTGTCGTTGGGCGAGGAGACTGCGCACTCGATGGGTATGAACCTGGGGGGGATTGCGCATCAAGATTTTGCTTGGAAGTGCGCTGGCCGTAGGCGCGTCGGTATCGGTGTCTGGCAGCATCGGCTTCATCGGATTGGTCGCACCGCATCTGATGCGCCGATCCGTGCAAGGTGATCCTGCGCGTCTGTTGCCTCTGTCCGCGCTGGCCGGTGCGGTATTACTGCTGCTCGCCGATCTTGGCGTCCGGTTTCTGTACCACAGCGGTCAGGAGTTGAAGCTGGGCGTTCTCACCTCGCTGGTCGGTGCGCCGTTTTTTCTTACCTTGATACTGCGCCGCCGTGGGAGCGAACATGGGGAATGAACTAGACCCTTCAACCCAACTGGCTTGCCAGCAGCTCTGCGTTCAATTGGAGCAGCGCGTGGTGCTCAGAGACATCGACTTTCAGCTGTCTACCGGCGAGCTGGTGGGCATCATCGGCAGCAACGGTGCGGGCAAGTCCAGCTTGCTCAAGTCGTTGATGGGACTGTACCGGCCTGCGAGCGGTTGCGTCACGTTCAATGGTCGCCCTATGCAGGAACTCTCGCCCAAGGCGCGCGCGCAGAGCATCGCCTATGTCTCGCAAGGCCATCAAATGCACTGGAGCCAGCGCGTGGACAAAGTCGTCGCGTTGGGTCTTATTCCGCACGGCCGTACCGATCAGGCCAACGGATCCGCAGTCGTTGCGGAGGTCATGCAGCAAGTGGGAATCGAACACCTGAAATATCGCAATGTGCTGAGCTTGTCCGGTGGCGAGCGTGCCCGCGTACTATTGGCGCGTGCTCTTGCTGTCAAGGCACCCGTGCTACTGGCCGATGAACCTCTGTCTGCGCTTGATCCCGCCCACCAACTGCGGATGATGCAGCTGCTGTCCGGTCAAGCACGCTCCGGAACTGCCGTGGCTGTCGTGCTGCACGATCTGACGCTGGCCATGCGCTATTGCAGTCGCGTGGTGATACTGCATCAGGGATTGAAGCTCGCGGACGGTGCACCATCTATCGCATGTACTGACGAGAACCTGATGAAGGCTTTTGGCATTCAGGTGGCGCGAGTGGAGAGCGCTGAAGGCTCCTTCGCCATTCCATGGGCACTGTAAGCATGATGGAGCGCAGCGAAATTCACTCGCCGGTAGCCGCTGAATTTATCCATGGAAGGCTCCGGCAGTTTCGGCTGAACCGGAAGCTGTCGCTGCTCATCATGTCGCAAGCGCTTGGCGTCAACAAAGAGTATCTGGCGCTGGTGGAGCAAGGGCTCAAGCCCGTCAAGCCAGCATTGCTCGATAAGCTGCAACGCGCTTTTGGAGCCAACGTCTAGCTCTCGACCCATGCGTACGTGAGTGTCGTCTTTGAGTAGATAAAGCGGACTTTGGATAGCTCTCAATGAAATTCCGCTTCTGGCCGAAATCTTGAATTCATGGCTACGCTAGAGCGTGTTATGAACTCACCCCCGCGCCCAAGGCAGGCAACGCCTTTGGCAGCATGAGGATCACGAAGATCAGGAAATGCAATCCGGCGAGCACTTCGGGCAATCTTTCATAGTCGCGGCTGAGCCTTCTGAAGCGCGCCAGCCAACCAAAGCTGCGCTCGACCACCCAGCGCCTGGGCAGAAGCACAAAGCCCTTCTTGGCCTCGGGCAGCTTGACGATTTGCAGTTCAATGCCGTGCTCGCTGGCCTACCGGTTGGGCTTTTCGCCCGTGTAGCCCTGGTCGGCCCAGGCCAGTCTCACCGTCTCGCCTGTCGCTTCCTGCACCGCCTCGCACAACGGCGCCATTTGCGCTCGCTCCTGTTCATTGGCTGGTGTGATATGGACGGCCAGCAAATGCCCCAGCGTATCGACGGCCATGTGCACTTTCGAGCCGTTGCGCCGCTTGTAACCATCGTAGCCAGCACGCGGACCACTCTCACAGCTCGATTGCAAGGTGCGCCCATCCAAGACTGCTGCACTGGGCTGGCCCTGGCGTCCTTGCGCCACGCGAATGACCGAGCGAAGGTCGTTGGCCATTGCCTCAAAGCATCCTGCTTGCAGCCAGCGGCGTGTTTGCTGGTAGACCGCCTCCCACGGAGGGAAGTCTCCAGGCAGCATGCGCCAGGGCGCACCCGCACGGGCCATCCAGCGCAAGGCATTGAACACTTCGCGCAGATCGTGCTGGCGTTGCGCTGCCTTCTCGTCGATCAGTGCCAGGTACGGCGCCGCGAAGCCCCACTCCTCATCCGTGACATCCGTGGGGTACTGCTTGCGTCTTGCCATGCGGCGAATCTACCGCACGCGCTATCAAGTTCATAACACGCTCTAGGAAGCTGACATTCATAAGGCTGTGGCTGCCGAGCATTGCTCGTCGCTCAGGCGAGTCGAAGCCGGCGCATCTTGTGGCCCCTCAACTCGATGGGAGAGCATCATGGGATCCACAGGTAATACCGCTCATCGCGAGCCATGGAACAAGGGCAAGATCGTCGGGCAGAAGGCTCCGTTCAAGCTCAAGGACATCTGGGCGCTGCGCGTAAGGCTCCAGATGGAAGGCCGGGTGCGCGAGCTTGCTCTCTTCAACAGGGGCATCGATAGTAAGCTGCGAGGATGCGACCTCGTCGCTCTCAAGGTTCGGGATGTATGCCACGGCGACCAGGTGGCATCGCGCGCTGTCGTCATGCAGCACAAGACTCAGCGTCCAGTGCAGTTCGAGATTACGCTGGCTGCCCGTGACGCCTTGCAAGCCTGGATCAAGCTGGCTGGGCTGAAATCAGAGGACTGCCTGTTTCCAAGCCGGCTACATGAATCGCCACATCTGGGGACACGGCAGTACGCCCGAATCCTTGGTCACTGGGTTGACGAACTAGGCCTGGACCGCATGGAGTACGGGACACACTCGATGCGCAGGACAAAGGCGACACTGATCTACCGCCGCACCAAGAACCTGGGCGCTGTCAAGCTGCGCTCGAACATCTCGATCACCGGCCTTCATTCCATCGCCCATGCGTTGTATGAGCCAAAGGCCCAGACGTACCCTTCGGGATCCTTGCAGGAATAGCCGCGACCACCGTACGGCTTGTCTTCGATGGGGATGACGACTTCGGCGCCCGCCGCCACCGCAAGCCGGTAGTGCTCGTCGGGATTGGGAACGTAGACGATGATTTCGGCACTGCCTGCTCCACCCAGTTCGCGCGGAGACTTGCACAGGTTGGGAAACGGGTAATCCTCCGCAGAGCTGAGCATGACGCCGCCGTTGCCCAGAGTCAGATGCGCGTGCAAGATAGTGTCACCATCCCCTGGAATCACAGTGCGCTTCTGGAATCCGAACGCGTGACAAAGCCATTCAATTGCTGCAGGCGCATCGTGGTAGAGGAGCCCCGGTGTAACGGTGGGAGTTGACATAAAGGCCTTTGCAATCTGGCGTCGAGGCGCCAGTTCCAGCCTATTGGCTGGATCATTGTGGATAAATCAATACGGGTTGTTGTGTGAATGACAAATCGGAGCAGTCAGCGGTGCATACCGCACCATGCGCTTGATAGGGCCGCTCAATGGCATGAGATTCCTTGCGTATCCATAGAATGAATTTTCAAAGCAAGTGAGAGCTCAATGCAATGCCTACATCCTCAAAGTCAACTCACAATGTCCATCAAGCAGCGTCTGATGGCTACGCGCTCGCCTCGAAAGCCTATGCGCGCGGCAGACCCGACTACCCCCCGGAAATTTCGGCTTGGCTAGCCGGTGTACTTGGTCTTGGCGACAGTAAAACGGTCATCGACTTGGGGGCCGGTACCGGAAAGTTCACTCGAAGGCTCACTAGTACCGGTGCAACCGTCATTGCCGTTGAGCCGGTGGCGCAAATGCTGGAAAAACTTCATGCTGAGCTCCCTTCTGTGCAGGCGCTTGAGGGCAGCGCAACGTGTATTCCAGTGCCTGATAGCTCTGCGGACGCCGTTGTCTGCGCTCAGTCATTTCACTGGTTCGCAACCACTCAAGCACTTGATGAAATCCACCGTGTGCTCAAACCTGGTGGCCAACTGGGACTGGTATGGAATCTGCGGGATGACAGGGAGGCATGGGTTCAACAACTCAATGCCATCGTAGACCAAGTGGAGGGGAAGGCTCCGCGATACGCCACGGGCGCATGGCGGCGGGTCTTTCCAGCCAAAGGTTTCGGCCCGCTTCAAGAACAGCATTTTTCGAACACGCACAGCGGGCCTGCAGAAGACGTCATACTGAACAGAGTGCGTTCAACGAGCTTTATTGCGGCCCTTCCCGAACCCACACGCAAACACATTGAAAGCCAGGTCAGGGCCTTGATCGCCACCGATCCATCGCTGCAGGACAAAGAAATAGTCACGATGCCATATACGACAGCTGCCTACAACACCATGAAATCGATGTAGCAGAGCTATGTAACGTCGGAGCAAGGCAAATGTTCACAGAATCGCCTGCCACACACCTGGGCTTTACGCCTTAATACACATGAATCGATCCGAGAACCTAGCGATTTGGACAAGATTATCGGTGCTTGGACGACTACTATTGAGCGGAAACCGTTAGATCGCGGTGCCGCTTAGAACAACGGCAAACGCTGCAAAGTGGTCCTGGCTTCGATGTCCTCGCATCTGTGGTGCTGCGCTTGCCTCCTGGGGATCGGCACCAGGCCCATCCCCGCCGCGCGGTGCTTGGCGCCCCGGAATGCCCCGAACCGGCAGCGCCGGATCGGCCAGGGATAGCGCTTCGCCGCATGAGCGGTGCTCTGTGGGTACGCCGTGGCTTGCTGCGGCAGGTTGTGCGAATCGGTGCCGTCCTCAACGCTGGCGGTTCTCGCCCATCACGTCACGAAGGACGGTTCACGGACATCCCGCCTGACATCGCCATGGAGCTTCCACGCCACGCCTCAAGACCAGTGCCGCAAGTTGCGGCGGGGTCGTTCTCGCCCGTCGTTAGGGTGTTGACCTGGCCCGCGTCAGTGGGCGAACCGGCGCAGTCTCCATGCGGGGATGCCGAGTCGGCCCTGTCTCCTTTCGGTGCGGTTCGGCCCAAGGCGTCCTTGTGTTGTTGTGAATCCTGGCGGTGGCGCGGCTGCGCCTCGGGCTTCATGGCTGCAACCGTCCGGCGACAACAATTTCCCCTCTGCTGCGCAGATTCCTCGCGAGCAAATTCTTTTCGCCTCCCGGCTCTCCACTGCGTTGCGACCGCAAGCGGTGCAGCCAGCCCTTCCCCCGCCGACCGGATCACAACAAGGACGCGATGGGCGCGAACCTTGTTCCACCATAAGGAGATCCATCATGGCCAACATCGGCAGCTTCACCGCAGACAAAGACGGCTTCACCGGCACGCTTCGCACCCTGACGCTCAACGTCAAGGTCAAGCTGGTGCCCAACGACAAGGGCGACAACGAGAAGGCCCCCGACTTCCGCCTGCAGGCCGCCAGTCACGACATCGGCGCGGCGTGGAAGAAGACCAGCGAGGCCGGGCGCGAGTACATCTCCGTGACCCTGGACGATCCTTCGTTTGCGGCCACGGTCTACGCCCGCCTGATCGAAGGCGAGGACGGCACGCACGACCTGATCTGGTCGCGCAGCAAGCCCCAGGCGGCCTGACGGCCGCCAGCGCCCCGCCCACGGGCGGGGCATGTTGGCTCCAGTCAGCCAATCCAGCGCTGCGCCGCCGTCACCGTATCCGCGGGATTCGTGTTGAACGCGATACGGCTGTGGGGCGCCAGCCGGTGTACCAGGTTCAGCAACCGCTCGAACAGCATGAGTAGCGCGGGCGGTTCGCGCAACCCGGCCCCGAAGACGATGCAGCCATATTCGCGTGACCGCAGCAGGCGCTCCACGGCCTGCTCGGCCGTATCGCCCAGATCGACGAGGCAGGAATCCACCTCGTATCCCTGTGCCCGTATTTGCTCCATCTGCTGGTCGATGTAGGCGCGCACCAGCTCCACGGAAAGCTCCGGGTGCGCGCTCAAATCCGCGAATGCGGGGTCAATGCCAATGGCAAGAATACTTCTCTCATTCATTTCTCAGGCTCCAGGTGCTTCGCTGGCCACTGGCTGTGCACCACGGCGAGGCACACCACCATCATCCCCTCATGATCCAAACGGGGCGTGCTGCCGGCATATCAACCTGAGCAGGGCGCGGGTACATGAATTCTGTGGGGGCTCGCAGGTTTTCCGCGTGCCTGGCCTGGGCGGTACCTATCGGAAGACCTCGGCGTTTCGGTGCCTTGCACCGCCAGGCTCTGCGGGCTTCGCCCAGTGCCACCTTTGGCGTCACAGCCATTCGGCTCCGATCCTTAACGCCTTCGCGCCTGCGGCGCTGCGCGCTTCGCTTGCCCTCCGGGGATCGGCGCAAGGCCCATCCCCGCCGCGTTGCACTTGGCGCCCCTTGAACACCGCCGAACCGGCCTGCGCCGGATCGGCCGGGCCGGCGCCTACGGCTGGGCCGCTGCTGCGAGCTGGCTTTCAGCCTCGCTCATCAGCACGGCCGTGCTGCATTCGAGCGCGCCGGCGATCTTGAAGATGATCGCCAGCGTGGGCATGTGCTCGCCGCGCTCAATCTTGCCCATGTGGGAACGCTCGATGCCGGCCTGGTGCGCCAGCGATTCCTGTGCGATGCCGCGCTCCATCCGCAGCGCACGCACCGCCGCGCCGAAGGCGTGAGCCAACTCGGCATCGTGGGTGGTGGAGCCGGCCGGTCGGCCGCGCTGGACGGTTCGCTTCTGCATGGACAGAAGCGTCAATTCGCAGCACAATTAAAACCACGTTATCTTTAACTCATTCATTCGATTCGATCCTTTTTTGTGGTTCTACGTTTTTACGGAAATCCGCCACTGCGGCTTCCTGCAAAAGCGCAAAGCCTCATCCGTGCATTTCTTCAAATCCGCCGATACGGCTTTACGCTTTCACGTTTGGGTGGATTTGTTCCAAGAAGGGGCCGCCCATGAACCGACTCATCACCGAGGACGAGCGCAGGCAATTGCTGGCCCACGGCCAGGCCCGCGCCCGTGGCGAGGTCATCGACCCGCTGCCCGTGGCACGGCTGTTCACCCCGGACGCGCATCTCATCTGGCTGCTGGCCGCGCTTGATCCTGCCGATGGCGATACGGCCTGGGGACTGATCGACCTGGGGCTGGGGATGCCCGAACTGGGCTCCGTGAAGCTGTCCGATCTGGAATCCATCGTCGGGCCTCGCCAGCAGCCCGTGATGCGGGATCGGTATTTCAAGGCCGTGCGGCCCTTGTCCGAATATCTGCGGCTGGCCCAGGAAAACGGCTCCATCATGGATTGAGCATGCGCGCCACGGCCAAGCTTGGCGCATTCAGACGATTTCCGTCTTATTCCAGACCTGCCAGGTCTTAATCCCGACTATTGCGGCGCATGGGCGTCATTCAGGCCTGAACGGCCATGACGCTGGGCGCGGTTTCTGACACGGTGGTTCTCGCAGGAAGCGAGATTGGGCAGGCACCGTCACCGCATTCAGACGATTTGCGCAATGTACCGGATTCATATCGTCTTGACACGAAATTTACGGTCAATCCAGATTTTTAACGATTGGATGCCAATGCGGTAATCCGTGCCCGGTGATGCCGGTGGCGCTGCTCCTGCGATAGGAGCTTGTGTCATGGTCGATCCCCAGCATCACGCGCACTGGTATCCCACCGCCGCCTATCTGTACGTCCTGTGCCTGGACACGCTCGCGCTGGCCTGGGAGTACCTGCGCAGGCATCCTGACTACCGGCTCGACTGGCTGCGCCGTCATCGCCGCCCCGATGCTGCCCATCGCTGGGGACTGCGCCTGCTGGAAGACCCGGCCTTGGATGCGCGTGACGCGCAGCCGGCCTGGCTGCCAGGCTCCGATGCCGTAGTGCAGCTTCACCCCGACGCTGACCCGCCCGCCGATGCAACGCCGTTCTCGCTCTGGCACATCCCCGGCCACAAGCAACTGCTGCACGACGGCAAGGGGCTGGCGCTGAACGCGCACAGCCCGGGCCGCTGCCTGCGCTTCGCGCTGGCACCCGGCTTGGAGGATGGCATGGCTGTCGCCTATGCCCAGCGCGGCCGTGGTGCCCCGAACGTGCCCGATACGCCCGCGCCCATGGCCCGCCCCAGGCCGCCGCCTGTGGCGCTGCTGGAGCTGCACACCTTGCAGGCGCTCGACGCCACCCTGGCGGGTGCGTCCTTGCGCCAGGTGGCCGAGGGCTTGTTTGGCTCCGATGCCGTCACTGCCGACTGGCACGCCGACGGCGAGCTGCGCGCCCGCGTGCGCCGCCTGGTGCGCCGGGGCACGGCACTGATGCGCGGCGGCTATCGCCGCCTAGCACAGATTGATTCGCCTGGGAAGGGACGTTTTGCAGGGGACGCAAAACGTCCCTGAGCAAGAGGGCTTCGTTTTCTGAGACTGCCTCCATCCGGTTGCGCTGTGTGGCCGGAGCTTCGAAAGCTATGGAGGTTCTCACCATGCGTCCTGCACCTTTGCGGCCTGCCGCCGCTCCTGCAACCAACGCCATGTCCGCTGCGCAGCCGCAGCGCTATCTCACCAACGACGAAGCCGCCGACTATCTGCGCCTATCGCCCCGCACGCTGGAGAAACAGCGTGTGCTGGGTGGTGGCCCCAAGTTCCGCAAGTTTGGCCGGCGTGTGATGTACGCCGTCACCGACCTCGACGCCTGGGCGGAAGACCGCAGCTATGCCACCACGTCCGACCCCGAGTACGCCGAGCACCATGCGGCGGACAGCCGTGCGCGCTGACCGGCGGTGCGCGGGTGGCCTTCGCCATGTCCCAACCCTCGCAGGAGCGCGAACAGCTCGACCTGTTCCGCGCCTTGCCGGGCGACATGGCGCCGCGCGACAGCCAGGACTTGATGGCCTTTCCGTTCTTCTCGCTGGCGAAGTCGCGGCGCACGGCGCCGATCGACTTTCAGGCGGCAGGAATCACTATCCGCGTGGAGGGCACGCAGGAGCATGGCATTGCCACGATCTGGGATGCCGACATCCTGATCTGGGCCGCCAGCCAGATCGTGGAGGCGCGCGACGCAGGCCTGCGCCCGTCGCGGCTGATGCAGGCCACACCCTACGAGATCCTGCGCTTCATCGGGCGCGGTACGGGCTTGCGGGACTACCAGCGCCTCAAGGCGGCGCTGGATCGCCTCCAGTCCACGACGGTGGCCACGTCCATCCGCGAGACGACCGGGCGGCGGCTGCATCGGTTCTCGTGGATCAACGAGTGGAAGGAACTGGCCGATGCCAGCGGCATGCCGCTGGGCATCGAGCTGATCCTGCCGGACTGGTTCTTCGGTGGCGTGCTGGATGCGGCATTAGTGTTGACCATCGACCCGGCGTATTTCCGGCTCACCGGGGGCATCGAGCGCTGGCTGTACCGGCTGGTGAGAAAACACGGCGGGCGGCAGGAGGCGGGCTGGTGGTTCGACTTCCGGGCGCTGCACCGCAAGTCGGGCAGCACCGCCAAGCCCGCCGACTTCGCCTGCGATCTGCGCACACTGGTGGCGCGGCAGTCGCTGCCAGGCTATCGGCTTGGTATCCAGCGCATGGCGGGCAGCGGGGCCGAGTTGCTCACCTTCCGGCCCGTGCCGCCCACGGCACGGGGATAACCGCGGCAAAGCCTGTGGACGGGCTCGTGCTATCAGGCGTGCCGAGTCTCGTGCTATCGGGCGTGGAACCCTCGTGCTATCAGGCGTGCCAATGGTCCGCCAGGCCAATGCTGGCGCGGGTTTCGGCGGCCTATAACGTATTAACTTTAAATACCATAACTAGTAAGAGCGCCGCGCCACGGTGGATAACCGCGCAGCGGCGCGTGCAGGCCCGCGTTTGGAGTCATCGGCGTGCCGTTCTGGCACGTCGGCCGACACCCGATCTTCCTGCACCCGGTCTTCCAACGCGGAGGGCCAGGCCATGATCGTCGCGCTGCTCAATCAAAAAGGCGGCGTGGGCAAGACCACGCTCGCCACCCACATCGCCGGCGAGCTGGCGATGCGCGGGCAGTCGGTCATCCTGCTGGATGCCGACCCGCAGGGCTCCGCGCTGGACTGGACGCAGCGCCGCAGCCAGCAAGGCTTGCCCAGGCTGTTCAGTGCCGTGGGCCTTGCACGCGAAACCCTGCATCAGGAAGCCCCAGAACTCGCCAGGCGGGCCGATCACGTCGTCATCGACGGGCCACCCAGGATTGCGGCCTTGGCGCGCTCCGCGCTGCTGGCGGCCGACCGGGTGCTGATCCCGGTGCAGCCCAGCCCCTACGACCTCTGGGCCAGCGCCGAGATGGTGGCGCTGATCCGTGAAGCCCAGGTGTTCCGACCGCAGCTGCGCGCGGCCTTTGTCATCAACCGGCGCGTCAGCACCACCGTGATCGGGCGCGAAGCGCGCGGCGCGCTGGCCGAGCAGCCGCTTCCTGCGCTGCGCTCGGAAGTACGCCAGCGCATCGTGTTCGCCGACAGCGTGGCCGCTGGCCGTCTCGCGCGCGAGACGGCACCGGACAGCGCCGCCGCGCGCGAAATCACCGCCCTGGTTGATGAACTGTTGCGGTGGCCGTCATGACAGCGAAGCCAGTACGCAGCAAGCGCGTCGGCATTGGCGCCCGCCCGCCTGCGAATCCGCACGCCGAGGCGTGGATTCGCCAGGGCGACGCCGATGTGCTCAACAAGGGGGATGTCTACACCGCCCGCCTGACCCTCGACATCTCCCCAGCCATGCGCTCACGCATCAAGGTGTCGGCCTTCACGCAGGGCGTGACCGTGGCCGACCTGCTGCGCGCGCTGCTGGAGCGGGAGTTTCCTGAACAACGCGGGGAGAACACGCCATGAACGCATCCGCTTTGCCTGCTGCAGCAGCAGCCACGACTGCGCCTGCCGCATGGCCCGCATCCACGCCGCCGACGCGCGTGGCGTTGGCCTACGTGGATCAGCGCATCGACATTTACCTGCGCTTCGGCGAGCCGCTGCGCATCGTTCGGCACGACCGCTGGCGGCGCGTTGCCATGTTCCTGCCGGGCGCCGTGTTCTGCCGTATCCGCTGGCAGGCCAACGACTACGGCACGGTTCGCTGGCAGCTCATGGTGATGCAGGCTTGCACGCCCTTGGATGGCGCGCAGCGCATCCCCGGGGTGCAGCCCGGTGCGCGCCTGCTGCTGCACGCCGAAGGTGACCGAGCCGTGAGCGCCGTGCTGGAGCGCATCGACGCCATCGAGGCGCTGGGCATCGCGCCGTCCGCTGCTTCGTTTGCGTACTGGCGCACGCTCGCCAACCGGCTCGCGGCGCGCCTGCCGCTGCCCGAATACAGCGCCGAGCGGCATGCCGCCTGGCAGGCCGGGAGGGCGCTGTCATGATCACCAGTCCTCGCTCACGCCTCGTGCTGGCAGGCCTGTCCGCCTGCGGTCTCGCGGCGCTGGCCTGGGCGGCTTTCGTGCAGCCGCTGCCGCGCCTGGTCTACAACCCGTCCGACAGCATTCCGGTCGGTTGGTATCGCATCGGGCCTGCGGATGCGCTGCGCGTTGGTGCCATCGTCCTGACCACGCTGCCGCCAGACGCCGCCGCGCTCGCTGCGCAGCGCCACTACCTGCCGGCGCGCGTACCGCTGCTCAAGCGTGTGGGCGCTGTTGCGCCGCAGCATGTGTGCGTGTTCGATGCGCTGGTCTGGATCGACGGCGTGCCGGTGGCCGCGGTGCTGCCAGCCGACCGGCTGGGCCGGCTGCTGCCATCCTGGCCGCAGTGCCGCCGCCTTGAAGCCGGCGAGCTTTTTCTGCTCAGTGTCACCAACCCGGCGTCGTTCGACAGCCGGTATTTCGGGCCGGTCAGCGCAGCCGCCGTGATCGGCGTCGCGCAGCCGGTTTGGCTGGAGAAGCGCCCATGACCGCCGCCGATTTGCTGCACGCCAACGTGCATTCCGTCGTGCTATCGGGCGTGTCGTTCCTACTGCTGTCGCCGTGTCGTCGCGCGTGCAGTGCGGGTGCCAATACTTCGCATTGGGCACCGCACTTCGCGCTGTCTCCGGCGCAGCTGTCCAACGTGCAGGCATCTTGCCTTGAACGCGCCCGGCCTGCGGCCATCGGCGCGTTCCCCGGCGCGCTGGCCGCTCGCGCAGCCGCAGCGCCGGGGCAGCACTGCCGGGAGCGGATGCGAGAGGCAGGGATGCAGGGCAAGATTGAAGGGCGCGGCACCACGGTGCGCGCAAGGCCAGTCTGCACGTGGGTGTGGCGCGGCACGCGCCATAGGGCGGCTGCGTGCCGCCAACAGCCCCAACGCCTTGCGGGCATTGGGCCCGCCGTGTGCTCCATCCGCTCGGGCGCGATGGGCTTGGCGGGGGCTACATCATGAGCCAGCGCGGAAATCCCGGTGACGATGACCGTTTTCGCGTGCGGCCAGGCAAGCCGAAGCAGCGCGGCGACACCTTTATTGCCCAGGTGCTGCGCCAGACAAGCAAGGCCGCTGGCGTCTCCGGTCGAGGGTGCAAGACCACCGGCAAGGCACCCGGCTCGCGCCTGGGGCGCGGGCATACGGCAGCGCGCTTCACTGGCAAGTCCTTGACGGCGTTTTCTCGCCGGGCCACGGTCAAGGTGCGGCTGGTATACCTACAGCAGGCCAGCGGCAAATCCACGGTGCAGCACCTGCGCTACATCGAGCGCGAAGGGGTGGATCGCCAGGGTGGACAGGGCCGGGCTTACGGAGCCATTACCGACGAGGCGGATACTGCCGCCTTTGAGGAGCGCGGCCGGGGCGACCGTCACCAGTTCCGTTTCATCGTCTCGCCCGAGGATGCGGAGCCGCTTGAAGACCTGCGCACCTACACCCGCCACCTGATGGCTCGCATGGAGGCCGACCTGGGCACCCGGCTGGACTGGGTGGCGGTGGACCACTGGAACACCGACAACCCGCACACCCATGTCGTGCTGCGCGGCAAGGACGACACAGGCAAGGATCTCATCATCTCGCAGGAGTACATCACCCGCGGCATGCGCGAGCGGGCGATGGAACTGGCCACCGAATGGCTGGGGCCGCGCACGGAATTGGAGATCCAGCGCACGCTGGCCCGCGAGGTGGAGCAGGAGCGCTGGACGAGCCTGGACCGCACCCTGCAGCGCGAGGCAGTGGACGGCCTGGTCAAGATCGAGCGCTTCAACGAATCCAAGCTGCAACGCCAGCGCCTGCTGCTGGTCGGGCGCCTGCAGCGGCTTCAACGCATGGGGCTTGCCACGGAGACGCAGCCTGGCGCCTGGGCCGTGCATGCCGATGCCGAAAAAACCTTGCGGGCCATGGGCGAACGCGGCGACATCATCCGCACCATGCAGCGGGCCATGGGCGGCCGGCAGCGTGAGCTGGACGTGTTCCAGCCGGGCGAGGATGCGCAGTCCATCATCGGCCGGGTAGCGGGCAAGGGACTGGCCGACGAGCTGTACGACCGGGGCTATCTGGTGGTCGATGGCGTTGACGGCAAGGCCCACTATGTGACGCTGCCGCCCAGGACGGAATTGGAGCAGTACCCCATGGGCGCGGTTGTCGAGGTGAAAGGCTCCGCTGAGGTGCGCGCGGCAGACAAGACTATTGCCGCACTGGCGGCCAATGGCCTGTACCGCACCGACCATCACCTCGCCATTGCACAAGGCCAGGCCAGGGATGGCCGTGGCCCGCAGGAAGTGATTGCGGCCCACGTCCGCCGCCTCGAAGCCCTGCGCCGAGCGGGCATCGTGGAACGTGTGGCCGAGGGTCTATGGAAGGTGCCGGACGACCTTCCCGAACGTGGCCGCCAATACGACGCGCAGCGCCTGGGCGGCGTGGCCGTGGAGTTGAAATCCCATCTTCCCATCGAGCGGCAAACCCGCGTGATCGGCGCGACCTGGCTGGATCAGCAATTGATCAGCGGCGGCCAAGGCTTGGGCGACCTGGGCTTTGGCGGCGAGGCCAAGCAGGCGCTACAGCAGCGAGCCGACTTCCTGGTCGAACAGGGGCTGGCCGAGCGGCGTGGGCAGCGCACGGCCCTGGCGCGCAACCTGCTGGGCACGTTGCGCAACCGGGAACTGGCCCAAGTCGGCAAAGACATTGCCGCCGAAACCGGCCTGGAGCACCGGCCCGTGGCCGACGGCCAGCGTGTAGCGGGCATCTACCGCCGCAGCCTCATGCTGGCCAGCGGGCGCTACGCCATGCTGGATGACGGCAAGGGTTTCAGCTTCGTGCCGTGGAAGCCAGTGATCGAGCAGCGGCTGGGACAGCAACTTATTGCAACAGTCCGTAATAGTGGGGTGTCATGGGAAGTCGGGCGACAACTTGGCAGGTCAGTTGGATAGTGATCGCAATTCCTGGAGCATGGAACCGATACTCCGAGAAAAAGGGTTTACCCTTAAACCACATTAATATCATGGTTAATTTAAGGGTATAAAACTGTACGAATACACAGCTACCTCCAAGAGGGAGTGGAAGCGCCTCTAGAAATTTCCTCCGCCAAGCTACGCAACAGAGGCACGTACCGAACGGCAATTTCCCGGTCGGTGACGGTACTGCGCTGCAATACTAAGTTGATCGCACCGATTGCCTGTCTATTGGCAATGATGGGGAATCCAATGGCCGTCACGCTGGCTTCCGACAGCCACTCGCCTCTATTAACGGAGTAGCCTCTTTTGCGGGTTTCACGCAATATGCGTTTGACGTAGGCGTTATCGCGCGCCAGCTCACCGATAGTGTCTGTTCGCTCTCGCAGAAGCGCCAGCGCGGCTTCGCGTTCATCCAGCGTACATGCTGCCAGCCATGCCCTGCCCAGCGATGACACCAGCATGGGAATCTGAAGACCAATGGTAGCGCGGTGCTGCGACAGCAAGCTGGCCCTGTGGGTGGACTCGCGCACGATCATAAAACCGCTATCGGGCGTGGCTAAATCACTCGGCCACGACAGCGAGCGCAGGTGCTTATGCATGGCAGGCGAGGCGATCTGATCGATCCAATCAGCGCTCACATACCCCTCGGACAAGCGTCGAACTTCGAACCCCAACGCATAAGAAGCGCCATCGTCTTTCTGGAGTACCAACCCTTCCGTCTTGAGCGTCTCCAAAAGCCGTTTCACCGTCGTTCGGTGCAATCCACTGGCACGCGCCAACTCAGCAACCCCTGCAATGCCTCCAGGCATGGCATTGAGCGCACGTAGCACCGCAATTCCACGGGTCAAGCCTCTTACTTCTCGGTAAGTCTGGGAGTTGGTCAAACTTTTGGTGGAGGACATTTGGGCTTCCATCTGGTGCACTCTGTGCACAGTCTATGCGCATTGACGCAGATCAGAAACACTTCATGGGTGTTTCGACTTACCCGTAGCTATAGGCGGGTGACCACGACACCTTACAAGAACCTGGAGACAGAAATGACCTTTACCAGACGCATTTTCTGCGCCATGACGGCGCTGGGATTCGCATTCAGTCCCTGTGCTCATGCGCAGGAGTGGCCTGCTAAGCAGCCTATCCGCGTCATCGTTCCGTACCCCGCAGGCGGGAACGCCGACTCCGCCGTGCGTGCACTGGGAGAGGCCATCGGCGGGCCTCTCAAACAGACCGTGATCGTTGACAACCGCCCTGGGGCGTCCTCAATCATCGGTACCGAGGCGGTTGCCCGCGCGCCTGCGGATGGCTACACCATTGGCGTGGTGTCCGATTCGCACGCCATCAACCAAGCCATGGCCAAGTACCCCAAGGCAGCAGCCATCTTGGGTGCCAAGGTTCCCTACGACGCGCAGCGTGATTTTGTTCCGGTAGCTGGAACGATCCTGATTCCGCTCGTGCTGGTGGTCAACCCGAAGGTGCCGGCCCGCAGCGTCAAGGAATTGGTTCAACTGTCCAAAAGCAGGAATTCCGGGATGAACTTCGGAACCATGGGCACCGGCAGCCCCTGGTCCATCCATATGCACCAGATCAACGAGGCGACGGGTGCTGTGTTCGTTGATGTTCCCTACAAGGGCTTGGCGCCTGCGGCTACAGACCTTATCGGCGGCCAGACCGACACCATGCTTATGCCGGTGCACTACGCGCAGCAGTACATCAAGACCGGCAAGCTGGTACCCATCGCCACCTTGGGGGCCAAGCGCCACCCGCTGCTGCCGGAGGTTCCTACGTTGGTCGAAAGCGGCTATCCCGGTCTGGAAATCTCCAACTACATCTTCTTCGTCGCCCCGGCCGCAACGCCCCCTGCCATCGTTCAGCGTCTGGGTCAGGAACTGAACGCAGCGCTCAAAACGCCTGCCATGAAGGACAAGCTGGCTATGTCGGGTGACCCCTATCCGGCCGAACCCGCCGAACTGTCCGCGCGGCTGGCCCGCGACATCGCCACCTACGGCAAGGTCATCCAGAACACCCTCAAGTAAACCCAGGAGACACACATGTCCCAAGCATCCGAATTCCAAACCGACGTGCTCGTGATCGGTAGCGGCCCCATGGGCTCCACTACTGCGCTGGCGCTAGCCACCTATGGCGTGCGCGTGCAGGTCGTCAACCGCTTCAATTGGACGGCTAACTCGCCACGTGCGCACATCACCAACCAGCGGGCCATGGAAGTGCTGCGCGACCTGAACGTGGAGCAGGAAGCGCTCCACATCGCTACGCCGTGGGAAGACATGGGCGACACCCTGTTTACCACCAGCTTGGCGGGGCCTGAGATCGCTCGTTTGCGCACCTGGGGCACGGGTGACGAGCGCAAGGGCGACTACATCCAGGGCAGCCCTTGCCCCTTGATGGACTTGACACAGGAAAAGATGGAGCCGGTGCTCGTCACCAACGCCACGGCACGTGGCGCGGTCTACACCTTCAACACCGAGTACCTGCGCCACGAGCAGGACGCAGATGGCGTGACTGCCTGGCTGCGCGACGAAAAAACAGGCCGCGAATATACGGTGCGCGCACGCTACCTCGTTGGAGCAGATGGAGCCCGCTCCAAGATCTTGGAAGAACTGGATCTGAAGCTGGAGGGGCAACTGGCCCGCGCGGGAACAGCTTATGTGGTCTTCCACGCTGACCTCACGCGCTATGTTGCCCATCGTCCCAGCATCCTGTACTGGATCGTCACGTCCAACACCGCCTTTGGCGAAATCGGCATGGGATTGCTGCGAGCCGTTGAGCCCTGGAAGAAATGGATCGCGGGCTGGGGTTTTGACATGTCCCAGGGCGAGCCGGACTTTTCGCCGGAGGAGGTCAAGCGCAAGATTCGTTTGCTAGTCGGCGACCCCGAACTGGAAATCGACATTGCCACCGCCTCGACCTGGTACGTCAACCAGGCCCATGCACCGGTGTATTCCAAGGGGCGTGTGTTCTGCGGGGGCGATGCGGTGCATCGCCACCCGCCGTCGAGCGGCCTGGGTTCCAACACCTGCATGCAGGATGCTTTCAACTTGGCATGGAAGCTCGCGTTTGTGGTCAAAGGCTATGCCGGTCCTGGCCTCCTGGAGTCCTATAGCCTGGAGCGTGCCCCTGTGGGTGCGCAGATCGTCGCACGCGCCAATCAGTCGCGGGTGGACTATGGGCCGCTCAACCAGTGTTTCCGCGACATGACGGCCGCTGATCCCGTGGCTGCGGGATTGGAAAAACTGGCCGACCCTGGGCCGGAAGGTGTGGCGCGGCGCGACGCGCTTGCCAAGGCGCTGGACTTGAAGAACTACGAGTTCAATGCCCAGGGGGTAGAGCTCAACCAGCGGTGTGTTTCTGATGCCGTTATTCCTGACCCGGATGCCGGTGAAGAAGTCTTTGCACGAGACCGCCAACTGTACCTCCAGGCCACTACACGCCCTGGCGCCAAGCTCCCCCATACGTGGCTGGTCGGTAAAGATGGTCGTCGCATATCGACACTGGATCTGGTCGGCAAGGGGCGCTATTCGCTGGTCACTGGCATTGCGGGCCATGCCTGGACTGATGCGGCCAAGCAAATGAACCTGCCTTATCTGCGCGTGGTGGTGATCGGTCAACCGGGTGCGCAGGATCTTTACTGCAGCTGGCACGCGATTCGTGAAGTGGATGAAGCCGGTGCGCTCTTGGTACGTCCCGATGGCGTGGTGGCATGGCGCCATATGCAGGGCGTCGCTGACAGTGGAGTCGCGCAGCAAGAATTGGCACAGGCCCTCGCCCAACTGCTGGATCTGGAGCACGCATGATGCAGCGCGCCTTTCTGGGCATGTCGCACTCGCCGCTTTGGGGCCTCAACCCCGTCAGCGATGAGGAGCAAGTGGCTCTCGACACTGCATCCGCGCAGGCCCGTGCCGCAGTGCAGGCGTTTGACCCGCAACTCGTGGTCTTGCTTGGTCCCGACCACTACAACGGCTTCTTCAATGAACTGATGCCGCCTTTCTGCATTGGAAGCAAAGCCATCGCCGTGGGTGACTATTTGACGCCTGCTGGTGCACTGAATGTCGAAGAAGCTCAGGCTATGGCATTAGCAACGCATCTGATGGATGCGAATTTCGACATTGCCATCTCGCGTCATATGGAGGTGGATCATGGCTTTTCGCAAGCATTACAGGTGCTGTGGGGTGATGACCTCTCCCAGACACCTCCATTGATCCCAATTTTCCTCAACTCCGTCTCCTTGCCCGGCATTGCCCGCATGGGACGTTGCAAGGCATTGGGTGAGGCCATTGGCCGCTTTCTCGATACGCTGCCGCAGCGCACCCTGCTGATTGGCTCGGGCGGCCTGTCGCATGAGCCTCCTGTGCCTACGCTAGAGCACCCGGACCCTGCTGTGCGCCAGCGCATTACCTTTAAATCCAAGCCCACGCAGGCCGAAGTCGCCGCCAAGACCGAGCGTGTCAAGGCCGCTGGAATGGCCCTGGCCCATGGCGAAAACTGGATGAAGCCGCTTAACCCGGAATGGGATCAGCGCTGGATGCAGTTTCTGGCGGATGGCGATCTGGAGTCAATGTGCACCATGTCTGAAGCCTCCATCGCGGCTGAAGCGGGCAACTCCGCACATGAATCGAAAACCTGGCTAGTAGCTCGGGCTGCTCTACCAAGTCTCGACGTACAAGGTCGGCCTCTGGATTGCCCGGTTTTTGCCTACCGTGCCATCCCTGCATTGATTGCCGGCTATGGCGTCATGTTCATGCATACCTGATCTGGAGAACACAATGACTTCATCCTCTCAAATCCAAGCCTGGGCTGAACGCTTGCGCCAGGCTGAAGCCACGGCAACGCCGATTGCTCCGTTGCGCGAGGAAATCACCGACAACGATACGGCCTACGCTGTGCAGTTGGCCAATGTGCAGCACGCTCAAGCGCAAGGCCGCCGCATTGTGGGTCGCAAGATCGGCCTGACCTCCCTGGCCGTGCAAAAACAGCTCGGTGTCGATCAGCCCGACTTCGGCACCTTGTTCGCCGACATGGTCTATGGCGACGACGAGATCGTGCCGCTTGCGCGCACCCTGCAGCCCAAGGTCGAAGCCGAAGTGGCACTGGTGCTGTCGCGCGACCTGAACCTGCCTGATGCCACGTTGGTCGATGTTATCAACGCGACCGCCTATGTGCTGCCCGCGATCGAAATCGTGGGCAGTCGCATCGCCAACTGGAACATCCGGTTCATTGACACCGTGGCCGATAACGCATCGAGCGGACTGGTCGTGCTCGGTGCCGTGCCTGCGCGGCTCGACGGCCTCGATCTCAAGCTCTGCGACATGCAGATGACGCGCAACGGGGAAACCGTCTCCACCGGCAACGGTGCTGCCTGCCTGGGTCATCCGCTCAATGCCGCAGTCTGGCTGGTGCGAAAGCTCGCCGCGCTCGGCCAGCCGATGCGCGCTGGTGACCTTGTGCTGACCGGCGCACTTGGCCCCATGGTTGCAGTTCAGCCCGGCGACCGTTTCGAGGCCCATATCAGTGGCGTGGGCCGCGTCCACGCCAGTTTCTCCGCAACCTAAAGGATTTCAGCATGACCCGCAAGCTCAAGGCTGCCATCGTCGGCAGCGGCAATATCGGCACGGACTTGATGATCAAGATTCTGCGCCACGGTAAGTATCTCGAAATGGGCGCAATGGTCGGCATCGACCCTGCCTCCGATGGCCTGGCTCGCGCTGCGCGCATGGGCGTCGCCACGACCCATGAAGGGGTTGAGGGACTGACGCGATTGCCTGTGTTCGCTGACATCGACTTTGTGTTCGATGCCACAAGCGCCGGGGCGCACATCAAGAACGATGCCTTCTTGCGCGGCCTCAAGCCCGGCATCCGCGTGATCGACCTCACGCCCGCAGCCATCGGCCCGTATTGCTTGCCCGTGGTCAATGGCGATGCGCACCTGGACGCTCCCAATCTCAACATGGTCACCTGCGGCGGCCAGGCCACGATCCCCATGGTGGCGGCGGTGAGTCGCGTTGCCAAGGTTCACTACGGCGAAATTGTCGCCAGCATCTCCAGCAAGAGCGCTGGCCCCGGCACGCGCGCCAACATCGACGAGTTCACCGAAACCACCTCCAAGGCTATCGAGGTGGTGGGTGGCGCGGCCAAGGGCAAAGCCATCATTGTGCTCAACCCGGCCGAGCCGCCGCTGATGATGCGCGACACGGTCTATACCTTGAGCGAGATGGCTGACGAGAACGCCATTGCCGAATCGGTAGAGCGCATGGCCGCCGACGTGCAAGCCTACGTGCCGGGTTATCGCCTCAAACAGCGCGTGCAGTTCGACCGCATCGCTGCCGATAAGTCTATTCGCATCCCCGGTGTGGGTGAGCGCATGCATGGACTCAAGACCTCCATCTTCATAGAGGTCGAGGGTGCGGCCCACTACCTGCCGGCTTATGCGGGCAACCTGGACATCATGACCAGTGCCGCGTTGCGTACCGCTGAATCCATGGCCGAGCGCATGCTGGCCGCTGCCTGAAGGAGACTTTCATGAGCAATACCGCAAAGAAAATCTATATCTCCGACGTGACGCTGCGCGACGGCAGTCACGCCATCCGCCACCAGTACAGCGTGGCGCAGGCCAAGCAGATTGCCAAGGCGCTCGACGAAGCCAAGGTGGACTCCATCGAAGTCGCCCATGGCGATGGGCTGCAGGGCGGCAGCTTCAACTACGGTTTTGGCGCGCATACCGATCTGGAGTGGATCGAGGCCGTCGCCAGCGTCATTCAGCACGCCAAGATCGCAACGCTACTTCTGCCAGGAATCGGCACTGTGCATGACCTCAAGGCTGCATACGATGCGGGCGCCCGCATCGTGCGAGTGGCCACTCATTGCACCGAGGCCGATATCTCGAAACAGCACATCGAATATGCGCGCCATCTGGGCATGGAGGCCGTGGGCTTTCTGATGATGAGCCACATGACCACGCCGCAGGCCCTGGCCCAGCAGGCCAAGCTGATGGAGAGCTACGGCGCCACCTGCTGCTACGTCGTGGACTCCGGCGGAGCCCTGAGCATGAACGACGTGCGCGAGCGCTTCCGTGCCTTCAAGGAAGTTCTAAAGCCCGAGACGCAGACCGGCATGCATGCCCACCACAACCTGAGCCTTGGCGTGGCAAACAGCATCGCCGCCGTGGAAGAAGGCTGCGACCGTGTGGATGCCAGCTTGGCCGGCATGGGCGCAGGCGCAGGCAATGCGCCGCTGGAGGTTTTCATCGCCGCCGCCGAACGCATGGGCTGGAACCACGGCACGCATTTGTACAAGCTGATGGATGCGGCCGACGACATCGTACGCCCGTTGCAAGACCGCCCAGTGCGCGTGGACCGCGAAACGCTGGCGTTGGGCTATGCCGGCGTGTACAGCTCGTTCCTTCGCCACAGCGAAGTGGCCGCGGCCAAGTACGGCCTCAAGACCGTGGACATCCTGGTGGAACTGGGCAAGCGCCGTATGGTGGGCGGCCAGGAAGACATGATCGTGGACGTGGCGCTGGACCTGCTCAAGCGTCAGGAGCGCGAGAGCTTTCAGCAGCAGCCCAGCATGAGCGAAGCCGGTTGAAAAGGGAGAAAAACATGTCTGTAGATATCACGGAATCCGCCACCAGCCGCTTCATCCGCATTCAAGACGGTGAGCTGAGCCTTCAACTGCATTACAACGATGTGGGTCAAGGAGAGCAGGTCGTTGTCATGCTGCATGGCTCTGGCCCTGGCGCCAGCGGCTGGGCTAACTTCAACCGTAACGTGGCACCGCTCGTCGCAGCGGGCTACCGCGTCATCCTCATGGACTGCCCGGGCTGGAGCAAGAGCGACCCCATCGTCTGCACTGGCTCGCGCTCCGAACTGAACGCGCGCGCACTCAAAGGTTTGCTTGATGGCCTGAGCATCGCCAAGGTTCACCTCATCGGCAACTCCATGGGCGCACACAGCGCCGTAGCGTTTGCACTTGCCAACCCTGATCGTGTGGGCAAGCTGGTGCTGATGGGTGGCGGCACAGGTGGGGCCAGCTCTTTCGTGCCTATGCCTACCGAGGGCATCAAACTGATCGGCGCGCTCTACCGCGCACCGACCATCGAGAACCTGAACCGCATGATGAGCGTGTTCGTCTACGACACCAGCAGCCTCACGGAAGACCTGAACAAGGCACGGCTGGACAACATGCTCTCGCGCCGCGATCACCTGGAGAACTTCGTCAAAAGCTCCGAGGCGAACCCTAAGCAATTCCCTGATGTGGGGCACCGCCTGGGCGAGATCGGCGCCCCCACGCTGGTGATTTGGGGCCGCGACGACCGCTTCGTACCGCTGGACGTGGGCTTGCGCCTGCTGGCGGGTCTGCAGAACGCGGAACTTCACGTCTTCAGCCGCTGCGGCCACTGGGCACAGTGGGAGCACGCCGACAAGTTCAACGCCATGGTCGTGGACTTCTTCGCACGCTAGGGCGCATGCCCGAGTCCGCTACGGCGGACTCCCTTCTCTTGTCACTTTCCCCCCGACGACCGGATCTGGTCGGTTCGGTCGGCTTTCCACTGCCCAAAACAAGGAGCAAACCATGACCAAGACGATGCGCGCAGCCCGCCTGCATAAGATCGGTGAGCCATTCCAGATCGACACGGTGGACGTTCCCGACGTTCGCCCTACCGATGTCCTCGTGGAAGTCAAGGCCGCTGGAGTAGTGCCTAATCTGCACAATGTGGTGACCCACTATGCGCAGTGGTTCCCTTTCCTGCCCCTGCCGAAGCTACCCGCCATCTACGGCTTGGACTCGGCGGGTGTCGTCACCCAGGTCGGTAGCCAGGTGCGCGGTATCCAGCCGGGCGACCGGGTCTATGTGAACCCGGGCCTGTCCTGCGGCTCCTGTGAAGCCTGCCGACGCGGCGACCACATCAACTGCACTGCCTATACCTTCCAGGGGTATTTCGGCTTTGGCCCTGGTTCTCAGCAGATTTTCGAGGACTACCCCTATGCCGGCTTCGGCCAGTACATGACCGCCCCGGCTGCCAATCTGGTCAAACTGCCCGACAGCATCAGTTTCGAGCAAGGGGCGCGTTTCGGCTATTTGGGTACGGCCTATTCGGCGCTGCGCAAGGCCCAGTTCGTGCCGGGACAGACTGTGCTGATCGACGGCGGCACCGGCACGCTGGGCTTGGGTGCGGTGATCCTGGCGTTGGCGATGGGAGCTGCCAAGATCTATGCAACGGCGCGCAACAAAGTCTTGCTCGACCGGGTGCACCAAATCGACCCGCAAAGAATCGTGCCCATCGTGCTGGGCGATCGCCCAGTGGCCGAAATCGTGATGGAGGCCACGGGCGGCTATGGGGTCGATGTGCTGATCGAGGCACTTGGCCCCAATGCGCCGGTGTCGTCAGTGCTCGATGCCTTCAATGCACTGCGCCGCGGTGGCAAGGCCATCAATATCGGCGGCGTGGCCGACCCGATTCCGCTGGAGCCGTTCCCGCTCATGTGCCTGCAGAAGTCCTACATCGGCTCACTGTGGTTCACCACGGCCGAAGGGCAGGACATGGCCAATATGGCGCATGCGGGCACGCTGGATCTGAGCGTTTTCGATCATGAACGCTTCCCCCTGGAGCGTGTGAACGAAGCCCTGGCAGCAGTAGAGCAGCGCACCGGCGGCTTCACGAACGTCGTCATCATGCATTGATGCGGAACGGAGAGCACGTCATGTCATACCGACGCATCGTTACCGGCCACGACGCCAGTGGTCAATCCGTATTCCTCTCGGATGCGACTGCCGCGCGAACCACGGCATTCCAGCATGTGCCGGGCTTCGTGACTTCACTGCTGTGGGAAACCCAGCCTGATGCCACGATTCCAGCATCGTCTGGCGACGATCCCGCTGTAGCTGCCTCGTCTTGGGTGCCTGGCCCCAACGGCACCAATCTGATGTTCATCACCTTTCCGCCCGATTCCGTGATGATGAGTCCCGGTTTCGATCCCATGGCGGCGGGGGGCGAGTACATGCAGGTTCTGCCCGGCCTGGCAGAGAAGTTCGAGATGGAAAACCCTGGCATGCACACCACCGACACCATCGACTACGGAGTGCTGTTGGACGGTGAGATTCACCTTGAACTCGATAACGGTGCTGTAAAGCAATTGGGGCGCCATGACACTGTGATCCAGAACGGCACTCGCCATGCCTGGCGCAACACGAGCGACAAGCCCGCCACCATGCTGTTTGTGCTGGTAGGCGCGCGCCGCGCGTAAACCGGCAGGCAGTCCTTGTCGAAGACGAGCGCTGATAGCTCCTAAGTTTCGTAGCAGAGGCTACTCGAAAGCAGAAATCAGCGGCTCTCTTTTTGACAGCCACCGGCCCCAGCTTGAAGTCGCATCCATCAGGGCTGCGATGTGGGGTCGCAGTTTCACGGCTGGTTCTGGTGCGCCACCTTGTGCTGGCCGGAGCACCTATGAGTTGGCACTGGAGTGTGCTCGGTGCATTGGCTGCATTTGAGCTGCTTCCACATAACGACAACCAATCTCCAGGAGATCTTTCATGCAGACCAGTACCAGTGCGACGCCGCAGCACAGTGATGCCCCGCTCAGTAGTACCCAACGCATAGGTGTCCCCAAGGAAACCTTCCCGCTGGAAAAACGTGTCGCCACCGTGCCCGACGTGGTCGAGAAGCTCATCAAGCTGGGCTTTCAGGTCGCGGTCGAATCCGGCGCCGGCGAGGCTGCCAACTTCAGCGATGACGCCTACCGCGCCGCGGGCGCCGAGATCCTGCCCGATGCCGCGTCGCTGTGGGCTGCGTCCGACATCGTGCTCAAGGTGCGCCCGCCGAGCGAGGCCGAGGTGGCG